>JANOQG010000353.1:0-2950 GCA_031422255.1 Actinomycetes bacterium | reverse complement strand
CGAGCGAGGCCCGCCACTCGCGCCGCAGGTCGGAACGCACCCACACCCAGCCAGCGGTCATGCCGTGATCCCAACCCATCCGGCACCCTTGCACCAGGGCGCAGGCAGGCGGGCCATGGGGGTGCCAGCCCCACCTCTAGGTTCACCGAATCACTCGACAACCCCGCGTCGGCTTCGGCGGCCACCTTGGCGCTATCGCCGGCCTGCTCCAGCTCGATCACGGAGTCGCGACCGGGTACGCCATCGGTCGCCTGTCTCTCTGCGTTCGCAAGCTTCGCCTGGAACTCCCGAACGACGGCGGCCAGCACAGGTGAGGCGCCTCGGTCGGCTTCTACCTGACGCGCCGCGTCGGTGATCTTCTCCACCACCTCATCGAACCCGACCATGATCGTCTCCCCCTCAGCTCAAGCTCGGTGCTAACGAACGAACACCGTGCCTTCTCGCTCGACGAGCGTGCCGCGACCAAGGGGCAGGACCCTGGTCAACAGACGGTAGCCAGCATCCGAACCGGGGATCTTCGCGAAGAAGCCCTGTGGGCCCCGCGTCATCCGCCCGGTCGCAACGTCGTATCTGGCGCCATGCCACGGACAGACCAGGCAACCCTCCCTGTCGACCGATCCATTGGCGAGATCGGCACCGAGATGCCGACAACGGCGTGTCACTGCGAACAGCTCCCCGTTCGCGTTTCCGACCGCGTACCTTCCGGCACCGCGGACAACCCCTGGCACGAACTCGACGGCTGCCGCCACCTCGGTCTCACGTGCCATTTCCCC
Organism: Actinomycetes bacterium; assembly: GCA_031422255.1. GTDB lineage: Bacteria > Actinomycetota > Acidimicrobiia > Acidimicrobiales > VFJN01 > VFJN01. The sequence goes on along the minus strand of JANOQG010000353.1, from coordinate 2,177 downwards.
TCCCACGGGTCGCTCGCGTTCACCGTACCCAGCGGCGCCATCTCCCGCCCCCGACTCGTCGAGCGCTCACGCCCCGGTGCCGCGCTCGGGTCGGTATCACCGGTTCGCACAACACGCCGGGGTGTCCCCGACCGCCGGCTCGGGGAGCCGAGCCGGTAGCGGGCATACCTGCCAGTGAGGATGCTGGTGGGTTGAAGGTGACGGTCCACCGCCGGGTGAGCGGTGCTGGTTACGTTCGGCGTTGCTAGTGAAAACGGGGCACGCCCCGTTCCGGAGGGTGACCGATCTTGCTGCAGCAACAGCTCGATCGTTCACGGTCTCCTTCCCGGGACGTGCGTGCCACCCCTGACCCACGTTGAAGAGAGAAGGGATGGCAATGACCATCGTAGAGAGCACGCGTCCGATCACCGGTGGTGTCGACACGCACCTCGATGTGCATGTCGCCGCTGCGTTGGACCGCAACGGCGGTGTGCTGGGTGTCGAGTCGTTCGCGACGACCCCGGCTGGCTACCGGGACCTGCACGACTGGCTGGTGGGCTTCGGTGACCTCGAACGCATCGGGGTAGAGGGCACGGGCGCCTACGGCGCTGGTCTGGCCCGGTTCCTGCAACGCGCTGGGATCGAGGTGATCGAGGTCGATCGACCCAACCGCCAGGAACGTCGCCGCCACGGCAAGTCCGATGAGCTCGACGCGGTCGAAGCCGCCCGAGCGGCGCTCGGGGGTCGTTGCCGGGCGGTCGCCAAGACCGGTGACGGGTCGATGGAAGCGATGCGGGCGCTGCTGGTCGCGAAGCGGTCCGGCCGTCAGGCCCGGGTTCGGAGCCTCAACCAGATCCGCCACCTGAGCTTCACCGCTCCCGACGACCTGCGCACCCGCCTCCAGCCCCTGTCCACCCGACAGCTGGCCGCGACGACGGCCCGGTTGCGGCCCTCCGGCGACGTCGTGTCCTGCGCCACGAAGCTGGCGCTACGGACCCTAGGACGGCGGGTGTTGGACCTCGACGCGGAACTCGCGGTCGTCGACGACGCCCTCGCCGCGCTCGTCGCTGCGACCGCCCCCGGGCTGCTCGCACTCCACGGCGTCGGCGTGGACACTGCTGCGATCCTCCTCGTCGCTGCCGGCGACAACCCCGAACGGATCCGGTCCGAAGCGGCCTGGGCGCACCTCTGCGGCGTCGCACCGATCCCGGCGTCATCAGGCAAGGTCATCCGGCATCGACTCAACCCCGGCGGCAACCGCCAGGCCAACCACGCCCTGTGGCGGATCGTCATGACCCGGATGAGCAGCGACCCCCGCACCCGCCGCTACGTCGAACGCCGCACCGACGAGGGCCTCACCAAACGAGAGATCATCCGGGTCCTCAAGCGCTACGTCGCCCGCGAGACCTGGCGCCACCTCCCCACCTGAACCGAGATCTCGAGCGGCGGCCTGGCCCGATTCCTGCCTGACGCCAACCCGGCTGTCCTTCCATCGATCTGCCGGCCGCCGCTCGACCACCTCACCGGCAACGTATGGCCTCATAAGAGATTGCCCTCAACCGAGTGGCTCATCACTGGTCTGCCAGCACCGCCGGAGCACCTTGACAACACATAGGAGTATCGGAGTGCAGCGCTAGCCGCTCTGGTGCCGGGTGCCCACTCCGGGCAGCAAGCAACGTTCCTCGTCTCGAGGCCGGGGCTGTGGGGCGCGTCGTTCGTGCAGCCGGGCGACAATGGGGGATGCCGAGGATCGACGACGCCACCATCTCGACCGTGCTGGATCTGTATCTGCCAGAACGTGCTCGCCTGATCGAGCTTCTCGCTGGCCTTGATGATGCCCAGTGGGCGTTGCCGACCGAGTGCCCGGCGTACTCGGTGAAGGGGATCGCGACTCACATCCTCGGTGACGATCTAAGCCTGCTCAGCCGCCAGCGTGATCGTGCCGTGCAGGGCCTCGTCCTGGTGGCGGAACGGATGCCCGGTGCCGACTTCCGCGATCTCCTCGACGGGTTCAACGACCAATGGGTCGAGGCCGCGCGCTTCCTCAGCCCGCCTCTGCTGCTTCAGCTGCTCGACCTCGCGGGTGAGTGGACGCATCGGTACTACTGCGACGTCGACCCGACAGCTCCCGGCGAGCCCGTGCCGCTGTTCGGTGTGGCATTCGGGGACTCGTCGCCGTTCTGGCACGCGATCGCCCG
>JANOQG010000352.1:0-6235 GCA_031422255.1 Actinomycetes bacterium | reverse complement strand
GATCACGCCGGAGAAGCCGATCTACCTGTACCAGGGCGTCGTGTCGGAGGAGGCGCGCCGCGGCGCTAGCCCGCCAGGCGGCCCGCCTCGATCCGGCTCCGGGTCACGTCTCTGTCTCGGTGATCGCCTTCGCGGTCGGCGGGGATGCCAGTTGGCGACGGGACGCTGGTCTCCTGCCTGAGCTGGTGCTGGTTGGCGGCTCCCCAGCCCACCCGGAGCCTTGTGACCATGTGAGGGTGCTCGCGGAGGGCTGTTCGAGCACGGCAGCGCTGGCCCTCGGTGCGGCCGCAGCCACCAGCGACCTTCTGTGCTTCGTGTTGGCGCCGCCTGAGGGCCTGGGGCCGGGGTGGATGGCGCGTCTGGCTGAGTCCGTCACGGGCGATGTGGTGGCGGCCACACCTACCCTCGTGCATCCGGCCCGGCGGGGGTGGCGCACCACGGAGCACGATCAATTGGTGCGGTCGGAAGGGTTTGACGTGGCGTTGGACGCTACGGGCGCGCTGGTAGCAACCGCTCGGGCAGCTGGAACTGCTGTTGACGTGGGACGCCCACACCAGGACGTGTCCGCTGCGCCACTGCATTGCCTGGTGGTGGACCGAGCCGCCTATCTCACGGTCGGTGGTTTGACGGGGACGGATGACCTCGGCGTCGCCGCCGTTGATCTCTGTGCTCGGCTGCTCCAGCACGAAGGAAGGGTGGTGCACGTTCCCGAATCGGTGGTTTTCGATCATCGCCCGGTGGGGGCTCGGTCGGAGCTCCATCAGCCCATCGATCCGCGGGGCTCAGCCTGGCACGAGTTCGTTGACCAGTACGGGCGGACCGCTGTGAGGGAGCCGGGAGGACGAAGGCCTCGCCCTCGGTGGGTGATCACCACTGCTGTGCCCTCGGCGCGCCTTGCGCCAAGGTGGGGCGATTGGCATCTCGCTGAAGGCCTCGCCGGGGCGCTTCGCCGGCTTGGACACGACGTCGTGGTGCAGACGCTCGACCAGGCCGACTCGCTGCCGTCGCGATCCAGCGACCTGCACCTGGTTGTGCACGGCCTTGCTCCCGTGCGCCGCACCCCAGGGCAGCGCCACCTCGTCTGGGTGGTGAGCCATCCTGAGAGCTTCGACCTGAGCGAATCCGACGCTGCCGACCTCGTCTTGGTTGCGTCGGCTCCGTTCGCAGCTGATCTGGCGGCTCGCTCCTCGACGCCAGTCGAGGTGTTTCTCCAGGCCACCGACTCACAGCGCTTCCGCCCTTACCCACCGGTCCTGGAGCATCAGCACCCGGTCACCATCGTGGCGAAGACCCGCAATGTGCTTCGGCCCGTGGTGGAGGATGCGCTGGCTGCGGGGCTTCGCCCTGCCATCTACGGCAGTGGATGGAGCGATCTCGTTGACTCCAGCCTTGTCGTGTCCGACCACGTAGCCAACGAGGTCCTCCCCGCCGTCTACAGCAGCGCTGGGGTGGTGCTGAACGACCACTGGGACACGATGGGCGCTTGGGGGTTCGTTTCCAATCGGATCTTTGACGTCCTCGCGTGCGGGGCACCGATCATCTCGGACGAGGTGCCGGGGATCCACGACCTGTTCGGGGCTGCCGTGCCCACCTATCGAACCAGCGCCGAGCTCGGCGCACTGGTGCGAGCCGCCCTCGACGACCCTGAGGCAGCCCGTGCCTTGGCGGCGCGTGGCCGAGCGGTCGTCCTGGCGCACCACACCTTCGATCATCGAGCGCGCCAGCTCCTTGACCTCCTCGAGCAGCACGGCCTCAGCCACGGGATCGGTGAGACTTCGACGTGAACTGCTTGTTCGGTAGCGTGTCGGCGCCCCGCCGGCGACGGCGCGTGTGGAAGCACCAGGATCGGTTCGGTGGGTTCCCGCGCGCTAGGGGATCAACCACTGACACCGGCACGACACAGGAACAGAGGACAGCCCGATGAGTGACGAACCGCGATCACCAGGCTCCAGGGACGATCTCGACTCCCTTGGGGCGGCACCGACGCGGCCGGTCGGGTCGTCGACCAAGAGCGCTGGGCGTCGGCGCATCCCGCGTCCCGGCCGAGGCCGGCGGCCCGTCCTCCGGATCATCGTGCTGTTGGCGGTCGTCGTGGGTCTTGCACTGGCCCCGACGGTGTTCTCGGGCCTCAAGAAGACGCCACGTAACATGGTCGGGATCAGCTACGGCGGTGGGCCGTTCGAGCCCGCCCACTTCCAGAAGGTGGTGCAGCCTGGAAGCGGTCTCTTCTTCAACGGGATCGGCGATCCGCTCTACCTCTACCCGGCTGATACCCAGACGTACATCGTGTCGAAGGCGCCGAAAGAGGGTGCCGTGAACGCCGTCGACTCAATCGTGTCCCCCTCCAGGGATCGCGTCCAGATCGAGTACCAGGTTGCGGTGTACTTCAAGCTGAACGTCGATCGCCTGAAGGACTTCCACGATCAGCTCGGACTGCAGTACTCCGCCTACAAACCGGCTGGCTGGAATCGCCTGATCGAGGACACGTTCCGGCAGCAGATCGAAAACGCGCTCCAGGAGAACACTCGGGAATATGACGTCGCGGACATCTACGGCAACGCAGCCGATCTCCTCGCCATCCAGGCCGACGTGGAGCAGCAGCTTGGCGTGAGCCTCGTGAAGGCGTTGGGTGAGCCCTTCGTGTGCGGGCCTACGTACCGCCCAGGCCGGGAATGCACTCCGCCAACGTTCATCATCAAGAAGATCGAGATACCCGCGGATGTAGCAAAGGCATTCGAGGACAACCAGACCTCGCTGATCAAGGTGGAGACGAGCAAGAACCAGATCGCGCAGCGAGAAGCAGAGGCCCAGGCGATCGCGGCACTCAACGTGGGGCTCTCGCAGGCAGGGACGAACTACGTCCTGTTACGCGCGATCGAGTCGGGACAGATCAACTTCTGGGTGCTCCCTTCCGATGGTGCTGTGACGCTGCAGGGGCCGGGAGTGCCCGATGCACCGTAAGCCGATGGGTCGGACAGAGCCGCAAACAACAACCAACGGGGACAGGTAGGTTCCGCTCATGGAATACGTGATGGTGCCGGTGCCCGAGGAGCACGTCGTCGATGTGATGATGCACGTCGCTCGCTTGGTCGCCCGTGCGTCGGTGGAGCCCTGGACCGATGAAGCCGTGGTGGAGCTGTTTCTCGACGTGGACGAAGCCTCGCGGTCGCTCCTCAGCCTCGTGGCACGGTCCGCCGCTGCTGGAAAGGAGCTGTTTGACGATGAGGCCGCCGAATCGCTCGAGCTGAACGTCCGTGAGGTTCATGAGATCGTCCGCGATCTGGACGAGGTGAGCACCCGCGACAAGCGCGAGCCCATCCTCGCGATTCGGGGCGCAACGGTGGTCCTGCGCAATGGTCGTTCGGTTCAGCGCAGGGTCTTCGTGATGGCTGATTCCGTGACGCGGGCCATCCGTGCGCACGAGCGCCCTTCGTTGGGTGAGGAGAAGCGCCCGTCCACGGATACAGCGGAGTGAACGACCGCGCCGGGTCCGGAAAGAAGCACCGCTACAGCGATGTGGTGCAGGTGTTTGAGCCGAACGCGCTCACGCTTCCCCACCTGCGGCCGTACGTAAAGGAACTCATCGCTCGTCGGGCGTTCATCGTCGAGCTCGCAGGCGCCCAGGTGCGCGGTCAGCGCTCGAGTACGTTCCTCGGTGAGCTGTGGTCTCTGGTCGATCCGCTCTTTCAGGCGGCGATCTACATGTTTCTGTTCGTCGTGATCCGGGGAGGCGGCGCTACCTCGCTGGAGTTCGTAACCGCCATCATCGGAAGCGTCTTCCTGTTCAACTTCACGCGGATCTCGATCGGCGAGGGGGGCCGGGCGATCGTGCGTCACAAGGGACTCGTGCTCAACGCAGTGTTCCCTCGGGCTCTCCTGCCCATCGCTGAGGTCTACAAGGGGTTCTTGTCCACGCTGCCAGCGCTTGCTGTATACGGCGTGATCCACCTCCTCGCCCGTGCTCCGGTCACGCAGGCGGTGCTCCTCCTGCCTCTGCTTCTCGTGATCCAGGCCACGGCCAACCTCGGATTGGCACTGCTGTTCGCCACCGCGACGGCCTACTTCAAGGACGTGTCGAACCTCCTGAACTACATCCTCCGGATGCTCACATTCGCCACGCCCGTCATCTATCCGGTTTCGACGCTGAGCCCCAGCATCCGCTCGGTGCTCTCGTGGAACCCGCTGTTCGCGTTGTTCTCCGCGTTCCAAGGCGTCATCACGGGAGACATGCCGTCGGCCGGGCTCATCTTCCAGAGCGTGGCGTGGGCCGTGGTGCTCTTCGTCGCCGGGGTCTGGGTCTTCCTCCGTCACGAGCGATCGTTCGCCCTCCATGTCTGAGCCCACGTCGTCGTCCTCAACCGCCATCGAGGTCGACGACCTCTCGGCGTCGTACTACGTCCGAATAAGTCGGACCGCTGGCTGGTGGGGGCTCCGCGGACTCATGGGGTCGGAGAACAAGGGGCGGCGCGAGGTTCCGGCACTGCGCAACGTCACCTTCGACGTTCCAAAGGGCACTGTTCTCGGGATCATCGGTCGGAACGGGGCGGGCAAGTCCACCCTTCTACGGACGCTGGCGGGGATCCTCGCCCCAAGTGAAGGCCGAGTGACGGTACGGGGGAGGATCTCACCGCTGCTCTCGGTGGGACTCGGGATGCAGGGAGACCTCACCGGTCGCGACAACATCCGGCTCGGGGCGCTGGCCTTCGGGCATTCGGTGAATGAGCTCAAGGCTCTCGAGGAGTCCATCGTCGACTTCGCCGAGCTCGGCGAGTATGTCAACTATCCCTTCAAGACCTACTCCGCCGGAATGAAGTCTCGTCTCGGGTTCGCGGTCGCCGCCCACCTGGATCCCGAGATCCTCCTGATCGACGAAGCACTCGCCGGTGGTGATGCAAAGTTCAAGGAGAAGACAGCCGAGAAGATGTTCGAGCTCTGCGGTGACGGGCGCACGATCGCCGTGGTCACCCATGGCCTCACACTCGTCCGCTCGATCGCTACCACCGCGCTCTGGCTCCACCAGGGACAGGTCGTCGAATACGGCGACCCCGACGATGTCGTTTCGGCGTATATGCGGTACTGCCGCATCGACTCGGAAAACATCGCCGGGTTCGATGACGAGTGAGCTGACGTCCCGAACTGCGTACGCGGTGGCCAAGGCGCGACACCGTTGGGTGTGGCGGCGGTCTTCCGATGGCCCGGTCGTGGTGTTCTCCATGGCGAAGACGGGGTCCTCGGCTGTGGTTGCGGGCCTGCGTAACGCCGGGATCGACCGGCCGTTTCACGTACACAACCTCGATCCAGCCTTCCTCGCAGCGGAGGAGGCGGAGTATCGGTGGTCAGGCCGGCCGTGGCGCGTCTGGGACGCACAGCAGCTTCACGATCGCCCACCCACCCCAGCGGCTCCTTGGCGGGTCATCTCGATGGTGCGCGACCCGATCGCCCAGACGGCGTCGGCCTTCTTCCAACCCGGCCTTCGGCGGGGCTACCTGGAGCCCGGCGCGACCGTGGACGACCTGAATGCGCGGTTTGCGGGCCGACTCGACCACTTGCCCCTCACGTGGTTCGAGTCGCATCTCGAGCCAGCGCTGGGGATCGACGTGTTCGCCAGCGACTTCGACCCTGTGCAGGGGTACTCCATCATCGAGACACCTGGGGTGCGGCTGCTGCTGCTGCGGAGTGAGGACCAAGCGGTCGCTCCGAAGGCGATCGCTGAGCTGCTCGGTACCGAGCACCCGGTCGAGATCCCGCGCGTGAACGTAGGGTCCGAGAAGACCTACGCCGACGCGTATGCATCATTTCTTCGCGCGCTCGAACCGACTGCGGCACAGCTCGACCGGGCCTACTCGTCGCGCCTGGTGCGGCACTTCTACGCGCCTGACGAGATCGCCGGGTTCCGCGCGCGGTGGACCGGTACCCATGACCAGACGGCTCGGTAGGGTCTGGCCATGCAGTTGATCGTCCTGGGCATGCACCGGGCTGGTACCTCGAGCGTCACCCGGCTGCTGAACCTTGCAGGTGCGTACTTCGGACCTGAGGGCATCGCTACCGAGACCAACGAGGAGAACCCGAAGGGATTCTGGGAGCGGCGCGACGTTCGGGCCGTCTGCGATGGCCTCCTGCTCGGGGGTGACTTCGACTGGTGGCGGGTCGCCGACTTCGACATCGAGCGCATCCCGGAGTCTGTGCGCGAGGAGCAGACCGAGGCCTTTCGCCAGATCGTCGGGCAGCTTGACGC
>JANOQG010000351.1:0-2342 GCA_031422255.1 Actinomycetes bacterium | reverse complement strand
TGGGGCTGGGGTGGGTCCCGGCCGCAGCACACCGGTAGCGTGCCCGCCATGAGCAGCGAGCAGGGTGAGGTTCCCGTCGACATCAAGCCGCGGAGTCGGGAGGTCACCGACGGTCCCAACCGGGCGCCGGCCCGAGCGATGCTGCGGGCGATCGGCATGACCGACGACGACTGGGCCAAGCCGCAGGTGGCGGTGGCGTCGTCCTGGAACGAGGTCACGCCGTGCAACATGCCGCTCGACCGTCTCGCCAAGCGCTCCAAGGTGGGTGTGCGCGACGCTGGCGGCTTCCCGATCGAGTTCACCACCATCGCCGTGTCCGACGGCATCTCCATGGGTCACGAGGGCATGCGTGCGTCACTCGTCAGCCGCGAGGTGATCGCCGACTCGGTCGAGACCATGATGCACGCCGAGCGCTTCGACGGGCTGATCACCTTCGCCGGGTGCGACAAGAGCCTGCCGGGGATGCTGATGGCCGCGGCACGGGTGAACCTGCCTTCGGTGTTCCTCTATGGCGGCTCGATCTTGCCCGGCCAGCACAAGGGCCGGGCAACCGACATCGTCGACGTCTTCGAGGCCGTGGGCTCCTACGCCGCCGGCACCATGGATCTCGCTGAGCTCGACGCCATCGAACGAGGGGCCTGCCCGAGTGAGGGCAGCTGCGCCGGGATGTTCACCGCCAACACGATGGCGTCCGTGGCGGAAGCCATCGGCATGTCGCTTCCCGGCTCCTCCACCCCGCCAGCGCCCGACAGCCGTCGTGATGACTTCGCCTACGCCTCGGGCCAGGCCGTCGTCCGTTTGCTCGAGCAGGGCATCCGACCGCGTCAGATCATGACGAAGGATGCCTTCGAGAACGCCATCGCCGTCGTGATGGCGCTGGGTGGATCCACCAACGCGGTGCTCCACCTCCTTGCCATCGCGGCTGAAGCACGCGTGGATCTGACGCTGGACGACTTCAACAAGGTCGCCGCTCGGGTGCCGCACATTGCGGACACCAAGCCCCACGGCAAGTACCACATGACCGACATCGACCGCGTCGGGGGAATCCCCGTCGTCATGCGACACCTGCTCGAAGCCGGGCTGCTCCACGGCGACTGCCTCACCGTCACCGGCAAGACGATCGCCGAGAACCTCGCAGAGATCGACGCGCCTGCTCCTGATGGCGACGTCATCCACCCCCTGTCGGACCCGCTCCACGCGGTCGGAGGGATCGCAGTGCTCAAGGGCACCCTCGCACCGAAGGGCGCCGTTGTGAAGGTGGCCGGCATCGACCACCTCCAGTTCGAGGGTCGGGCCCGCGTGTTCGATGGCGAGGACACGGCCAGGGAGGCCGTCCTCGGCGGGAAGATCGAGGCAGGCGACATCGTTGTCATCCGTTACGAGGGGCCCAAGGGAGGCCCGGGCATGCGCGAGATGCTGGCCATCACCGGTGCCATGAAGGGCGTGGGCCGCGGCAGCGATGCTGCGCTCATCACCGACGGGCGCTTCTCCGGCGGCACCCACGGGTTCTGCATCGGGCATGTCGCGCCGGAGGCCGTCGACGGCGGCCCGATCGCGTTCGTCGAGGAGGGCGACCGCATCGCCATCGACATCGTCAACCACACGATCGACCTGCTGGTCGACGAGACCACCCTCGCTGAGCGCAAGACCCGCTGGAAGCTGCCGGAGCCGCGCTACACGAGCGGAGTGCTGGCCAAGTACGCCCGGCTGGCGAGTGGCGCCGAGCGGGGAGCGATCACCGAGGCCTGATGGGGTTGCCTGGGGTGCGCTCGCGTGGAACACTTCCCGCCATGGCCACACCCAACCTCCTGGTACTCACCTAGCGCACCGCGACCTAGCCCTCGCGTGTGCGCCTTACGACCTCCCACTCGGGAGGTCGTTCTCGTTTTGCAGGAAAGGTACCCAGGACATGCAGCTCACCGGATCACAAGCACTGATCAAGTCCCTCGAGATGGAGGGCGTCGACACCATCTTCGGGCTCCCGGGCGGATGCATCCTGCCCGTGTACGACCCGCTGCTCGACAGCCCTATCCGACACATCCTCGTGCGCCATGAGCAGGGCGCTGGTCACATGGCCGAGGGGTACGCCCACGTCACAGGTCGTCCGGGTGTGGCCATGGTCACCTCGGGGCCGGCGGCAACCAACATCGTCACGCCCCTGTGCGATGCCTACATGGACTCGATCCCGATGGTGGTCATCACCGGGCAGGTTCCTGTGGGCGCGATCGGCTCCGACGCGTTCCAGGAGTGCGACACGATCGGCATCACCCGGTCGGTCACCAAGCACAACGAGCTCGTCACCTCGGCCCAGGACATCCCCCGCGCGGTGCGGGAGGCGTTCC
>JANOQG010000350.1:0-1898 GCA_031422255.1 Actinomycetes bacterium | reverse complement strand
CTCGAGCTGATCGAGCTGACCGAGGTCTTCGCTGCCACGGAGTTCAAGGCGTTCGCGTCGGCCGAGGCGATCAAGGGCATACGGGTGCCGGGGGCTGCTGCCGACTACGGCCGCAACAAGCTCGACGGCCTCACCGACCGCGCCAAAGCTGCTGGTGCGAAGGGGCTCGTGTGGATGCGGGTCGGCGACGATGGCGCGCTCGACAGCCCAGTAGCCAAGTTCCTCAGCGAGGCGGAGAAGTCAGCTCTCGTGACCACAACTGGCGCTGAGGCTGGCGACCTTCTGCTGCTCGTTGCCGATGACTGGATCCCCACCTGCGAGGTTCTGGGCACGCTCCGCAACGATCTTGGACGTCCGCCCGTGCACGAAGGCCCCTACCGCTACGTGTGGGTCGTGGATTTTCCGATGTTCGTCGGTCGCTCCGCAGACGGCACACCCAAGCCAGGCCACCACCCCTTCACGCACCCGCACCCCGACGATGTCCACAAGCTCGAGTCGGATCCGATGTCAGTCCGTAGCCTCGCCTACGACCTGGTGCTCAACGGCTGGGAGCTGGGATCAGGCTCCATCCGGATCCACGAGCCCGACCTCCAGCGCCGCGTGTTCGAGGTGCTCGGCATCGACGAAGAGCGTCAGGAACGCAACTTCGGCTTCTTCCTCACACCGTTCACCTACGGCGCGCCGCCTCACGGTGGCTTCGCGTTCGGCATCGACCGCCTCGTGGCGATCCTGGCGGGCGAGGAGAACATCCGGGAGGTCATCGCCTTCCCGAAGCCGCAGTCCGGGGTGGATCCGATGACGCAGGCGCCCACTCAGCTGGAGGAAACGCAGCTGCGCGAGCTCGGGCTCCGGGTTCTGTGAACGGATACGTCCGCTATGCGGACGTATCCGTTCACAGAACGGGGGTCAGGCGGCCTCGAGACGGGTGAGGGCGTCGCGAATCAGGCTGGCCACCATGTCTGGGTGCTTGACGACGTCGGCCCAGGTGAAGCGCAACACGGTCCATCCGAGCGCAACGAGGAGATTCTGGCGAGTGCGGTCGTGCTGGAAGGCGTCAGGTGAGGAGTGAAACTCGTACCCATCCACCTCGATCGCGAGCTTGAGGTCGGGATAGGCGGCATCGATCAGCGCGATGCATCGCCCGGCGTGCCACACCTCGTGCTGCAGCTTCGGGAGCGGGAGCGACGCGCCTTGGGTGAGGCGCCAGAGTCGGGTCTCCAGCTCGCTCTTGTCGTTTCCACCTGTGAGGAGGCGACCGTCGATCACCTCGCCAGCAATGCCGGTTCCGTTTCGCCCTCGTCGCGCGAGTGCCTCCCGCAGCGACTTTGCCTGGGTGATCGTGAGGAGACGAATGGACAAGGCCTTGCCGAGCGCCGCGCTCACCGATCTCGTCGGGAGAACGAGGCCGAGGTCGATGATCGTTCGGGTCGGATCGGTGATCGCCATCCCCTCGCGCTCCACTGCGAGATCGGGCCTGAGGTCCTTGATGCGGTGAAGGATTGCCGGCGGACGCACGCGTGGTAGCCGATCCGGATGCACGCTCACGTCGATGTAGCCGGCGGGCTGGATCATTCCCCACAGCTCTGCGGCGGAACGGTGGGAGACAACCCCGCCGGAGGACAGAGCGGCGGCGTGAAGCTGCTGGTGCCAGGTCCCCGGCGAGCCCGCCAGTCGGAAGACGGAGGTCTGCACGGAGACGAGGCGTCCTTCGGCGACCCAGCGAGTCTTGCGGGTTGCGCCGAGCAGGCGGACCGCCTGGGCTGTCGTGACGACGCCGTGCTGTGCCTGGGCGAGCGCGTCGAGCCCGGCCACGTGTTCGATTGCCATGTGTTCCCCCAGAGGGAGCGGGTTCTGTGAACGGATACGTCCGCATAGCGGACGTATCCGTTCACAGAACG
>JANOQG010000349.1:0-4502 GCA_031422255.1 Actinomycetes bacterium | reverse complement strand
GACGCGTTCGCGGGACGCGCCGACCATGCCAGCGAGCTCCTCCTGCGTGACCGGGAGCACGAACTCGTCCTCGTCGCCGGCCAGCTCCAGCAGGCGCTTTGCCGTCCGGCCGGTGACATCCAGAAAGACCGAGTCAGCCAGCGCTGCGTCCATGTTTCGCAGGCGCCCCGCGAGCAGCGCCACAACACCCCACAGCAGCACGGGTTGGGCCTCGAACACGTCGCACACGGGCGCGAAGGGGATCTCGAGGATCTGCGACGGCTCTAGGGCGCGCGCCTCAGCGGACCGGCCGAGGCCGTCGAGCAGGCCCATCTCCCCGAAGAGCTCGCCGCGCTCCATGAGGGCGAAGACCGATTCGCGGCCGTCGTCGGACCTGCTGACGATGGCGATGAGCCCATCTTCGATCACGTAGAGGTGCTCGGACTCGGCGCCCTCGGCGAACACGACGTCGCCACGGAGGAGCGCACGAGACACCGCGGAGGCGGCAACGCGGTTGAGCGCATCGTCGTCGAGCGCAGCGAACAACTCGGTGCCCCGGATCAGCTCGATATCCACCACTGCGGCGACGCTAGTGCCGGTTCGTTGGCCCGGGCCGGGTTCAGGACGAGCCTCCCACCCCGGGCGGTAGCGTCAGCGGCATGTCGACCTGGGCGATCGTGGTGGCGGGCGGCAGTGGCGAGCGGTTCGGGCAACGCAAGCAGTACCTGTCCCTCGGGGGCTCACGAGTGCTCGATTGGGCGCTGCGCTCGGCTGCCGCCCATGCCGACGGCGTGGTGCTGGTCGTGCCCGCCGATGCCGCTGACGACCGCGAGCCCCTGGCCACCGTGGTGGTGGCGGGAGGGGCGACCCGGTCGGCGTCGGTGCGGGCTGGTCTTGATGCGGTGCCGCCCGACGCGACGACGATCTTTGTGCACGATGCCGCCCGGCCGGTTCCGGTGCCCGAGGTCTGGGAGCGGGTGCGGGCAGCTGTCCTCGCTGGCGCGGATGCGGCGGTCCCGGTCGTCCCGGTCACCGACACGCTCCGCTCAGTGAGCGGGGGCACGGTCGATCGATCGAGCGTGATGGCAGTGCAAACCCCGCAGGGGTTCCGTGCCGAGGCGTTGCGTTCCGCTCACCGCGACGCGCCGGAGGGCACCGACGATGCGTCGTTGGTGGAAGGCGCAGGTGGCAGGGTGGTGGTCGTGGACGGTGACGAGCGCAACCTCAAGATCACCGCTCCGATCGACCTCGAGCGGGCAGCGCTCCTATGTCGGTGAGGGTGGGCCAGGGGTTCGACATCCACCCCTTCACCGACGACCCCACTCGACGGCTGGTGCTCGGCGGGGTGGAGTTCGGCGGCGAGCGTGGGTTGGCCGGTCACAGCGATGCCGACGTCATCGCCCACGCCGTGACGGATGCGCTGCTCGGTGCCGCGGGTCTTGGCGACATCGGCCAGCACTTTCCCGATACCGATCCATCGCTGGCGGGCGCTGACAGCATCGAGCTCCTCCGCCGAGCGGTGGCCGACCTGCGAGCCAACGGCTGGAATCCGGGCAACGTCGACTGCACTGTGGTGCTCGAGGCCCCCAAGCTGGCGGCGCGGCGCGACGAGATCGAGGCTCGCCTCAGCGACGCCGTGGGCGCTCCGGTCACCGTGAAGGGCAAGCGTGCGGAGGGGCTCGGCAGCCTGGGCAGGCAGGAAGGCATTGCCTGCTGGGCTGTAGCGCTCGTGGAGGGCCAGTCATGACCAAACCCCGTCGGCCATCGAAGGGAAGCAGCCTCCCCAAGGCCCCAACGCGTCGGTCACCGACGCCCGGGCGCGCGCCGGCGGGTGCCAAGGGACGCGGCGCTCCCGGCGCGCCACGCGGCAAGCAGGGAGCGGGGGCCAGCGCGGGACGCTCGGCGGGCAAGCGTCAAGGGCTGGGCGGCGAGCAGGTGGAGGGTCGCCAGGCTGTCCGGGAGCTGTTCCTGGCGGGTCGTCGGAAGGTGCAGGAGGTGTGGCTCCTGGCTGAGCAGGACCAGTCCGACATCCTCGAGGACATCGTCGAGCTGGCGGGCGCCGAACGAGTGCCCGTACGACAGGTGAGCCGCGGCAAGTTCTTCGCTGAAGCCCGTTGCGAGTCACCACAGGGAGTGCTGGCCAAGGCCGCTCCGATTCCCGAGACGCTGCTCGATGATCTCGCCACCGCTCGCCGGGGAGGACCACCACCCTTTCTGATCGCGGTCGACGGTGTCACCGACCCAGGAAACCTCGGCGCGCTCCTGCGGTCAGCAGAGTGTGCTGGGGCCACGGGCATCGTGCTGCCGCGCCACCGTGCCGTCCACGTCACGCCCACCGTCACCAAGACGGCCGCCGGGGCGGTGGAGCATCTGGCCTTCGCCATCGTCGGTGGGCTCCCAACGGCCCTGCAGGACCTGCGGCGCCACGGTGTGTGGGTGGTGGGGCTCGACGGCGATGGCACCACGCCCCTCTGGCAGCTCCCCGCCGCCGATGGGCCGATCGCCCTCGTGCTCGGGGCAGAAGGCGCCGGGCTCTCCCGGTTGGTGAGGCAGCGGTGCGACGCCATCGCCAGCATCCCACTCAACGGGTCGCTCTCCTCACTCAACGTCGCCGCCGCGGCCGCCGTGGCCTGCTACGAAGTTGCCCGAGCCCGCTCAGCAGGCTGAAATCGGGAGTCGGCCGTACCCCCAACGGGCTCGGCGGCGATTACCGGTAGGTCTGATTGATGAACGAAGGGTCGTGCGTTGGGGTTCAGCAGACGGAGCGCACTTGTCATGCGGACCCACGCCGGATGTGGCAAGCACCCGGCGGAGCTGGCCACGACCGTGTGCTCGACCTGCGACCGCGGCTGCTGCCAGCGCTGCGCCTTCCCGGTACGCCAACGAGTCCTGTGCATCGACTGCGGCCTGCTGTTCGGTGGGATCAGCACCCGCCAGCGAGGCCAACGCTCCTAAGCGCGTTGCGACGCCGCTGGTCTCAGCGCCACGCGGACGGCGATGACGAGCATGGCAATGCCGAGAAGCGTGTCGGCCACGATGAGGACGTTCTGCACGGCGTCGAAGTCCGATGGCGGCCCGGCCGTGTAGTGGATCGGACCCACCAGACCACTCGCCGAGTAGACCCCGAGAAGGGCCGCGGCAAGTTGGCGCTGACCGATGATGAGGTAGCGGTATCCCAGCAGTCCCGCCCCGGTGAGCAACGCCCAGCTAGCCGGGATCATCCAGCGAGCGATCGGGGTGGACTGCCCGTTCAGGTAGTCGCTGTAGCGGAGCGTGTTGTCCACGTAGTGGAAGATGGATACGACGATCGCCGCAGCGAACACCGCACGGACGACCTGCAGCTCGCGGGTCAAGCCGTCCTGTGAGGGAGTGATCGGATTCCGCACGACGTCATCATGCTCGGCGCCCTGCTCGGGCCGCACACCTGGAGCTCATGGACTCGAGCGGACCGCCAGCCATTCTGCCACAGCATGCTGCTGGAGGAACCGGGCCCACTCGAGTGGTGTCGCGTTGAACTCCGGGTCCCTGGCCGCCATGGTGGAGCCCCGGTCGACGAGCAGCTGAACCACGTCCAGCTCACCAGCCCCGGCAGCGAGGTGCAGCGGTGTCGTTCCCTCGACCGGGGCGACGACGCCGGCATGGATCAATGCGATGACCAGGCCCCAGCGCGCGTAGGAGGCCGCCACCCGTAGGAGCTCGCTCGCCGTGCCCTCGTCCAGAGCGTCGAGCTGGTCGAGGAGTGCAAGATCGCCCCGCATTGCCTGCTCGGTTCGTGCGTCCACCCCAAGGGGGTGCTGCCAGCGCCACAGGTCCCGGAGGAGCGCGATCTCAGCGCCGTGGTGGATGAACTCGTCAAGCATGTGCAGGACGTAGGACGCCCTCGTCCGATCGGCGTAGCCGCCCCCGATCCGACCGATGTTCGCACCCAGGCTCTCCTCTGATGTGAGCGCCAAATGGGCCTCCCAGCGCTCGTGGGCTCGACCCAGCAGCTCGAGCGCCTCAGTCGCTGTTGCGGGTGGCGCGCCGTTTGGATCGTCGAGGCCGATCGGGTCGCCGTGGGGGGACACATCGAGCCACTTGGGTGCCCGGTTCTCGCCGTACATGTCGATCAGATGCCACAGGCGCCATGCGACGGTCGTGAACGGCTCCGGTTCAGGCCGAGGTAGCGGCCAATCGGAGCGCCATCCTCCGTCGGTGTGCGGCCGGATCGTCCAGCACCCGGGTGCAGGTTCCCAGAGGTACTCCGCGTCGGTCAGTCCCTCGAACCGGCTCTGCAGCCTCTGCCACACCTCGTCAGAAAGGAGGACCAGCTCGCGCCTCATGGGGCGCGACCCTAGGACGTCGAACGCGTCGGCCCCAGGCCGTCCCTTAGGGCCTCACCAGTGCGCAGCGTCAGTAGCCAACCCGGACGGCCGATTAGCGAAGCGCGCGGACAAACTCGTCTCGGTGGGCGGTCCACCAACGTCGTCGGCGATCGAAGCGCTCCAGGCCGCCCATCGCGTCCCACATCGCGATGAAGTTCA
>JANOQG010000348.1:0-7206 GCA_031422255.1 Actinomycetes bacterium | reverse complement strand
GCTGGCCCTCGGCGCTGCGCTGGGTGCGCTGCACCCGAACCGCTCCCTCTTTGTCGCAGGGATGGTCGTCACGCTCATCGCCACCGCTTGGCGATCCGTTGGCCTCCTGGGCGTGGGGCTGGCTCTGCTGGTCAGCGGCCTCGCCCAGCGCAGCCTCGACGGGCTCGACGAGCTGCAGCCGGGGTCCTTCGCCGGCGAGGTGGAGCTGGTGGGCGACCCTGAGCCCTCCTTCGGCGGGGTGCGTGCTGATGTGCGCTTGGGAGGTCGACGCCTCGAGGCCCGAGCCGAGGGCGCCGCCGCTGTTGTGCTCACCGACCGCCTCGCGGGCGAGCGGGTGTGGGTGCGGGGGTTGGTGCAATCGGTACCCCCCGAGTCGAGCTGGCTCGTTCCTCGCCATGTGAGCGGTCGACTCACCGTGCTGCGCGTGGAGAGCTGGCGTGTCGGGGAGGTGCCCAGCCGGGTGGCCAACGGCCTGCGTCGCACACTGGTATCCGGTGCCACCTCGATGTCCGATCGCCAACGGGCTCTCTTCACCGGCCTGGTGATCGGGGACGATCGAGCCCAGCCAGCCGATCTCGCAGACGACTTCCTCGGTGCAGGGCTCACCCACTTGCTCGCCGTATCAGGGCAGAACGTGGCCTTCGCCCTGGCAATGGCGGGGCCAGTGCTCCGGCGATTGCGGTTGTGGCCCCGGCTGATCCTCACGTTGGGCGTGATCGGTCTGTTCGGCCTCATGACCCGGTTCGAACCCTCGGTGCTCCGGGCCTCGGCAATGGCGGCGCTGGCCGCATTGGTCGTCACGGCTGGTCACCCGACGGCGCGCGTTCGGGTGATTGCGCTGGCAGTCGTCGCGCTCCTTGTCGTGGACCCGCTGCTCGTGAGGTCCGTCGGGTTTCGGCTGTCGGTCGCGGCGGCCTCCGCGATCGTGTTGCTGGCTCCGCGCATCGAACGGGTCCTCCCCGGTCCTCGCCTCTTTCGGGAGGCCCTTGGGGTCACCCTCGCCGCCCAGCTCGGCGTGGCCCCCATCTTGCTCAGCGCGTTCGGCCCGATCCCCGTGGCTTCGCTGCCAGCCAATCTCCTCGCGGTGCCTGTGGCCGGAGTGTTGATGGTGTGGGGGCTCACCGGGGGATTGCTGGCGGGGGTGGTCAGCGCCCCGATCGCAGCGCTCCTCCATGTCCCCTCGCGCCTCGGGCTCGACTGGCTGGGTGGAGTCGCCCGCCAGTCGGCTCACGCATCGCTCGGCGAGCTCGGTGTCTCGCATGTCGTCGCACTTGGGCTCGGACTTGGGCTGGCATCAGTTGGCCACCACTTGGGCTCCCGCGCTCGGCAGGCGGGTCTGGCGGTGGCGGCAAGTGCGGTGGTGGTGGCCGTGGCGGCGGCCCGGGCTCCGCCACCCTTGCGCGCCTCGATCACAACCGGGGTGACGGTGTGGCGTCACGACACGGCAGCGGTGGTGGTGCTCAGCGGTGCGGGCGGTGGCCGTTCGGTCCGGTCGCCCGCGGTGCTGGAGGGCCTTCGTCGATCTGGCGTGGGGGCCATCGGGGTGCTCGTGGTGGCCGATGCCTCTGTGACGAGCGCGGTGGTGACCGACGTCGCTCGGGCGCATCGCATCCGTCTCGTCGTGGCCGCACAACCCATGAGGCTCGGACCGCTCTCCGTCCCTGTGGCTCGGCCGCCCCCCAGCAAGATGCTGGAGGTGGGCGATCTCGTCATCGAGATCACCGCGGTGCCCGACCGCCTGGTGGTGGACGCGCGGCCGCGGTGAGGGCAGGCCGAGGACCTGTCGCACCGCCGCGGTAGGTTCGTCGACCGTGGAGCCGATGCCGTGGCGGGTGGTGGATGCCGTGCCCTGCCCGGAGGTGGCGCTCGGCGAGCATCGCTTCGACACGCGGTACCGGGCGCTGGTCATGGGCATCCTCAATCGCACGCCGGACTCGTTCTTCGACGGTGGCGCCTACTACGAGTTCGATGCCTTTCTGAGCAAGGCCGAGCAGCTTGTGGTCGAAGGCGCGGACTTTCTCGACGTCGGTGGAGTCAAGGCGGGGCCCGGGCCCGAGGTGAGCGCCGAGGAGGAGCTCGAGCGAGTGGTCCCCGCGATCGCTGCACTCCGCGAGCGGTTCGACGTGCCGCTGTCGGTGGACACCTGGCGGGCCTCGGTGCTGCGGGAGGCAATCGAGGCCGGTGCGGTGGTAGGGAACGACATCAGCGGATTCGAGGACCCCGACTACCTTGCGGTTGCGTCGGCTGCTGGCGCCTCCGTGGTCGCCACGCACATTCGCATCGGTCCTCGTGTGCCCGATCCAGATCCGGTCTATGACGAGCCCGTGATCGACGCGGTGAGTCGGTTCCTGTGCGACCGTGGCGAGCAGGCGGAGGCAGCGGGGATCCCGCGCGAGCGGATCATGGTCGATGCCGGTCTGGATCTCGGCAAGACCGAACCGCAGTCGCTCGAGCTGCTGCGCTCACACGATCAGCTGGCGGCTCTCGGCTGGCCGCTGTTCCTCTCGGCCTCGAACAAGCGGTTCCTCGGTGAGCTGGTAGGAGCGGACGTCACGAATCGACGCGAGGTGTCGCACGCGGCCCACGCTCTCGGCATCGCGCTGGGGAGCCGGGTGCTGCGAGCCCACGACGTGCGTGGGGCCCGCCGCACCGCCGACGTGATGGCCGCAGTGCTTGCGGCTCGGGAGGCAAGTGGATGAGCGCCGTTCCGATCACCCTCATCCGAGGCGATGACGAAGTCGTGCTGCGCGACGCCGTGCGTGGGTTCGTGGACGAGCTCGTGGGCGACGAAGACCGTTCTCTCGTGGTCGAAGAAGTCGAGGTCGGCGCCACCGACGACGGCGGCGTCGATCCGCTTCTCGTCCTCGTCGACGCCGCGCAGACACCGCCCTTCCTCACCGACTTCCGCGTGGTGTTGGGACGAGTCACCGAAAAGCGCGAGCGCGGGGAGCTCGTGCAGGCCCTCGTCGACTATCTCCTCGATCCGCTCCCGAGCACTCGGCTCGTCCTCGAGTGGCGCACCGGCAAGGTCCCCAAGGCGCTCCTCGAGGCGGTCACCCGCTGCGGTGGTGCTCAGGTAGATACGAGTCCGGGCCGCAAGGTCACTGAGTGGGTGGGTGAGCACCTCGCTGAGTCCGGGCTCAAGGTCGACGCGGACGGGCGCAAGCGCCTCGTGATGTGGGTTGGCGATGAGCCGAGCCGGCTGCTCGGGTTGATCGATCTGCTCACGTCGACCTTCGGTGTCGGCACGAAGATCGCCGCCGCTGACATCGAGCCGTTCCTCGGCGACGACGGCAGCGTTCCCCCCTGGGATCTCACCGATGCCATCGATCGAGGCGACCGGGCCACCGCGCTCGACATGCTCCAACGCATGGTCGGGCAGGGTGAACGCCACCCGTTCCAGTTGCTGAGCACACTCCACACCCACTTCGGCCGGATGCTGCGGCTCGATGGAGCCGAGGTGCCGGGGGAGAAGGAAGCAGCTGTGCTGTTGGGCATGAAGGGGTCGACCTTCCCCGCCCGCAAGGCCATGGGGCAGGCTCGCCGCCTGGGTCACGATCGCATCGTCCGCGCTGTCGATCTCCTCGCACAGGCCGACCTCGACCTGCGCGGCGGCAAGGCCTGGCCAGATGGGTTGGTGCTCGAAGTGCTGGTGGCGCGGCTGGCCGCGCTCTCCAAGTAGGCCACCGGACGCGCCACTGCCGGGCGCACGGCCCGGCAGCGGAGAAGACCTAGGAGCGACTCGCTCAGTCGGCGGTTTCGGCGCCCTTGTTCAACTTCTTGGCCAAGCGCGACTTGCGGCGCGAGGCGGCGTTCTTGTGGATGACACCCTTGGTGACAGCCGTGTCGAGGCGCTTCTGGGCCAGCCGGTTGAGCTCCACAGCGTTGTCGGCACCCTCAGTAGCGGCAGTGGCGGCCTGCTTGGTGCGCGTCTTCAGCTCACTGCGCACCGCCTTGTTGCGCTCTGTGCGCTTGATGGTCTGGCGGTTGCGCTTGATCTGGCTCTTGATGTTGGCCACGAGGTGTCCTGCTCAGTAGATCCGGGATGGAAACGAACCGGGAGATCGTACCCGCCGCCTCGGATTCTCGTCACATCCGGGCCCGCCGGTACCGTTGCGGGTTCCCCCATGGACCTCAGCCGCCTCCGCAACCTGTCCATCGTGGCGCACGTCGACCACGGAAAGAGCACGCTCGCCGACCGCCTTCTCGAGCTGTGCGGTGCCGTCGACCCCCGCGACATGCGAGCGCAGTATCTCGACTCGATGGACATCGAGCGCGAGCGGGGGATCACGATCAAGCTGCAGTCGGTCCGCCTCGACTACCGCGAGCACGTCATCAACCTGATCGACACCCCAGGCCACGTGGACTTCGGCTACGAGGTCTCCCGGTCGCTGGCGGCGTGTGAGGGCGTGATCCTGCTTGTCGACGCAGCGCAGGGCATCGAGGCCCAGACGCTGGCCAACTGCTATCTCGCGTTGGAGAACGACCTCGAGATCGTGGCCTGCCTCAACAAGCTCGATCTTCCTGCCGCGGATCCCGATCGGTGCGCGGCCGAGATCGAGCAGGTGCTCGGCATCCCGGCCACCGACATCCTTCGGATCAGCGCGAAGACCGGCGATGGCGTACCGCAGCTGCTCGATGCGGTCATCGAACGCATCCCCGCCCCGCTGGGGGATCCATCCGACCCCCTCCAGGCGCTGATCTTCGACTCGTACTACGACAGCTACCGCGGAGTGGTGTCGTCGGTGCGTGTGATGACGGGCGTGTTGAAGACGGGGTCGCGGGTGCGATTCATGCAGGCAAACGCCGTGCACGACGCCGACGAGGTCGGCGTGCGGAGCCCCGATCACACTCCTGTGGTCTCGCTCGGCCCCGGCGAGACCGGCTACTTGATTGCCGGCATCAAGGACGTGCGTGAGGCCCGCTCGGGCGAAACCGTCACCGATGCAATCCACCCGGCTACCGAAGCGCTCGACGGCTACCGCGAGCCCAAGCCGATGGTGTTCTGCGGTCTGTACCCGATCGACGGTGATCAGTACTCCGACCTTCGTGATGCCCTCGAGAAGCTCCGCCTCAACGACGGCTCCTACACCTACGAGCCCGAGACCTCCGGTGCGCTGGGCTTCGGCTTTCGCTGCGGCTTCCTCGGCTTGCTGCACATGGAGATCGTGCGCGAGCGACTGGTGCGCGAGTTCAACCTCGACCTGATCGCCACGGCACCCTCGGTCGCCTACCTCGTGCACAAGACCGATGGTGAGCTGGTTGAGGTGGCGAACCCGTCGGCGCTGCCACCCATGGTGGAGATCGACTTCATCGAGGAGCCGATGCTCACGTGCACAATCCTCACGCCGAAGGACTACACCGGCACGATCATGGAGCTCTGCCAGCACCGGCGCGGCGAAATGCTGAAGCTCGAGTACCTGTCACCCGAGCGCATGGAGCTCATCTACAAGGTGCCCTTGGCCGAGGTGGTGCGCGACTTCTTCGATCAGCTCAAGAGCCGCACCCAGGGCTACGCCTCCCTCGACTACGAGCCGTCCGGGTACGTGCGGTCCGACCTCGTCAAGGTCGACGTGCTGCTCAACGGCGTGCCCGCAGACGCCTTCTCCAACATCCTGCACAAGGACAAGGCGCAGGAGTACGGCAAACGCATGTCCGAGAAGCTGAGCGAGCTCATCCCACGGCAGATGTTCGACGTTCCGATCCAGGCCGCCATCGGCGGGAAGATCATCAGCCGTGAGACGGTGAAGGCCAAGCGCAAGGACGTGTTGGCCAAGTGCTACGGCGGCGACATCACCCGCAAGCGCAAGCTGTTGGAGAAGCAGAAGGAGGGCAAGAAGCGCATGAAGAACATCGGACGCGTCGAGGTCCCCCAGGAAGCGTTCATCAGCGCCCTCCGCCTCGACGACTGATGTCCGACGCGCCGCAGTTCCCGTCGCTGGTCCTGCGCACCGCTCGTCTGGTTCTCCGTCCATTCGACGAAGCCGACATCGCGGCCGTGGTCGAGGCGTGCTCGGACGCGGAGACGAGGCGGTGGCTGCCAATGCCCGATCCCTACACCGAGGCCGTTGGTCGCTCGTGGTGCACCGAAGCGGCGGAGGCCGAGCGGGTCGGGGGCGCCGGCGTCCACTTCGCGTTCGGCCCCGTCGGTGACCGGCTGTCGGGGTGCGTCGGGCTCAACCGCACCGACTGGCCCAGCCGCGTCACCGAGATCGGGTACTGGACCGGGGCCTGGGCTCGGGGCCTCGGCTACACCACCGAGGCAGTCGAGCGGCTCGCCCGCTGGGCTCTGCAGGAACAGGACTTCGAGCGGGTCGAGCTGCTCGTCGCCCCACACAACCGCGCGTCGGCTCGCGTGGCCCAGAAGGCTGGCTTCGTGGCGGAAGGGATCGCTCGCAACAAGGGCCGGGCAGGCGATGGCCGCACCGATCTTGAGGTCTGGTCGCTCGTGCCCGCCGACCTCTAGAGCATCCCTGGCACGTCCAGCACCGAGCGGATCCGGTCCTCGGCCGGGATGGCCTGTTGGTGGTGAGGATCGATGAGGAGCGCTCGCATCCCCATCGACCGCGGCCCGATGTAGTCGGCGCCCCGCGTGTCGCCGATGAAGGTGCACTCCGCGGGGTCGACTCGCAGCCTGTCGAGCGTTGCTTGGTAGATCCGATGGTGAGGCTTGCGCCAGCCGACCTCGACGCTGGTGATGACCGCGTCGAAGCAGTCGGTGATGCCCATCCTCGCCAGGTGCTGCGGCACGAGCCTCGGATCGTGGGTGTTGGTGACGATGGCGAGCCGGTGGTCCCCGCCTAATGAACGCAGCAAGGTGGGTATGCCATCGATCTGGCGGACACCCTGGTTCCACTCGTCGAGGTAGGTCGCGACCAACGCTTCGACGTCGGCGGGGATCGGCGAGCGCCCCAGCGCTTCGCGCAGGAAGGCGGTAGCCAGCTCGATCATCGAGAACTCGTGGTCGTCCTCGTCGCTCGCCGCGTCGAAGCGAGCGCTGACCGTGTCCCATCGCATGAGGAAGTCGACGTAGCCGATCTCGACGCCGATCTCGGCGAGAAGCGCGTGCGTGCGCCCATAGCCCTGTGCAGTGCGGCTCGGGTCGTAGTCGACGAGCGTGCCGAAGAAGTCGAAGACGAGGACACCCACCGGATCAGCCCGACGCGGCCGTCGGTGTCGAAGTCATGGCCCATCCTGCCGGAGATT
>JANOQG010000347.1:0-4810 GCA_031422255.1 Actinomycetes bacterium | reverse complement strand
GCGGGCAGATCGTGGTGTCGGGGGCCGCGCAACCCGAAGCCGAGCGCGGGTTGAGCGAACCGGTCGACTTCGTGGATCTCGGGATGCACCGGCTGCGCGACATCGCGCAACCGATCCGCGTGTACACGGTGCTGGCGGAGGGCCTTCCCGATCGCTTCGACGACCTGCGCGGGGCAGCCCGGCCCGTCCAGTCCATCCCACGGTCTCTCACCAGGTTCGTGGGGCGTACGGTCGACCTCGAACGCATCCGCGCACAGCTCCTTACGTGCCCGTTGGTCACGATCGTCGGCCTTGCCGGAGTGGGCAAGACCCGCATTGCCTTGGAGGTGGCAAGCAGCGAGGCACACCGGTTCGCGGGCGGTGTCATCATGTGCGAGTTCTCGGGAGTCCTCCCCTCGCAGGTCGGGGCGGTCCTTGGCAAGGCGCTCGGTGTAGAGCGGCGCACGCTGCGCAGCGCCGAGGAGAGCGTCGTCGAGTGGCTCCACGACAAGGAGCTGCTGCTTCTCCTCGACAACTGCGAGGACGCCCCGGAGGCGGTGGGCGAGCTTGCGCTGGCGGTTTCACGGTTCGCCCCAGGCTGTCGCGTGCTGGCCACGAGTCGGGAGCCACTCGCTGTGCAGGGGGAACAGGTGACGCTGCTGCAACCGTTGGCAACCGGTGCCGACACCGACGACGGCGTGGTGCTGTTCCTCGAGCGCGCTCGTGCAGCTGGCGCCGAGCTCGGCGACGACGCCCGCACCCGGGAGCTGGCACGCGATGTGTGCGAGGCGGTGGCGGGTGTGCCGTTGGCGATCGAGATCGCAGCGTCCAACGCTGCGTCGCTCTCGCTGCTCGACATCGCCGATGCCGTCCGAGCCGGGAACCTGCCGACGTCGAGTCGTGCCAGCGGCCCGCACCGCTCGGTTGGTCATGCCCTCGATCTCACCTTCGACCGACTCGCTCCGGGGCTCCGAGACGCCTTCCTGCGGTCGTCGGTGCTGACCGGATCGTTCGATCGAGACGCCTTCGCGGCTGTCGTGTCATCCCAGCTCGACAATGCCTCGGTGCTCGACCTCCTGAGGCAGCTCGTAGACCGGTCGCTGGTCGTGTCGGAGACTCGGATGGAGCGGACGCGGTTCCGGCTGCTCGAGCCGGTCCGGGCCTATGCCGAGGCCCGCCTCGACCCGGCCGACCGGGAGACCGTGCGGGGCGCCTTCGTCGACCACTACGTGGGCGTGGCCGAGGCCGCAGCCGACAGGCTGCGCGGGCCGGGCGAGGCGACCTGCGTCTCGCAGATCGAGCTGGACTTCGACAACCTTCGAGCCGCTCAAGCACGAGCGATCGGCGCCGGCAACGCCGATGCCTCGCTGCGGATCGTCGCCGCTCTCTGGGACTACGCGTTCATGCGGATGCGCTCGGAGATCTTCGATTGGGGCGAGGCTGCTACGGCCGCAGCACCGCCGGATCACCCGGGTCTTGCAATGGTCCTGGGGATCGTTGCCCTCGGCGGGTGGACCCGGGAGAGCCCCCTCAAGGCGGCCCAGTTCGCGGCCGAGTCCTTGCGCCTCGAACAGGAGCACGGTGCCCCGAGATCGCTCCCAGTGCGCCTCGCGCTGCTGAACGCGGCGGAGTACGGCGGCAACACCACCGACATGCGCGGCGTCATGGCGGAGGTGATGTCCTTGTCCAACGAGTCGGCGAACCCCTACTGGCAGACGAACGTGGACGTTGTGCGGTCGCTGGGACACACCTTCGCCGGGCGCGGCGCGCAGGCCATCGAGCTGGCGAACCGAGCCCTGGTCAGAGCGCGCGAATCGGAGAACCCGTCGACGATCGCGTGGGCTCTGTTCGGCCGCGCCGTTGCCACGGAGCTCTTCGATGTCGAGCACGCCGAGGCGTTGTTCGACGACTGCCTCGTCCGCGCCCGTTCAGTCGACAACCGTTGGATCGAGTCGATGTGCTCGACGCGCCTCGCGTCGCTTCGTCGTCGTCACGGATCGGTACTCGATGCGATGACGATGGTGCTCGAGTTGCTCGACACCTGGGAGCGAGCCGGCCACCGATCACACGTCTGGTCTGCAGTGCGTCAGGCCGCGCTGTGCCTCGCGGACGCCGGCGATGCGACGAGCGCCGTCGTCCTGAACCAGGCGGCGGCCGCAGCACGGCTCGCCCTGCCCCAGCTCCCGGCCGATGCCGAGGACCTCGAGGCCGTGCTCGAGAAGATTCGGCTGGACGTCGGGGAGGACCAGATGAAGCGCTGGGCCGCTCACGCCGATGGGATGTCCCAGGCCGAGGCGATGCAGCTCGCACGCGAGCGGCTCCAGATCGCGATCGCGGGCTGAACCGTCAGGCGGTCAGCTCGGGCAGGAGCTGCTCGATCTCCTCGTCGGTCAGACGGCTCAGCGGCACGGTGCGACCGTCGATCACAAGCTGGACCTGCCGCACCGAGGGCAGGCCCTGGGTAGAGGAGCGAACCGCCGTGATGAGCGCGCCGATGGCCGGACCAGCCGACGCGGTTCCCTGCAGCAGCGTCTGGATGCCGAGTCGCTCGTAGCCGTCGTCGACAGGCTGCTCGCTCAGCTCCACGTCGGTTACCGCGAAGATGGCGGCAACCACCTCGGGCGGCAGCTCCTCGCCGGAGTCGATCGTGATCGAGATCTGCCGTGGCATGCGCGTGGCGGGGTCGGGGGCCCGCCGCACCACCGCCTCGCCGCCGCCCTGGCGGAACGGAGGCGTGTCCCTGTACTCCTTCTCCCACCACTTCAGGAACTCGCGGCCCAGCCATTCGGTGAGCTTGAGCGACGAGCCCGCGTACACACGGTTCTGGCGAAGCGTACGTAGAAGGTTCTGGGCGCCAGAGAGCGTGGGTTCGAGGAGCCCGGACTTGGGCACCCCCAGCATGTCCGCGTTCCGGTCACCGATCGATGAGCGGATGAACGAGCGGGCAACCCGGCGTACGGGCCCGGGGAACCAACCAATCTGCTCGAGCAGGCTGGCCGTGAGCTGTCGGCCCTGAGGCGTGGGGGCCACGTTGCGAGCAAGGATGACATCGAGAGCCGTTCGAGCTTCTTCGAAGGAGAGATCGCGGGTGGGGTCGACCGGACTGGTGGCGAAGGACTCGTCGACGCCCATCAGGACGCCGATCACGTTCCACAGGTGCAACCAGTCGAGGGCGCGATCCGGGTCGATGGCTGCGCCCATCCGATCGAGGTTCTCGATCATCGGCACGGCCATCGTGAGGCAATAGCCGAACATGTCCTCTTGGTTGATCGGCCGGCCCCAGCCAGGGTTCCACACGCGATCGGTGGGGTACTCGGCGATCGGCTTGATGTGCTGGCTGCCCGATTCGATCATGGCTCGCACGGAACCGTGGAACACGCGCACACCCCGCAACGACTTCCATCCGGCGCTGTCACGCTGCCAGAAGGGGGTGGTGCACACGTCTTCGACAAAGCGGGTCGACTCCCAGATCCGGCGTTCGGGCGAGTTGGTTAGGTCGCTCACCAACGCCAGCACCTGCACGCCGTTGGCCGCCGCGTAGCCGAGGAACATCGACCCGAAGAACAGGGACGCGTGAATCGACGGTCGGAACGTCTCGAAGAAGCTCTGTGCGCTCCTCATACGGTCGAGGTCTGCCCACTTCGGCAGCACGGGCTCCTCGTCGAGGAACCGGCGGATCGGGTTGTCCTCGGCCCCGGTCGGGTTCGCGACCTCCATCAGCACGTCGGTGAAGTGGCGGTCGGTCCTGGGGATCCCCGAGCCGCGGTAGAAGCGCTCGATCGCGTCGTCGACCGGCGGATCGCACTCCTGACGACCGGCATCGAGCCGGGCGACGAGGTCCCGAGTCACCTCTGCCGGCCACGGAGACGTCTCCGGCTTCGGGAAGTGCAACGGCCCCTCGAACTCGTAGATCGCGTCCTCGGCGTCGATCTTGGCCGCCTCCGCCCAGATCTGCGCTTCCTGATCCGGTGTGTACGGGGTGATGCCGATCAGTCCCGCCCGTTGCCTGGCCCGGAACAGCGAGGCGATGAAGCTCATGCGATCGTCGATGTCGTTCCAGTGACGAGCGCCCGACTCCGCGCCGCCCGCTCGGCCGACGACCCGCTCGTACTCGGTGGTCACGTCCGGATCGACGAGGGTGTCGAGCGGCGCCGGATACTGCTCGCCCTCGAGCGGCACGGGCTCGCCGACGCGGATGGTTTCCCCTGCCATCTTCACCACGAACACCTTGCGGGTCATGACCAACGACCAGGCGCGCTCCACCTTGCCGATGAGCTCGCCGGAGCCGAGGTTGCGGATGGGCCTCGTGACTGTACGGATCGGGTCGAGCATCGATAGGTCGAGCCACCCCTGCAGACGGCGCTGCTCGTGGTCGCCCATGCAGATGTTGCCGAGCAGGATCAGCTCGGCGCGCCGCTTCGCGTCGTCGCTGCTCATCGCCTCGAGGTAGGCGGCGAACCCCTTCTTCATCTGGTCTCGGTTGCCGTCCGGCCACAGCTTGCCCGGCGGCAACGGAACGCGCTCAAGCCGCTCGCAGAACTTCTGGAACTCGGCGAGCAGCTCCTCATCGCTGAGGTCGACGTGCCGGCGGAACGTGGCGAGGAAGTCGGCCCAGCAGAGGCCGATCTCGAAGAACACCCCGCGGTTTCCAGCCGCGAGGCTGCGGTTCAGCACGCGGCCGCCCTTCTCGCGACCTCGCATCATCCGACCCGTGGCCTTGGCGCGCGCCAGACCCAGGGGATCGGTCCTGGCTCCGCCGAGGATCCGCTTGAGGCCTTGCGGGTGGTCTGCGGCGCGGATCACGCTGCAGAACGCGGCGTGCGACGCGCCG
>JANOQG010000346.1:0-2081 GCA_031422255.1 Actinomycetes bacterium | reverse complement strand
TCGGACCCGGCTCGTCGATCCCGTTCGGCCCGGCCAGGGCTGGGTGCTCGACGGCGGCGAGAACGACGACCTTTGCAACGGCCACCGCGGCGACGGAGTCGTCGACGGCCGCGAGCACCACCTCAGTCCTCGGCCGTCCGGCGGCCAGGGTCATCGCCGGGCTCCTGCGACAGGCTGGCGGAGCCGGGCGACTCGCTGCTCGGTGGGTGGGTGGGTCGTGAACAGCCGGGCGAAGTTCGCCCCCCGCCCGGTGAGCGGGTTCACGATGTACTTGCTGGCCTGGGCGGGCTGGACGGGCATGGGAATGACCTTGGCCGCCTGTTCCAGCTTGAGCAGGGCTCGGGCGAGGGGTTCGCCGTCGCCGATCAGGTCGGCGCCAGCGCGGTCGGCTTCGAACTCCCGGTTGCGGGACAGCGCCATCTGCAACAGCCCCGCGGCGATGGGTGCGAGCATGACCGTGGCCAGCAGCGCGATGGGGTTGGAGCGGCGGTCCTCGTCGTTTCCGCCGCCGCCGAACATGGCGCCCCACATGGCCATGTTGGCCATGAAGCTGATGCCGGTGGCCACCGCGGCGGCCACTGATCCGATGAGGATGTCGCGGTTGCCTACATGGCTCAGCTCATGGGCCAGCACCCCCCGGAGCTCGTCCCAGGTCAGGATCTCCAAGATCCCGGCCGTGACGGCAACTGCGGCTTGCGCAGGGTTGCGACCGGTGGCGAACGCGTTGGGCTGACGATCGGGGGTGACGTAGAGCCGGGGCATCGGCGTGCCGGCCCGCTCGGCGAGCTCGCGCACGATGCGGTAGTACTCGGGCATCTCGGCCTCGCTGGCCGGCACGGCCCGGGCGGCCTTGATGGCGAGGCGGTCGGAGAACCAGTAGGAGCCCCCGACCAACACCAGACCAAGCACGAGACCGATCACTGCCCCGCCCCGCCCGAACAGCGACCCGATCAGCACCATCAGCCCGCCGAGCCCGCCGAGCAGAACCGCTGTCTTCAAGGTGTTCGCGCCCATCAGCCCGCCGTCCTGGGCTTGCGCGTGTCGAGATCCGACGGCGAGCTGTGGCCATGGCGGGTATCGAGCACGGCACATGGCCCGTAGAGATCGAGGCGCGCCAGGCGGACCCGCAACTGCGGGAACCGCTCGGTGGCGGACTCGGCGGCCATGGCCAGCGCTGTGTTGAGAGTGGTGGTTTCCGCTTGACGGCCGGGGAAGGTGGCCGACCCCCCGACCCGATCGCAGTCGTGGTGGACGACCAGAATCAGGTCGGATGGCCGGTCGAAGTCGCAGGCCAGCGCCACCGCGTCAAGCAACGCCTGACGGTCCGGTGTGGTGAGGGCGAGCGCCCCTCCCGGCCAGCACACCAGGTCGTAGTCGCCGGTCAAGCCCTGGGACTCCAGCAAGCTGCGCAACGGTTCGATGAAACGAAAGTCGATGCAAGCCAGGACCACTGCCTGGCAACGAGGAAACACGGCTGGGGAGGCGCCGTCACCCACGGCGCCCTCGAGCAGCAAGCCAGGTGTCGGCGTCGTCACGTCGGTCATGGAGCCAATGATCGGTTGCAGCCTCCGAGAAAACAACGCCAGACATCGGACGGCGCAACGGCGCTACCGCTTCCTAGATCCGGAGCGACCTAGCCCGTTTGGAGATGCCTGTTGTCCCCAGCTTCGCGGTGAGGCGAGGCCTGGGCAGTCCGCCCGACCCGCGGCTCTGGCGACGCGCCGTCCGCCGCGGATGTCCCGGCTACTCCGGATCCCGGCAGCCAGCGGGACCGATACTCGTCGGTAGTCGGGGATTGTCGTCGCCGTGTCAGGAGCCGATCCTTTGAGTCATGATCGGCATCCGGCACTCCTGGGGCTGCGACCTGCGCTTCAGCACCGCCTCGGAACTTGAACACCACCGAGAGCCAGCCCGCTGATGGCCTGGCTCCCGGGCTGGATGGGCGCGCTCGGTACCGATGGCGCTGCGCGCAACGCGGCCCGCTCCATCGACGGTCCCCGCACCGCGGCGCTCGCCGTGGAACGGCAGCTCGCAGCCTAGGCTCCTTCGAGCGTGGACAGTCTCGCTGGTCCAGCGCCGGC
>JANOQG010000345.1:0-5525 GCA_031422255.1 Actinomycetes bacterium | reverse complement strand
GCAATGAGCACCAGCAGGAGCAGCGTGGCAAGGCTCCCAGTGGAGAGGTCGCGGCTCTCTGCAGCAGGCTTGATCGGCCTTGCGATGCTGGGCGCGACCGGTGTGCGATCCGCCTCCGTCGCAGCGCCCAGGTCGATTCGCCCGTCCCCGAACACGTCGTCTCGCCCCGGCAAGCCAAGGTCGGTGGCCGACGCAAGCAAGCGATCCACGGCCGCCTGAGGGCTCAAGCCGGTGCCGAGCAGCACGGCGAGCGCCCCGGACACGTGGGCGGCTGCCATCGAGGTACCAGCCAGGCACGCGTACTGGTTCGCTTGTCCGTCGACCCAGTAGGTGGACAACACACCCTTGGGGGTTCCACCGGTGCCACAGTCCGACGCTCCCGTCTCCCCCTCCCCGCCGGGTGCGGCCACGGGCCACCGGGCCGAGCGCAGGAGGTCGGAGTGAGCGCTCGAGTAGGACGCCCGTGTGTCATCTCGGGTGGTGGCGC
Organism: Actinomycetes bacterium; assembly: GCA_031422255.1. GTDB lineage: Bacteria > Actinomycetota > Acidimicrobiia > Acidimicrobiales > VFJN01 > VFJN01. The sequence continues at coordinate 5,038 of JANOQG010000345.1, read as the reverse complement.
TCACGATCACGACGGGCTGGTCGGCGAACCCCCCCGGCAGCTCGGAGTCGTTGCCCGCAGCCATCACCGGGATCGAGCCCTTGCTCCACGCGTACTGGAGCGCATCGCAGAGCGCACAGCCGAGGTCGGACGGGAGGGTGCCACCGCCAATCGCGAGGTTGATGACGTCGGCGCCGTTGTCGGCCGCCCAACGGATGCCTGCGGACACGTCAGCGGAAGAGCCGACGGCGTCGCAGTCCGAACCGTCGGCGTCGCATTGATTGGACAGAACCCGCACCACGATGAGCTCGGCATCGGGGGCGACGCCTGCCATCCCGAGGCCGTTGTTGGTCGACGCCACCGCGATGCCCGCCGCATGGGTGCCGTGTCCATGGTCGTCCTGGGCGGAGCCGTCGCATTCTGACGGGTCTCCCTCGGCACCCAAACAGCTGGTCTGGGCAACCACCTTGTCGCTGAGGTCCTCGTGGGTGAGGTCGATGCCCGAGTCGAGCACCGCAACGGTGATGCCTTCACCTGTACTGCTCTGCCAGGCCTCGGGCGCGTTGATCTGGTCGAGGCTCCACTGCAAACCCTGCACGAACACGGGGTCGTCGACCACTGGATCGACCGGTCCGGCCCATGCCGGAAGCCCGATGCCGAGCAGACCCACGCCCGCCGCCAGGAACCCGGTGAGACAGCGACGGGTGGCGAGCATCGATCCATTGTTGGCCGGTGGCTGACCGCCGCGGTAGTTGGGGCGACTCCTACAGTCGGCGGAGGACGGTGACGACCTTGCCGAACACGGCTACCTCATCGGCATCGAACTCCATCGGCGCGAGCCGGGCGTTCGAGGGGAGGAGCGTGACCTTGCTGCCCTTGCGGGTGTAGGTCTTCACCGTGGCTTCGTCGCCAGGGATGCCAGCGACGACGATGTCGCCGTTGTCGGCGGTGGATTGCGAGTGGCACACGATGTAGTCGCCATCGACGATGGCCGCCTCGATCATCGAGTCGCCCCGAACCCGGAGCATGAACAGGTCGCCCTCGCCCGTGAAGTCGGCCGGGAGGGGGAGCGTCTCTTCGATGTTCTCCTGAGCGAGCACGTCGGTGCCTGCCGCAACATCGCCGACCAGGGGAACGTGGCGCACGGGCCGCCGATCCACTGGAGCGCCGGAGGTTGCGTCGAAGCGGACCTCGATGGCTCGCGGCTTTGTGGGATCTCGGCGCAGGAAGCCGAGCTTCTGCAGCGTGGAGAGGTGCGCGTGCACCGTGGACGGCGAGGTGAGGCCCACCGCCTGGCCGATCTCCCGAACTGAGGGCGGGAAGCCGCGGTCGCGCTGGAACTTCTCGATGACCTCGAGCACCTCCCGCTGGCGGGGGGTGAGGGTGACATCAGCCATGGTGGGGAGCCTCCAGAGACGTACAGATGTTCGTCACCCTACGGCTCGCCGTTGGGGAAGGCAAGAACACTCGTTCCCCGGACGGTTGTTCGATGGTGCCCCTTGACAGCGAACGAGTGTTCGTGGCTATCCTGCACTCCAGCGAACAGACGTTCCCGGATCGTCGCTTCCACGATCAGCCCTGTCACACCCCCTGAGGAGAATGACCAGCATGTCCTCCACGGCCCTCCGCCTCCAGCCCACCACCATCCCCCCGTTCCCCCCGGGCAACGATCGGCCATCGCTTCGCGTGCTGCAGGGCGGTCGGGCCCCGGCCCGTCTGTCGCAGCGGGCCCTCTACCGCCGTCGCCGGCTCGTGGCTGCCCTTGTGGCGCTCGGGTTGGTCGCAGCGCTCACTCTCCTGGCCATCACTGTCATGACCAGGATCGCCGACGGCACCCCCTCTCCCGCCGTCGGCGAGCTCTCGCCCACCTCGGCCGTCGCATCCAGCGCGGCCGGGGTGGCTGCACAGACGGTGGTGGTCCAGCCGGGCGACACGCTCTGGTCGATCGCGAGCCAGGCCGAACCCGGGGTCGACGTGCGCATCACGGTGGATCGGCTCTTGGCGCTCAACGGCAGCTCGCCCATCATGGTGGGCCAGGAGCTGGAGCTGCCCGCGACCTGATCTCAGTCGGCCGATAGCGTGCCGGGATGCGATGTCCCGGATGCGGCTCCTTTGACGACAAGGTCGTCGACTCGCGCCAGGCGGACGACGGATCCTCCATACGACGGCGACGAGCCTGCATCGAGTGCAATCGTCGGTTCACCACGTTCGAACGGCTCGAGGAGTCAGTGCTGATCGTCCTCAAGCGCTCGGGCGAGCACGAGCCCTTCGACCGAGAAAAGGTGGCCGTGGGCATCCAGCTCGCAGCGAAGGGCCGACCCATCGAGGCCCACGGCGGCCAGGCGCTCGACGAGCTGATCACAGCGATCGAGGACGCGGTGCGGTTGGAGGGCGGCCCCGAGGTCAGCTCGGAGGCGGTCGGCAAAGCGGTACTCGAGCAGCTTCGCGAGGCCGATCCCGTCGCCGCGGTCCGCTTTGCGAGCGTCTACCTCGGCTTTGACGACCTCAGCGACTTCGAGCGTGAGATCACCATGCTGTCCAAGCGCACCGAGCCCAAGCGCCACTAGCGCCGGAGCCAGCGGCTGAACAGCAGCCCGTCGCCCTCCAGGAGTCGATCGAGGCGGAATGGTCGGCTCCCGGGCGGGGCACCGACGACGGCTCGGGCGGCGTCACCGCCGACCAGGAGCGGCGAGATCGACAGATTCCACTCGTCGATGAGCTCGTCTCCGAGGAGATCACCGTTGAGGCGAGGGCCTCCCTCGCCTGCGATCAAGCCGACTCCCGCGTCATGGAGCCGGGCGAAGGAGGCGGGAAGGTCGACCGCTGCCTGACCCGTCACGATCACCTCGGCAACCTCGGCAACTGCCGCCAGCCGAGCCGGGTCGGCGTCGCCTGCGGCGATCACAAAGGGTCGTTCCTCTGCGTCGACGAACAAGGGGGAGTCGAGATCGAAGTCGACGGAGCGGGTGACCAGGGCCAGCCGAGGGGCAGCGGATTGACCGCGGGCAACACGGGCTGCACGGGTGGCGTCGGTTGGCTTCGGTGGGCCGTAGCCCTCGGCTCGAGCTGTGCCGGCGCCCACGAGGATCACGTCGGCGATGCCGCGGAGGGCCCTGAACATGGCCTTGTCAGCAGGAGTGCCGAGCCCCCCAGACCGTCCATCGATTGCGATCGCGCCATCCAACGAGCTGATCATGTTGACCAGCAACCAGGGTCGGTCGGCATGCGTCGGACGGGCTTCGCCGGCCACGAGTCCGGCCAGATCGTCGACCTCACCGGGATCAGGCCAAAGCCGTTGCATGGCGGGGACGCTACTGGTGGCAGGCTGAGCCCATGGCTGGTTCTGATCCGATCGAGTTGCCGTCCACCCATGCGCAGGTCTCGCACCCACACGCCGAGCAGCACCGCTCGAACCGATCAGGCTGGTTGCGCGCGGCGGTGCTGGGTGCCAACGATGGCGTGGTCTCCACGGCTGCACTGATCGTCGGCGTTGCGGGGGCGGGTGCCTCGCCGATCTCAGTGCGGACGGCGGGGATCGCGGGCCTCGTTGCCGGGGCGTTGTCGATGGCGGTGGGGGAGTACGTATCGGTGGCGTCGCAGCGGGATGTCGAGCAGGCCGACCTGCGCATCGAGCGTCGCGCGCTGATCGAACACCCCGCGGCGGAGCTGCGGGAGCTGGCCCTGATCTGGGAGCACCGCGGGCTCACTCCTGAACTGGCCCAAGAGGTGGCGCAGCAGCTCACCGACGCCGACGCGCTCGCGGCCCACGCCCGGGATGAGCTGGGCCTCACGGAGAGCTTGGCCGCTCGCCCTGTTCAGGCGGCCCTCACCTCGGCGCTGGCGTTCTCGGTCGCGGCGCTCGTGCCGCTCATCGCCTATCTCATCGGTCCGGATGCCGGTCGGTCCTGGTTGGTCGCCGCAGCTTCAGTTGTTGCGTTGGCCGGTCTTGGCGTCACGGGAGCGATCCTGGGCGCCGCTCCCAGGCTGCGGGCGCTCGCTCGGGTGGCAATGGGTGGGTCGGCGGCGATGGCTGTCACGGTGCTCATTGGTGAGGTCACCGGCGCCGTGCTCGGATGATCGCTGGCAGGATGGCCGCACGTCGCAACCCGGGGGACCTCCATGACGCTCACTGATCCGACGCTGGCCACAGCCACGCGCACGGCCTTCCGCACCTGTCCGCTCTGCGAAGCAAGCTGCGGGCTCGAGATCACCGTGCAGCGCAACGAAGACGGCGCTGAAGAGGTCACCCGCATCCGGGGCGATCGGGAGGATGTGTTCAGCCAGGGGTACATCTGCCCCAAAGGCTCCACGCTCAAACAGCTGCACGAGGACCCAGATCGAGTGCGCACGCCGCTCATCAAGCGCGACGGTGTCTTTGTCGAGGCCACGTGGACGGAGGCGTTCGAGGAGATCGAGCGACTCCTGCTGCCGATCCTCGACCGCGACGGGCGCGACGCGTGTGCCGTGTACGTCGGCAATCCCAACGCCCACAACCTGGCGGGATTGCTCTACAACCGGGCCGTGCTGCGGGCGCTCGGGTCCACGAACATCTTCTCCGCATCCACCGTCGATCAGCGTCCGAAGGAGATCTCCTCGGCCCTGATGTTCGGCGGGGCGCTCAACGTGCCGGTTCCTGACGTGGACCGCACACACCACCTGCTGATGCTGGGGGCCAACCCGTACGCATCGAACGGCAGCCTTGCGACGGCACCTGACTGGCCCGGCCGTATCGAGCGGCTCATCGAGCGGGGCGGGACGCTCATCGTCGTCGACCCGCGGCGCTCACGAACGGCGGAGGCTGCCTCCGAGTGGGTGGCGATCCGCCCTGGGTCCGACGGCTACCTGCTGATGGCCATGGTGCAGGTGCTCTTTGCCGACGATCTGGTGGACCTCGGACCCATGGCAGAGCTGGTCACGGGGCTCGACGAGGTTGCTGCGCTGAGCGCACCGTTCACCCCTGAGGTGGTGGCCCAGGCCACGGGCATCGACGCTGACACCATCCGGCGCATGGCCCGCGAGCTGGCCGCGGCGCCGTCGGCCTGCGTCTATGGCCGCATCG
>JANOQG010000344.1:0-2148 GCA_031422255.1 Actinomycetes bacterium | reverse complement strand
TGCCGGCCTTCCCGGCGCTGACACGTTCCAGCTTCTGTTGCTGTCGTTCGGCGTGGCGCTGACTGCCTATTTGTTCGGACGCGTTGCGCTGCGCCGCCATCACAACCCGGTGATCGTGGCCCTCATCCCCGTCGGGTCGATGGCGCTCGGGGCGTTGGCTGCGGCCCAGTCCATGTTCGTCTCGTCCCACGATCTCTCAGCCCTTGTGGTCGTGGTCGCGGGGGCAGGCACCGCTGGGGTGCTCGGGGCCCTCGCACTGGCCGGCGAGCTCGCCGGCGCCCGCCAGGTCGCCGAGGCCGCAGCGACCCGCGAACGGTCACTCGAGAGATCCCGTCGACAGCTCGTGGCTTGGGTGAGCCACGACCTCCGTACCCCCCTTGCTGGAATTCAGGCGATGGTCGAAGCGCTCGACGATGGTGTGGTGTCCGAGCCAGCCGACGTGAAGACGTACTACGACCGGTTGAGCACGGAGGCCCAGCGCCTCGGTCGCCTCGTCGATGACCTGTTCGAGCTCTCCCGGATCGAGGCCGCGACGCTGAACCTCAGGCTCGAACGCGTGTCGCTCGGCGAGCTCGTGTCGGATGCAGTCGCCTCGGCGTCGGTGCTCGCTGAAGCCAAAGGGGTGCGAGTCGATGGCCACGTCGCGGCCCTGTCCACCGATGTGGCCGCCTCCTCCCGCGAGCTCACCCGTGTTGTCCAGAACCTCTTGGACAACGCCATCCGTCACACGCCGGCCGGCGGAGCTGTTGAGGTGCGGGTTGGGCGTCACGAAGACCACGCCGAGGTTTCCGTCGCGGACACGTGCGGCGGCATCCCCGAGCACGATCTCGACCACGTCTTCGACCTCGCCTATCGAGGTGACGCTGCCCGCACCCCGGGTGCCACCGCTGGCGCCGGGTTGGGGCTCGCCATCGCGCGCGGATTCGTCGAAGCCCACCAGGGCAACATCGTCGTGCACAACGAAGGCGCGGGTTGTCGCTTCACCGTGCGCCTGCCCCTCGCGTAGCGGCGATCAGACCGCGAAGGGCTCGACGGCCTCGAAGCCCAGGCGCTCCGCCGCCAGCGCTGGGCTCGCCACCACGTGGCGCACGTCCCCCAGTCGGCCTCCTCCAACCACCCGCGGCTCCAGACCGGTGCCAGCGCTGATTGCAGTGGCGAGCTGGAGGACCGTGCGCGGCGTACCGGAGGCGATGTTGAGGGCACCGTCATGCGGTTCAGGGGCGGTGAGGGCCAGCACGTTTGCCCGGGCGACATCGCGCACGTGCACGAAATCTCGAGTCTGGCCACCGTCCTCCAAGACCGTCGGTGGCAGTCCGCGCTCCACGGCTGACCGAAAGATCGACGCCACCCCTGCGTAGGGCGTGTCCGCCGGGCATCGCGGTCCGTAGACGTTGTGGTAGCGCAGTGCGGTCACTGGGACGTCGTGCTCCCGCCCGAACACCTGGAACAGGTGCTCCTGATGGAGCTTCGTTGCGGCATAGGTGTTGCGTGGATCTACGGGAGCGGTCTCGAGGACTGGGGCCCATGCGAGCGACTGGTGGCATTCGGGGCACGGGGGCTCGAACCGACCTGCGGCCAAATCGGCGGCCGCGCGGGGGATGGGGCGCTGGTCGCCGTGCTCTGTGCAGGTGTAGCGCCCTTCTCCGTAGACGACCATCGATGAGGCGAGCACCAGGCGGCCGGTGAAGTGCTGCTGATGGAGGGCCCACAGACCCGCCGCGGTACCGACGTCGTTGTCGTCCACGTAGGCCCGGACGTCCGCGAAGTCGACCCCGAGCCCCACTCGGGCCGCCTGATGGCAGACCGCGTCGACTCCATCGGCCGCCGAGGTCCAGGCATCTGGGTCGCGCACGTCGCCGACCACCAGGTCCGCCGTCGGGTTGGCCCAATCGGGCACCATGCCTGCGTGCGCTACGAGCGAGTCGAGCACCACAACCTCGTGTCCCTCCGCCACCAGCGCGTCCACGATGTGCGAGCCGACGAATCCGACTCCGCCGGTGACAAGCACCCTCATCCCAGGCTCGCCGCGGCTGCCAGCACGACCGACCGAAAGCGCGGGAGGTGCTGGGCGAAGACCTCGAACACCCGCTCCTGGGTGACCGCCTCGACCTCGGGTCGTTCGTCGACTCCCGCGTCGTGGTCCGTGAC
>JANOQG010000343.1:0-2397 GCA_031422255.1 Actinomycetes bacterium | reverse complement strand
CCCCCGCCGGGGGCAGCGCTCGAGTGGCAGCAAGAAGGCGGCTGTGACCTGCATGTCCTGTTCGTGCCGTCAGACAGCTCGAAACCTAGGAAGCGCGCGGGGTGCGATCGCGCACCGCCGCCGCAGCGGACCCACGGATAGGTCAGAAGGGCGGCATTTCTGCCGGGATGCGACGCGAGCCGCAGGCTCAGCGGGCAATGTCCACGGGAGGGTTGTCTCGGCGCTGTCTGCTCCCTACCGGCGGGCGGATCCAGAGCGGCGGGGGCACGCCGCGCGGCTAGCGTGCGTTTATGCGGGCTCGGATCGCTGGGTGGTGGCGGGTGATGCGTGGACATCCCCTGCGCTCGGTCGGCACGATCGCGGTCCTCGTCATCTCCATTGCGGCGATCGCGGTGTTCGCGGACTCCTCTGACGATGCGGAGGTGAGCACCGAAGGCACGACGACCACCTCCACGACTGAGGAACTGTCCTCGACGGTGACCTCGGCTTCCACGACGACGACCGCCTCGAGCACTACGACGACGACGGCTTCAACGACGACGACGGCGCCCCCACCACCACCTCCTCCACCTCCACCTCCACCTCCGACGAGCCCGCCACGCCAGGTCTTCGTCTTGCAAGGCTCGCCTCAAGGGCTGGCCGCGATGAACCCCGACGGCTCAGGGCTGCACCTGCTGGTGGAGGGGGTGTTCCGGAACCTCGACCTGGCACCGAGCCGGTCGTGGCTGGTCCTCACCAGATGGACGGAGCGCGGCAACCAGCTGTTCACCGTGAACGCGAACGGGAGCGGTCTCCAGATGATCTCGGACCGCTGGTGGCAATCGCCGCGCGTCTCGCCGGACGGGACGAAGATCGCGGCGATCGAGCTCCGTGAGGGGATCGGTCCCGTCCTGGTGATCATGAACCGATCGGGGGGCGGCCAGCAGGACATCCACCTTCCCAACGGGTTGACCAACAACGTCGACTGGTCCCCTGACGGGAAGAAGCTCGTCGTGACGAACTCGAGCTCTCAGGCGCTCTCGGTCTACGACTTAGGCACCGGTGTGCAGACGATCATCCGGCCGCGACCAGCTGCGGCGGGGTCGCCGATCTGGTCCCCTGACGGCTCTCGGATCGCGTTCAGCAACGGGACCGACCTCGTTGTGATCCCGGCGGGCGGCGGACCCGACCAGGTCCTGACGGCCGCCTTCGCGGAGCACCCTCGCGAATTCGCGTGGGATGGCTCGTTGTCGTTGCTCTTCACAGCCGGCGCCACGATGTACCGGATCAGCGTCGACGGCTCCGGTCTCACCCCGATCGGCACCGGGATCTCCATCCCTGCTGCCTGACCAAGGACTTTGGAACTCGACGGTTGAGTCCGCCGGGAAGTATCTGCCGGTACGGCTATGTTCGTGGCGCGGGTCATTGCGGTGAGGTAGCGCCGACATGCTTGGTCCTGGAGCCGGTTGGCAACAGGCGGGAGTAGGCGCGCGAGGGGGGTGGACCGGCTCTGATGCTGCCTCGACGACGAACTGGACCGCTCCGTCAGGTGTTCGCCTGACGATGACTGGCGGTTGCACGGCCGAATGCTGTTCGCCGCCTCCACGTACGAATGACCCGCGCGCATCCGGCCAGACCGTCACAGGCTCGCTGTACGGTGTGAGCGATGGCTGACGATCGGATCTGGACGGCGGAGGAGCTTGAGCGGCTCTCCCCGGACGAGCGGGACCGGATCGTCAAGGAGGGCATCGTCACCGATTTGTCGCAGGTGCCCGCTGACTTCCTCGCCCGTGCTCGGGCCAAGGGTCGTGCGCTCCTCGAGGAGCGCGGAGTCATCACCACCGACGGTTCGTGACACATCCGCGCCGCCGGGTCCGGGTCACCGAATCGTTCTTCGAGCAGCTCGACGAGCTGCTCCCCTCGCACCGGGGGCCCAACGGCGAACCATCGGCTACCGACTTCCTCGTCATCGACCTGCCGTCGATCGTGGACAGCTTCGCGACCGGGTTCGACGCTCTCCCCGAGATCATCGAGGGCGTCCCCTCCGCCCGCATGCTGATCGCTGTCGGGCGGCTCGTCGGCAGGTTCGTCGTCTTCGGCTTGGAGGCGGCGGACGGTTCGATCGATCTGATCGGCTTCGACCTGGATCTGTCAGCCTGAGCGCTCGTTCGTCGGCTTCCGACGAAACAGATCGTCGAGCCGGACCGCCGCCGCCTGGTCAAGGTCGTCGGGGACGTGGCCGTACACGCCGAGACACATCCCCAACACGCACTTCCAGGTCCGCCACGACCGCGTCGACAAGACCGGCTGCGTCACCCTCCGACACGACAGCCGACTGATCCACATCGGCATCGGCCGAGCCCACAAAGGCCAACGGATCCTGCTCCTCATCGCCGACCGCGACGTCCGCGTCGTCAA
>JANOQG010000342.1:0-2290 GCA_031422255.1 Actinomycetes bacterium | reverse complement strand
CGGTGCGTTCGTGGTTGCGTTGCTCGCGGACGGTCGTGAGCAGGATGAGCCGGCCGTCCTTGGTGAACCGGTAGGTGATGCGACGGGCCGTCGGACCAAGCGTGAACCGCAGCTCGAACAACCCGTCGCCCAGACTCCTCGACAACGGCATCCGAGCGGATGATCCGAGCACTGCGATCCGATCGATCACCACCACTGTTCGGTCCCACTCACCGTCACCGAGCAGGTCCATCCAGTCGACAACTTCGGCATGCAGCTCGATCTCAGCCACATGCCATCATCGCACCAACACGATCATCGCACAAGCAGCATCATCGTGGTGGTGGGCAGGCCGCTCGTGACGCGTCAGCGCCGGTCACAACGGGATGGCCTCGGCGAGCACCCCGGCTCGAAGCCGATGACGGAGCGATGCAATGGTGCTCACGTCGACCTTCACCCCCAGGGCCTCCTCGAGGTCGGCGCCGATCTCCAAGATCGCGAAGGGCCGGGTGCCCGGCTCGAGGTCGACCAACAGGTCGATATCGCTACCTCGAGTCTCATCACCCCTGGCGACCGACCCGAAGACCGCAACCGAGCGACCATGGTGCCGAGCGACGATGGACTTGATCTCGTCCCGGTGAGCGTCGAGGAGCTCCCGCAGCGGCTTCTTCCCGACCTCGGTCACCCCGACAGCCTACGATTCCACGTCGACCGCAGGGCTCAGCGCCCCGTCGGGCCCTGGCCCCGAAGGCCTCAGATTGCGCCGCCAAGCGCGCATGCACTCGTCTGCCTCATGCTGATCTAGGCCCATGGAGGGCGGTCGCGTCGCGGCGTGGTCCGCGCCAGCGTTGCTTGACGATCGGCGAAACGCGATTCGTGTGGCGCGATCGTGTGCGTCAGGTGCTCTTATGCTGGGCCATTGACGGCGTAGATCTGGGTACGGCGGGCGGTCTGGTCGAAAGCCGGCGCATCCCGCGGGAGCTGCTCGCTGCACTGCGCCCCGGGCGCCACGCGGCTCGACGGTTCACGTTGGGACGACGGCCTGTTCCTTGGCGACCACCTCGTCCGCTACGAGGTGCCGCGCACGATCGAGCTCGTCGATGTCCCGCTAAGAGACGACGCGGGCAAGGTCCGGCGCAGCGCCCTCCGAGCCGAGCGCGTCCCGCCGAGGGCGTAGCCCGTCAGGCCACGTGGTTCAGAGGCTGAGGGCCTCGAGCGGCAGCGGGTTCACGTTGGCCGAACCGTTGCCGAGCTCGCCGTCCCAGTTGTAGCCCCAGCACCGGACGCCGCCGGTGGTGAGGAGGGCGCACGAGTGGTAGCGGAGGCTGGCGGAGATCGCGGCAGCATCGGCCAGGCCGGAGACGGCGACCGGCACCGACGAGCTGGCTCGGCTGCCTGCGCCGAGCTGACCGTCGCTGCCGGCGCCCCAGCAGCGGCCGGTGCCGTCGGCCAGGACGGCACACGTGTGCTGACCACCCAGTGCGATCGTGGTGACGGTGCTGAGGCCGGTCACGGTGACCGGGACCGTCGAGGTGGTCGTGGCGCCGTTGCCGAGGGAGCCCGTCCCCCAACACTGCACGGTGCTGTCGCTGAGGCGCGCGCAGGTGTGGCCGCCGCCCCCGGCGACGGTCGTGGCAGTGGCGATGCCGGTGACGGTCACGGGCGTGGACGAGCTGATGGTGGTCCCATCGCCGAGCCGGCCACCGACGTTCGACCCCCAGCACCGCACGGTGCCGTCGTCGAGAACGGCGCAGGTGTGGGCGCCCCCTGCCGACACAGCGATGGCGTTGGTGATGCCGGTGACGGTCACGGGGGTGGGCGTGCTGGTGGTGGTGCCGTTGCCGAGCTGGCCGCTCGCGTTGGCGCCCCAGCAGCGGATCGTGCCGTCGCCGAGGAGCGCGCAGGTGTGGTCGCTGCCCGCCGTCAGATCGGTGGCACCGCCGAGCCCGGTGACGGCGAACGGCGTCGACGAGGTGGGACTCGGGTTGCCGAGCTGCCCGCTGGTGTTGAGGCCCCAGCAGCGTGCCGTGCCATCGCCGATGAGCGCGCAGCTGTGGCTGGCACCGGCGGTGATCGAGGTGGCGTTGACGAGACCGGAGACGGTGACGGGGCTGGACGAGCTGGCCGTGCTGCCGTTGCCGAGCTGGCCACTGGCGTTGCGGCCCCAACAGCGGCCGGTCCCGTCCTGGAGGACGGCGCAGGAGTGGGAGCCGCCCGCGGCGGTCTTGGTGGCAGTGCTCAGGTCGAGCACGGGGACGGGGATCGTTGAACGGATGGTGGTACGGCCGAGCTGGCCGCTCGAGTTCAGGCC
>JANOQG010000341.1:0-1665 GCA_031422255.1 Actinomycetes bacterium | reverse complement strand
CTCTGGGAGGAGCTGCGCGCGGTGTCCCCCAGTGCATCGCTCGTGGCAGAGGGCCGCATCGTGTTCGCAGGGTCGCTCGCCGATCAGGGCAAGCTCACCGACGCCATCGCGGTGCTCTCGCAGTCGAAGCCTCCCGCCAAGAAGCCACAAGAGCATCACCTCCGTGTCACCTACGCGCTCGCCGACTTGCATGAGCGGGCCGGCGATGTCCCGCGGGCGAGGCAGCTGTTCGCCATCGTGGCGGCAGCCGATCCTGAACTTGGGGATGTCGCGGCGCGGCTTCGAGCCCTGCGCTAGCCGAGGCCGGTCTGTCACACCCCCCTGCCTAGGGTGCAGGCCTTCCCCCTCTTACGTCCGCCCCACCGCACGTCGGAGGCACCCCATGCCCAAGTCCACTGTCCCTGCTGGGACCAACCTTGCTGTTCTGGTCGGCACGCTCAGTCGTGAACCAGAGCTGCGCTCCCTGCCATCTGGCGACACGGTCCTCGCTCTCGAGGTAACGGTTCACCCGCCAGGTGGTGCCGGCGAGTCGGCGCCGATCACCTGGTTCGCCGCTCCCGCCCGAGCCGCCGCCTGGCTCGTGGGCGAGGAGCTGCTGGTGATCGGCCGCATCCGTCGCCGCTTCTTTCGGGCTGGCGGGTCCACACAGAGCCGCACTGAGGTGGTGGCCGCCAGGGTGGTGCCCACCCGGAGCGGGGCCGCCTGTCACAAGGCGCTGACCGCAGCCCTCGATCCTCTGAGTCTGGAGTTGTGACCGTTCGCCGGAGGTCCGCCATGATGGGGGAACCACCGGCGACCACAACGAATGGGCAGCACATGAACCAGGAGCAGGCAGCAAAGGTCCGCGAAGGCAAGGGCTTCATTGCCGCCCTCGATCAGAGTGGGGGCAGCACGCCCAAGGCTCTGGCGCTCTACGGGGTGGGTGCGGATGCTTTCTCCACCGACGACGAGATGTTCACCCGGGTGCACGAGATGCGCACCCGAATCGTCACCAGCCCCAGCTTCAATGGTGAGCGCGTCCTTGGCGCCATCCTCTTCGAGGACACGATGGATCGCCAGGTCGAGGGGAAGGACTCGCCCGACTACCTGTGGTTGGTCAAAGGGGTAGTCCCCTTCCTGAAGGTCGACAAGGGCCTCGCCGACGACGCCGACGGAGCTCAGGTCATGAAGCCGATCCCAGGGCTGGACGATCTCCTTGGTCGGGCCGTGGCCAAGGGTGTGTTTGGCACGAAGATGCGCTCCGTCATCAAGTTGGCAGATCCGGTCGGGGTGGCTGCCGTTGTCGATCAGCAGTTCGAGGTGGGTCGGCAGATCCTCGCCCACGGCCTCGTACCGATCATCGAGCCAGAGGTCGACATCACCAGCCCCCAGAAGGCCGAGGCAGAAGCGCTGTTGAAGGCCGCCCTCCTCGCCCAGGTGGACTCACTCGGATCCGACGAGCGCATCATGCTGAAGCTGACGCTCCCGGAGGCGGACGGCTTCTACGCCGAGCTCGTTCAACACCCCAACGTGCAGAAGGTGGTGGCGCTCTCCGGTGGCTACAGCCGGCAGGAAGCCAACAACCGCCTGGGACGCAACACGGGCGTGATCGCCAGCTTCTCGCGGGCCCTTACGGAGGGGTTGACGGCGCAACAGAGCGACGCCGAGTTCGACGCGGCGCTCGAC
>JANOQG010000340.1:0-11445 GCA_031422255.1 Actinomycetes bacterium | reverse complement strand
CGGGAGCGCACCTTCAGAGAGATGGTTGACCGGATGTACACCCACGGGAAGGCGGTGAACGCGGCCAGCCACTTCGAGATCGACGACGTGATCGACCCGGCCGACTCTCGGCGCTGGATCGCGACGTCCTTCGCGGCCGCTCCCCGACCAGTACGGAGTGGCAAGAAGCGCCCCAACATCGACACGTGGTGAGCTCGGGAGCGCGCGGTCGCCAGTAGGGTTGGCCGCCGTGACCAGGCTGTGGACGGGCAAGGGAGACGACGGCACCTCCGGGCTGCTCTACGGCGGCCGAGCCTCCAAGGACTCCGCACGGTTCGATGCGCTCGGGCACGTGGATGAGGCCCAGGCCTCCATCGGGGTCGCCCGCGCCGAAGTGCCCCCGGGCTCCGAGCTCGACACCCTCTTGATCGGATTGGCTCGCGACCTCTGGGTGCTCATGGCCGAGGTGGCGACCGACGCTGCTAACCAGCCCAAGCTCGTGGAGGGCACCTCCAAGGTCTCCGCCGAGATGGTCGTCGGCCTCGAAGCCATCGCCTCGGACATCAGCAGCCGCTTCGTGCTGCCCACGGAGTTCGTCGTCCCCGGCCAGGACCGCGTGTCCGCCCTCCTCGACGCTGCCCGCACCGTCGTCCGACGCGCGGAGCGAGCGTCGGTTGCCGTCGTCGAGCACAACTCGCAGATCATTCCCTACCTGAACCGCCGCTCGTCGGTGCTGTGGACCCTGGCCCGTTGGGTCGAGGGAGCGCCGCAGCTAGCACGGCGTGACTGAACCATCGAAGGATCCATGTCGCTCACCATCACGCTTGCCCGTACCGCTCCAGACGATGTCGATGCGGTCGCCATCGCAGCCGTCACGGGTCAGACGACCGGAGGTGATGTCGACTGGGCCTTCCTTGCTTCCCAGGGCTTTGAAGCGGCCAAGGGCGACGTGCGTGCGGTCGCTGGCCGGAACGGTCGCCTCACCTTCGTCGTAGGCGTGGGGCCAGCGGCAACGGTTGACGCGACGGTTCTCCGTTACGCCTCGGGCGCCCTGGCTCGCGCCGCCGGTCGGCAGACCTCGCTAGCCGTCGATCTCCTTGGAGCGCTTGCTCCGGGCGACAGCACCCCCAAGGCGGCGCAGGCGATCGCCGAGGGCCTCGTCCTGGGCGGCTACAAGTTCGGGACCTTCAAGTCCGACCCCAAGCCGAGCGCCCTACGCCAGGTCACCCTCGTAGGCGGCGGGGGCCAGCGGGTGACCGCTGCCATCGACCGCGGTGTCGTGCTTGCAGAGGCCGCGAGCTGGGCCCGCGATCTCGTGAACGAGCCGGGTGGCTCCCTCACGCCTAGCGAGCTCGCCAAGCGAGCGGTCGCGGCGGGCAAGGCAGCCGGCTTTGCGGTCACCGTGTGGGATGAGAAGGAGATCCGCATGGAGATGCTGGGCGGTCTGCTCGGTGTGAATCGCGGGCCCAAGCTCGCGCCTCGTTTCCTGCTCCTGTCGTACGAGCCGGCGAAGCCCACCGGCACCGTTGCGCTGGTTGGCAAGGGCATCACCTTCGACTCGGGCGGTCTCTCCCTCAAGCCGCCGGACGCGATGATCGGCATGAAGGGCGACATGGGAGGGGCCGCAGCGGTCCTCGGAGCGATGCGTGCGATCGCCACGCTCGGTGCCAAGGTTCGCGTGCTCGGCTTCATACCCATCACCGACAACATGACCGGTGGCGACGCGACTCGGGTCGGCGATGTGCTCACGATCCGCAACGGCACCACGGTGGAGGTGCTCAACACCGATGCCGAGGGACGCCTGATCCTTGCTGATGCCCTCGCGCTCGCCTCCGAGCAGCAGCCCGATGCCATCGTCGACCTCGCAACGCTCACCGGCGCGTGCATGGTTGCCCTCGGTGATCGCATGGCTGGTCTCATGAGCAACCATCAGGGATGGGCCGAGCAGGTGCAGGCGGCGGCCGACACGGTGGGTGAGCCGGTGTGGCCCCTCCCGCTCCCGGCCTACTTCAAGGGCAAGCTCGAGAGTGAGATCGCCGACGTCAAGAACATCACGAGCACCCGGTACGGGGGAGCGCTCGCCGCCGGGGTGTTCCTCCAGCAGTTCGTGGGCGACGGGATCCCTTGGGCGCACCTCGACATCGCTGGTCCGGCTGACTCGTCGGAGGTGGATGGGGAGCTGGTCAAGGGAGGCACGGGCTTTGCGGTGCGCACGCTCGTCGAGCTGCTCTCCTCCTTCTCCAAGCCCAAGCCACAGCCGTGACGAACGAGCGCTAGGCGGCTTCGGGGGGCAGGTCGCCAACGGCGATGCGCTGGGTGATCGATCGGTGCGCCACTGCCCAGGCGACCGCCTCGTGCGCCATCGCTGGGTGTACCGCTCGACGGTGAAGCAGACGTTCGGTCGTGGGCTCGTCCTCCCCAAGGTCGAGGAGCGAGAGGGCGAGCCCGCGGGCGTGCTCGCGGCGTTCGTCCACAGACGGGATGGGTCGCTCGCCATCGATCCAGGTGGTGTGTTCTGCCTGCAGGTGGGCTGGGAGACGGCTGAGCTGGAAGCGTGTCAGCGGCGGGAGCTTGCGCCGCACCCGGAGCTCGGTGGTGCCAACGACCTCGAGGACACCGAAGCGGGCGCACCGTTCGATGGTGCGCACGAAGGGCGAGTTCTGGCCCGATCGAGCGCCGAGCCCGAGCTCTGTCGCAACCTCAGCAAGGTCGAGGGCAAACCCATCGGGTGATGCCTCGAGCCCGTCGACGAGGCGCCGGAGGAGCCAGGTGGCACTCGGCCCGAGGATCCCGAGCCAGAAGCGCTCCACGTAGGCCGATCGAGCGTCGTGGCCGATCTGGTCGATGACGACGTCCGGAAGGGGGCGGACGGTCATCCTCGAGATCGGGAAGGTGGGAAGGGCGGGCACGGCGACTCCTCGAGTGGGTGGGCTATTCCATGCAGTTTCAATGCTTTTCCGTATCGAGTCAACAGGTAGGATGCGGGCCGTGGATGACACGGCTCTGGTGCGGAGGTGGCTGGCCGAGGCCGAGCGGATCGTTGTGCTCACGGGGGCCGGGATCAGCACAGACAGCGGAATCGCTGACTTCCGGGGCAAGGATGGGCTCTGGACGAAGGACCCAGCGGCTGAGAAGGCCGCTCACATCTCGCACTACGTCGCTGATCCCGACGTGCGAAGGCGAGCGTGGCGCAACCGAGCCGCGGTGACACAGGCGCCGCGGCCCAACGCTGGCCACCGAGCCCTCGTCGAGCTCGAGCAGAGCGGCCGACTGCTCGCCCTGGTGACGCAGAACGTTGACGGTCTGCACCTCGCGGCGGGATCCGACCCGACACTGGTCGTGGAGGTGCATGGCACCGCGCGGGAGGTTGCTTGTCTCTCGTGTGACGAGCGGGCGCCGATGGAGCGGGCCCTCGCTCGGGTCCGGGCGGGGGAGGAGGACCCACCCTGTCGTTCATGCGGCGGGATCCTGAAGTCCGCGACGATCAGCTTCGGTCAGAGCCTGGTTCCTGACGACCTCCACCGCGCCGACATGGCTGCTCGGCGGTGCGACCTCCTGTTGGCCATCGGCAGCACGCTGGCCGTGCATCCCGTGGCCGACATGGTGCCGCTCGCCGTGGCGGGGGGCGCCAACGTCGTGATCCTGAACGACAGCCCGACCGCATTGGACGATCTTGCCGGGGTGCTGCTTCGCGGCTCGATCAGCGACGTGCTACCAGCGCTCGTGAAGGGGCTCCCTCGCCTTACCGCGTGACACGCAGGCGGGCTGGCACCATCGGGGGTGGCTACCCCCCATTACGCTCTGGGTACGTGTGCCGCTCACGGTGCGGCCGTGCAGGTCCTGGGGCGAGGCAGGGAATGCGGGGCCTGGCTCAATAGTTGACTAACTCGGTAGGCTTTCCAGCGCCCACTCGAGCCCCTCCGAGGATTGATTCCAATGCCCAGTTTCCGTGAGCTTCTCGCCAGCACCAAGGCCGAGATCCGCGAGGTCGATACGGCCGAGACCGAAGCCGCGCGCGCGCGCACCGGCACCGTGATCCTTGACGTTCGCGAACCCGAG
Organism: Actinomycetes bacterium; assembly: GCA_031422255.1. Lineage (GTDB taxonomy): Bacteria > Actinomycetota > Acidimicrobiia > Acidimicrobiales > VFJN01 > VFJN01. The sequence goes on along the minus strand of JANOQG010000340.1, from coordinate 7,407 downwards.
GAGCACGAGCAGGGGGCGATCCCGGGAGCCCTGCACATCGCCCGCGGCACCCTTGAGAGCAGCATCGAGAGTCGGATCCCAGACAAGACGACTCCGATCATCATTCATTGCGCGTCGGGCGTTCGTTCCGCTTTTGCCGCAAAGACGCTGACCGAGCTCGGGTATGCCGACGTTGCTTCCATGGCCGGTGGCTTCAACAAGTGGAAGGACGAGAGCCGCGACTGGGCGGCTCCTCGCAGCCTGAGCGCCGATCAGCGCAACCGCTATCAGCGCCATCTGCTCCTCCCTGAGGTGGACATTGCCGGCCAGCAGAAGCTGCTCGATTCGAAGGTGCTCCTCCTTGGCGCCGGTGGCCTGGGATCGCCGGCGGCCCTCTACCTCGCCGCCGCTGGCGTGGGCACGATCGGCATCATCGACATGGATGTGGTCGACGCCTCCAACCTGCAGCGTCAGATCCTCCACAACATGGAGCGCATCGGCGATCGCAAGGTCGACTCAGCCAAGAAGACGCTCACCCTGCTGAATCCCGACGTCGATGTCGTCGCCTACGACGTGCGGCTCGGTGCCGACAACGTGATGGACATCCTCCCGGGGTGGGATGTGATCGTCGACGGAACCGACAACTTCCCCACTCGGTTCCTCGTGAACGACGCCTCGGTGAAGCTGGGCATCCCCGTGGTGCATGGTTCGATCTTCCGCTTCGAGGGCATGGTCACCGTCTTCGACCCGCGGCACGGACCTACGTATCGAGACATGGTGCCGGAACCCCCGCCCGCGGAGATGGCGCCGAGCTGCGCTGAGGCCGGCGTGCTCGGTGTGCTGCCCGGGATCATCGGGTCCATCCAAGCCATCGAGACGATCAAGCTGCTCCTCAGCCTGGGTGATCCGCTCGTAGGTCGCCTGCTTGCGTACGACAGCCTTGAGCAGTCCTTCCGCGAGTACAAGATCCGTCCGGACCCGACGAACGAGATCACCTACGCGAATCGCGACCGCATCGTCGTCGCAGAGCTCGACGACCTCTGCATGCCTCACCCGCTGCAAGCCCTGAGCGTCTGATCCGCCAAAGGCCGACGGCCGTTCGTTCGCCGGTAGGGTCGCGCTTCGTGACGATGCGCGGCGTGGCGAGTACCGATCGAGCCCGTCGCCGAGCCCCCATCGTCCTGGCAGCCGCCGTGGCGGTCTCGAGCGTCCTCGTCGCCCTCCCCGCAGTAGCCGAACCACCCCGCTCAGCCGACGACTCCACCACGTCTGTCGTCCAGGTCGTCGACGGAGGGGTCCAGGCGGCGAACATCACGAGCGGACAGCTCGCCGAGCTGCGCTCCGATCCAGACGCGGGTCCGGTCGTGGCGCGTGGACACACGGTGGAGGCGGCGATCGCCACCTCCGTAGCCAAGGTCGGAGCCCCCGCGATGTGGACTCAGGGCCAGCGCGGCGCCGGAAAGGTGATCGTGGTGGTCGACACCGGTGTGGAGCCCGCCTTCGGGGGCACGCTTGTGGGTCAGGCGTGCTTCGCGGCGAACCAGTCGGGGACGGTTGGCTACTGCGGCGCCAGCGCGAGTGCGCCGGCTGCTTTTGACGGCGCTTGTTTTACGCTCGGCGTGTGCGGCGGCGCCGACGTGCTGGACGCGTCCGCCGGGCGTCCGTGCCCGTCGACGGCTGCGTCCTGCGCACACGGCACGGCGGTGGCGGCGGTGGCGGCTCGTCACGAGGCTCCGGCAGGTGTCGCTCCAGATGCCGGCGTGTACGCGATCCGGGTCTTCGACCCTGAAGGCAACACCGCTGACTTGGTGGACGTCCTCCTCGCCCTCGATCACGTGGCGCAGCTCTCGGACGCGGGAATGGACATCGCATCGGTCAACCTCTCGATCTCCACCAGGGATGCCTTCGTCGGCCCCTGTGACAACAATCTCTCCGTTCCCTCGGAGGCCTTCCGGCTGGTGTTCGATCAGCTCCTCGCTCGAGACATCTCCCCGATCGTCGCATCGGGCAACGGCAGCAGCCACGTAGGCATCGGATTTCCAGGGTGCCTCTCGAATGCGGTGTCGGTCGGCTCCTCTGACCTCGACGACGAGCTCGCCGACTTCGGCAACCGCGGCGCTGGTCTGGACCTCCTCGCGCCCGGGGCGAGCGAGGGCAATGGCAACATCATCCCGCTCGTCATCCCCGGGGGCGCGTTGACGAACTGGGCGGGCACCTCGTTCTCTGCCCCGCACGTGGCCGGCGCGTTCGCCCTCCTTGCCGAGGCCTACCCGAAGGCGTCGGCCAGCCAGCTGCTCGCGCTCCTCACCACCAACGGTGTGCCCGTGACCGAGAGCGGGCGCACCTATCCGCGGCTCCTCGTTGGCGGGGGGACGCAGATGCTGCGCGGCGGTCGACTCTTTCCGGACCGTGAGCCGGTGGTGCCAGGGACGCGAGCAGTGGTTGGTGACCTCGATGGCGACGGCCGCGACGATCTCCTGATCCACGGCGCGGGCAACAGCCCCGACGGCATCTACTTCGGCCGACCGTCATGGGACCTGGTTCGAACATTCCGGACGATTAGCGGGAGCTACCGCCCGATCGTCGGCAACTTCCGTGGCAACCCTCGTACGGGAGCGGCGCCGACCGCCGAGGAGGTGCTGTTCTACGCGGCAGGGTCGTCACCCGACCCGTTGTGGCAGGTCGGCTCGGGCCGCACCATCACCTCGACCACCCTCCGGGTGGACGCCACGTATGCGAGCGTTGTCGCCGATCTCGATGGCGATGGCTGGGACGACATCATCTGGTACGCCCCAGGCACCACGCTGGGCCAGATCTGGTTCGGTGGTCGGAGCACCTTTGCGGCGGTGAGCCGCCCGGTCACTGGCCGCTACAGGGTGGCTGTCGGCGACTTCGACTGTGATGGCCACCAGGAGGTGTATTGGCATGCCCCCGGGGCAACCCAGGATCGTCGTTGGAACGTGCAGGCCAACCGCAGCATCATTTCCTCCGCCGCGGAGGTTCCCGGGTCCTTTCGGTTGGCGGTCGGGAACCTGGACGGAGACAGCTCGCTGGGTCATCCATGTGATGACATCGTGATGCACGCGCCGGGTGCGCCCACGGACCACATCCTCTACGGCGGACCGAATGGGACGTTGGAGGGGCTGTCGATCTTGGGTGACTACCGACCGCAGGTCGGTGACCTCAACGCCGATGGGCGCGCGGAGGTGATCTGGTACGCGGCTGGCGCACCGGGAGATGTCATCTGGTCGGTCGCACCCACCCGTGAGCGATCCTCGATCAGCATGCGGGTCACCGGCGCCTACGAGCCGCTTGTGGCCGACCTCGATGGCGATGGCGCCCGCGATGTCGTCTGGTTTGCGCCCGGAACGACCGTGCCTCTGTGGTGGGGGGTTCCTGGGCCGCCGTAAGGTCCGGATAGCCTCACCCGGCAATGTCTCGCCGTCCGTCCGTTCGCTGGCTGGCACTGGTTGGTGGTCTGGTCGCCGTGCTTGGCATCGCCTTCGTGGTGCGGAGCCTGGTGGCCAACTGGGACCAGACCCAGGACCTGTTGCGAGACGCTGAGGTGCGTTGGTTGGTGCTGGCCATACCGATCGCGCTGGCTGGCATGACGGGCATCGGCGTGCCCTGGCAGCGAGCGCTGACGCTGGTCGGAGGTGAAGCCAAGGTGGGGCAGGTCCTGCGGTGGTACTTCCCGGGGCAGATGGGGAAGTACGTGCCTGGTGGCGTGTGGCCGGTGGTCGGCCGTGGTGAGCTCGCCACCAAGGGGGGAGTGGCACGACCGGCGGCCTACAGCAGCGTGGGGCTCTCCTTGGCCGCTACGTATCTCGCGGCTGTGCTGCTCGCCCTGATCTCGTTTGCACCAGCGCTGCAGCACATCGCGGACAACCCGCCAGTGTGGGTGTTCGGTCTGCTGCCGCTGGGGCTGCTGATGCTGCACCCGCGGGTTCTCGCCAAGATCGTCATCGTCGGCGAGCGCGTGCTTGGGAAGGCGGTCGACGTCCGTCTCCCTTCCTGGCGGGACACGGTCGCATTGGTGGTGATGCACCTACCTGCCTGGATCCTGATCGGGACGGCAACGTGGTGCGTGGTGCGGGCGTTCACGCCGTCGCCGCCGTTTGCTGCGGTGGTGTTTGCCACTGCGCTCTCGTGGGTCGTGGGCTTCATCGCCATCGGGGTTCCGGGCGGGCTCGGGGTGCGGGAGGCAACGTTTGCTGCTGTGCTGAGCGTGGCAGTGCCCGCTGGCGTGGGTCCGGCTGCGGCGTTGGCCGCGCGCCTCGTCTTCATGCTGGTCGACACCGTTGGGGCCGTGGGTGCTTCGGCGAGCACACGTCGAGGACGCGACGCCGCCGACCTCACTTGAAGACTGAGACCTGCTCCTTCGAGATCTCCTTGCGACGGCCGGTGAGGCTCTTGACCTTCAACACCCGCACGAAGAACCACTTCACGTAGCGTTCCGCGAAGCGCCGAAACTCCACCGTGACCTTGCGAACCCACAGATAGCGGTAACGGCCAGCCCGCTGCAGCTCGAGCTTCCGCATGAGCTCCGAGTGGAAGTGCTGCACCTCCTTGCGCGGCCGGAGCGTGGCGCGGGCTCGGTTGGGGCCGATCATCACCGGCACCTCGACGCCCTGCTCGGTGAGGTAGTCGGAGTAGGCGTAGGCAAAGTCGCCGAACACCACCCGGTCAGTCTGCGACTCCCTGATCTCCTCGGTGGTCACCTCGGTGTAGACGACTCGATCGTCACGTTGGAGCTGGTCGACCAGTGCTCGTGTCTCGGGCTTGCGACAGATCACCAGGCTGATGCCGGTCTTCGTCGTGAGCGTGCTCGGTAGCCACGCATCGCCGACCACGATGTCAGCCAGGAAGTTGCTGTGGTTGATGCAGAGGTGACAGCGAGGCGTGTTGAAGTGTCGATCGAAGGCCACCTGGTAGCCGATGTCGACTCGCCGACTGGTGGTGGTGACCTTGCCATCAGAGGTCACGATTCGGAGCTTGCCCACTGGGCCACCACCCCGATACGAGATGTCGACGATGGCGTCCGGATCGATTCCCTTGTACTCGCAGATGGCGCGAATGCTGTGGTGGCTGTATTGCCAACCGCACAACAGGCCGATCGTGACCGCGATGCGGTCGGCGAGCTCGGGGCGCTGCGCGTGGATGTAGCGGTAGATCCCCTCGAGCTGGCAGGGGATGGCCACCAGCACAAACCGCCCCTCGGTCTCGGCGAGGATCTCAAGGGCACGAGGCTGCGCAAGGTTGTGGTAGATCGACCCAGGCATCTCGTCGATGTCGTTGGCATCGGTGATGAGTCGGGGCTGGAAGTCGAGGCCCGCGACCTGGTCGAGCGCGATGATTCCGTCGATGTCGTCTCGCGCGAGCAGCGCGTGGAGCATCTCCTTGATCAGGCCGCCAGAGCTCGCGCGCAGATTGCGACTGTGATCGGTGCTCTGGGCCAGCAGCACGGAGTCGACCACTCCGTAGGGCCCGGGCTCGGCATCCGGAAAGATCTTGGCCTGCAGGCCTGCGAAGTCGACTTCCACGGCGGGGCACACCGACGCCGCCGCTGGTCCCCCAACCGATGTGGGCTCATAGATCAGCTTGTCCGGGTGCAGCGAGAGCTCGACGGTGGAATCGGCCACGGCGCAGGCTCCACACCCGATGCACCAGCTGTTCTCGATCACCGCAGACAGATCGGTCCGGATCATGCGACCTTCCTCTGCAGGGCTTCGTCGATCGCCGCGAGGTTTTCTCGGGCCGATGCTTGTACGGCGGGGAGGCCGTTCTCGATGGCCTCTCGTGTGGCGGGCGCCTCGGCGAGGAGCTCGACGATGCGCGTCGAGAGGCGGTCTGCGTCGATGTCGGCATAGTCGACGGAGCAATGCTCCAGACCGAACGCTCGCAGCACCTCGGCGTACTTGTGGCTCCAGCCCATCACCAGGGTCGGTGTGAGGGTGCTCAGCCCCGAGATCATGGCGTGGAACCGCGACGAGACGAGCGCGTCGCCACGCTCGATCACCGTGCGCAGCTCGGCGGGACCTAGCTCGGCCTCGAGGAGATGACAGTGCTCGTGTGCGACGGCGGCGGCGAGCGCACGGCACACAGGGGTGTCGTGCATCCGGCCCTCGCGCCCTGACGGATGGATCGAGTGGGCGACGACGAGCACCTCGCGACCATCCTGGATGACCTGCCGGCACAACGCGGCGAGGGCACCGACGTAGTCGATCCCTCGCTCCTCGCAATAGCCGAGGACCACGGAGGAGGGGGCCACGGTGACGAACGCGCGATCTCCCACGGTGGCCGCGATGACGGCTGCGGCCGCTTCTTGCGCCTCGGTACTGATCTCGAGGACGAAGGCGAGGTCGGCGGCCGCTCGCACATTGGTGAGCCCGAGTTCGCGGAGGTGCATCTCGGTACGGTCGCCACGTGCACAGATGGTCCGGACGCGGGGTAGCACGATGCGGGCGGCGACACGGTTGAGGCGCTGCTCGAACGGTCCGACGGCCTGGGAGGCCTTCACGACCGGAGTACCGACCAGCAGCGGGATTCCGGTCATCAGGAGGTTGTACCCAAGAATCGGAAGCCCACGGCCGTCGACGAAGCTGATGCCAGCGACGTCGACCACCACGTCGGCGTCGAGCAGAGCGCGCAGCCCCTTGGTGAGGGCCAACGGGCGGTGGGGGAGGCGCAGCGTCCGGGCGGCTGCGATGAGCAGTGCAAGCGGCAGGGCCACGATGAGGTCGAGCGGCTTCCAGGAGACGACGTCGAGGTTGGCGATCCGCTGTGCTCGGTCGACCTCTGGGTAGATCGTGAGGAGCCGGGTCGAGCCGTGAAGACGACGCACGTGATCGTGGACGGCGAGTGTCATCGCTGCCCCGCCCTTGTTGGCGGTGAGGTAGCCGCCGGTGATGGCGACGATTGGCGGACGGGCTGCGGACATGGGCGGGCGCCCGCTCAGGAGCCGGGTCAACCTACCACCGCGAGCCAGGAACGATCAGGCTAGGGGGCGGGTCCGTCAGGATGCTTGGAGCGCTTGACCGACGGCGGCGCCGGTCGACTGTGTCCACCAGACGGTGTCGCCCACCGCACTGGTCGGTGTGAACCACAGCACGTCGTCGCGTCGATCGCCGTTGAAGTCGCCGGCAGCGGGGACGTACACGCCGGACACGGAGACGCTGACCCTGGTGAACTGGCCACGAACGCCCGTCATCTGCCAACGGGCGTCGCTGCGAGTCCCCACGCCGTACCAGATCACGTCGTCGGCACCGTTCCCATCGAGGTCCCCGATCACCGGTTGATACTCGCCGTCCACCCGGATGGTCACCCGCTGGAGCACGCCGCGCTGGCTTCCGTAGGCGAGCGCGTCGCTCGCGGTGCCCGGCTGATGGAGCACGGCGTCGGAGCGGCCATCGGCCCCGGAGCCGACCG
>JANOQG010000339.1:0-2855 GCA_031422255.1 Actinomycetes bacterium | reverse complement strand
GCTGCGGCGATCAGCGCCGCACAGGCCTCCACAGTGGGCGCTTCGAACAGGATCGAGATGGGGAAGTCGACTGAGAACATCCGCTTGACCTGGGCGAACAATCGCACCGCGATCAGGCTGTGTCCGCCGAGGTCGAAGAAGCTGTCGTGCACCCCGATCTGGTCAATGCCGAGGAGCTCTTGCCACATCGTCACGAGGCTCTCCTCGACGTCATCGCGAGGGGCGACGTAGTCCGCGTCGAGTGACGGCCGGCTGAACACGGCGCTGCCGCCGCTCGCTGCGGGCCGAGCCTGCGCCGAGGCGATCGCCTCGCTCTGCGCCCGGAGACCAGCAAGGTTGAGCGAGCTCGCGTAGACCACCGGCGAGTTGCGGGACTCGAGAACGCGTGCGAACACACGCTTGCCCTCGGCCGGCCCGATGCCCTGGGACAGGTTGTGCTGGAACACGAGCTCGGAGGTGGACAGCTGGCGTCTCCCTACCACTGGGTCCAGCTCTACCTCTGTTGCGAGCGCGCGTCGGCCGAGGCCGACGTCGAGCGGGCCATCGAGCCGCTTGATGGTGAAGCCCTCCACCGCGACGAGGACCTCGCCCGAAGGGTCGCAGAGGTGCACGTCGAAGCTGGCGAACCCGTTGGCCTCGCTGCTGCCGTGTCCGACGCTGGCATGAGCCACGATCCGCTGAGGCAGGCGCCCCAGCACCCGGATCCGTCGGTAGCCCACTGGCACCCAGAGCTGGTCCCCGGTGTACCCATCGATCAGCGACATGGCGAAGCCAGTGCCTAGGTCGACAAGGGCGGGGTGCAGACCGAACTCGTCCAGGTCGTCGCGGAACTGGTCGTCGAGTCGTAGCCAAGCGATAGCCCCGGCCGGCCCGCGCTGCACCCGTTCGACGACATCCCACCGGGGCCCGAACCGGAGGTGGTCCTGCTGGCGGGTGCGGCCACTGTCGCGGAGTGGACAGCTGGCTGCGGCGGCCGAAAGGTCGAGCGCCGCGAAGGGTGGCTGCTCGTACAGCAGCAACGAAGCTTCCCCAGTGCGCCGCCACCCGACACGCTCCGCTGACGGGTCGTCCTCAGCGGTGCTGGAGCCAGTGACGACCCGCTCGCGGACCTCGAGGCGGTAGCCCTCCTCGGTTGCGATCAGCGACGTCTCCACCTCGGCCGCGGCATCATCCCCGGCTGCGAGCGGCCGCAGGAATGTGAGGTCCCGCATCTCAAAGGGTCGATCGATGCCGAGCTCGGCGAGGGCAGCACGCGCCAGCTCGAGGTAGGCGGCTCCTGGCACGAGTGCTTCACCAGCAGCTGTGCGGTGCTCGTCGAGGATCCAGGTGAGCGGGACAGGCCAGTGAGAGCGGAGCCGCGTTCGGCCGTGGGTGTCGGTGGTCCGAGACGTGAAGAGAGGGTGGGTGGCTTCCGCCTCCGCAAGCACTGCGCTGGGGGCATCGACCATCCGGGCCCCTGCCTCTGCGGCCATGCCGACGTCCGCCCACACGCCCCAGTTGAGCGCGACCACGTCCCGGCGCCCGCTTGCGTGGCGCGACTCGGCGAACGCGTTCAGGAATGCGTTCGCGGCCACGTAGTCGACCTGGCCCAGAGGGGCAGTGACCGTGCTGGTGGAGGAGAACAAGACGAACAAGTCGAGGTCGTCGTCCCGCGTGAGCTCGTCAAGCAGGATGGTGCCGTACACCTTCGGCGCCAGCACGTCCTCCATGTCTGACTGCGGCTTGGTGACCAGCAGGGCGTCGTCGACGCGCCCCGCTCCGTGCACGACGCCATGTAGTGCGCCGAAGCGCTCGCGCACCGTCTCGAGGACGGTCCTCATCTGAGCCGGATCCGTGACGTCGCCCGAGAGCAACAGGACCTCCGCCCCACGCGCTTCGAGCGCTCGTACGCGGGTGATCCGCTCGGCAGTGGGATGGAGCGGACCGAGCCGCTCCAGCAGATCGTCCCACTCCGCCCGGTCTGGCAACGAGGAGCGTGAGAGGAGCGCGAGCCGTGCCTGCGATGACTCGGTGAGCTCCTCGGCGATTGTCAGCCCGATGCCGCCGAGGCCGCCCGTTATGAGGACGACACCCCCGGGGCGAAGGGAGTGACCGTCCTGCGGTGTGAGCGTTGTGCGGCGGATGTCGTGGACGTATCGCCGATCCTGTCGGATGGCGACGACCTCGTTGGCCGGCGGAGCACGAAGCTCGTCGTGCACGTGATCGAGAAGTTGGCCTCGGCGGGTCGCGGGGCCGGCGTCGCGGGACCGGCGCCGCCGCCGCGTGGGGATGTCGACGGCGAGGTCGACGGCGTCGAGGTCGAACGTGGACACCGTGACGCCGGCGAGCTCCCGAGGGATGACCAGCACCGGTCCGAGCACGGTCGTCTGCTCTGGCCAGCGCACGCGGCTCGTTCCTGGGGCAGCTTGCGCCCCCATCGTGGCCACGCTGATGTGCAGCGAGCGCTGCAGTCCAGCGCTGGCCCCGGCCTGGGCCAGCAGCACGAGGCTCTGGAACCCCAGCTCTTGGTTGCGGTGGAAGAAGCTGCTGCCCGGGCGGAAGGCGCGGTCATCCGTGGCAAGCAGCGCGAGATGCGCGATGCGGTCGGGGACGTGCCCGGTGCGTACGAGGTCTCGGATGAGGCTCTCGTAGCCCACGAGCCCAAGCTCGGGTGCGATCACGTATTCCTCGTCGGACACGCACTGGTACGAGTCGCCAGCGCGGAGGATCACGACGGTGTCGCCGGTCGCCCGGAACCGCTCGACGACGTCGACGCCGATCCCTGCCTGGTCGAGGAAGACGAGCCACGTGATGGTGTCGGTGGGGGGTTCCTCCCGGTCCTGGCTCTTCCAGATCGGCTTCCAGAACCAGCGTGC
>JANOQG010000338.1:0-8027 GCA_031422255.1 Actinomycetes bacterium | reverse complement strand
CGCAAGATTCCCCACTGCTGCCTCCCGTAGGAGTCTGGGCCGTGTCTCAGTCCCAGTGTGGCTGATCGTCCTCTCAGACCAGCTACCCGTCGATGCCTTGGTGGGCCGTTACCCCACCAACTAGCTGATAGGCCGCGAGGCTCTCCCGGAGCGGAATCCATTTCCTCACCAAGCCATGCGGCTCGGTGAGGACATCCGGTATTAGCTTTCCTTTCGGAAAGTTATCCCGGTCTCCGGGGCAAGTTCCTCACGTGTTACTCACCCGTTCGCCACTAGGCCGTCCGCAGTGTTGCCACTGCATGGACCTCGTTCGACTTGCATGTGTTAGGCACGCCGCCAGCGTTCGTCCTGAGCCAGGATCAAACTCTCCATCGAGATCTCGAACCCGCCACCGAGGCGGTGGGCCCTTCGATCGGTTTTGAAGAGCCGGCGATCCCGGGAACCGATGAAGGTTCCCGTTCTTTGCCGACTGGCACCAGAACAGCCAGCATTTACTGCTGTCCGTATCAAGTGCATTTCATTCTTTGAACGGCTGCGCGACCCTCCGAGGAGAGTCGGGCAGACGCCCGCACTCGCTTTTTCGTCCTCTCTTCTGTTTTCAAGGAGCGTCGTCTGCTCCGGAGAGCAGCGCTCGACCGGCAGTCGCGTCCACGAGGGACCGGTGGTGCCGGGGTAGCCCTTCCGGTTGCTCCTGACAGTGCAGGGCCTCCGTGGGGCGGAGGGACAACCTACCGGCGGGCCTCGAAGAGTGTCAACTCGACAGCGAGGTCCCTCGCAAGGCCCGCCTTCAGCGACCTGTGTCGAGGAGGGCCCAGCCCTTCTTCCCCTTGCGAAGGAGGACCCATCGGTCGTGCAACAGGTCGTCTGCACCGAGCTTGCGACCTGCCTCGGCCTTGCTGCCATTGACCGAGATCCCCTGCTGCTCCAGCTGTCGGCGTGCGTCGCTCTGCGAGGCCGCTAAGCCGCTGCGGACGAGGACCGCCACGAGATCGACTCCGGTGTGCAGCGACTCGCCGGGCTCCAGGGAGGCGGTGGGCACCTCCGCTGCCACCACGGCCAGGGCAGCACGGGACGCCTCACGGGGGTCGGCTCCAAACAGCACGGCCGCTGCTTGCTCTGCGGCTGTCGCCGCTGCCGCGCCGTGGACGAGCTCAGTGACAGCCCCAGCAAGGACCCGCTGCCCCGCCCGCTCCGCCGGCGACAGCGCATGCGCGGCCACCACGGCATCGACCTCGTCCATCGGGAGCAACGTGAACTGGGCCAACATCCGCTGCAGGTCGACGTCGTCTGTCTGCATGAAGTGCTGGTGGAAGGCATAGGGGCTCGTGAGCAAGGGATCGAGCCACACGCGAGCACCGGTGGTCTTGCCGATCTTCGTGCCGTCGGCGGCCGTGAGCAGGGGCCAGCACAGGGCGTGCACCCCTACGCCTCGCTTGCGCCGGATGAGATCGACCCCAGCGAGGATGTTGCCCCACTGATCCGAGCCACCGATCTGCAGCGCACACCCCTCGTGCTCGTTGAGCCAGGAGTAGTCGTTGGCCTGGAGGAGCATGTAGCTGAACTCCGTGTAGGAGATGCCGTGCTCCCCCGCCATTCGGGCCTTCACGCTCTCCCGAGCCACCATCTGGTTCACCGTCACGTGCTTGCCGACGTCCCGCAGGAAGTCGAGCAGGCGGATGTCGTGCGACCAGGTGTGGTTGTCCACGAGCGTCCACGGACCCTCGGGGCCCAGGATCCGCGTGATCTGCACCTTGATCGAGGCCACATTGGCGGTGAGCGTCTCGACGTCGAGGAGGTTGCGCTCCTCGGATCTGCCACCAGGATCGCCGATCATGCCGGTTGCCCCCCCGGCTAGGGCGATGGGCCGGTGACCGGCATCCTGGAAGCGCCGGAGCATCACCAGCCCGATGAGATTGCCGTGGTGAAGGCTCGGCGCCGATGGGTCGCAGCCGTAGTAGAGCGTGAGTGGGCCCTCGGCGAGGCGGGCGGCTAGCGCCTGGCGGTCGGTGGTGTCGTGCACCAAACCGCGTCGTTCCAGGTCAGCGAGGATGTCCATTGATCGCCATCGTCCCCGCGGAGTGGGGGTTGGGTCCAGCCCAAACGCAAGGTGCCCTGCTCGGCACCGGTCGATGCGGGAGGATGGAGGGCTGTCATGCGCCGTCATCCTCGGTCCCTCATCTGGCTCATTGCCTTCTCGGTCGCCGCCGGCGCCTGCACCTACCAGGCGCGCGACGTGCTCCCCCAAGCGCCAGAGAAGATCGAGTCATCCACGCTCTACAGCGCCGACAGCACCCTCGTGCACACCTTTCACGCCGAAGAGAACCGGAAGGTGATTGCGCTCGCGCAGATCCCTCGCCACGTGCGTGACGCGGTCGTCGCCATCGAGGACGAGCGCTACTACCGCCACCCCGGCGTCGACCTCCGGGCGATCCTGCGGGCCGTGCGTGCTGATGCCCAAGCGGGGCGCGTCGCTGAGGGGGGATCCACGATCACGCAGCAGTACGTCAAGCAGGAGATCCTCGAAAACGACGACCGGACCGTGGAGCGGAAGCTTCAAGAAGCCTCCATCGCCCTGCAGCTCGAGCAGCGATACAGCAAGGAGAGGATCCTCGAGCTGTACCTGAACGCGATCTACTTCGGAAACGGTGCCTACGGGATCGAGGCGGCGGCCCGCCAATACTTCGGCATCCCCACCACCGGCCTGTCGTTGGCACAGGGAGCCCTCCTCGCCGGGTTGATCCAGCGGCCGGGCGACAGCGATCCCTACGACCACCCTGCGGAGGCGAAGACCCGTCGCGACCTGGTGCTCGAGCGCATGCGCTCGAACGCCTTCGCCTCGCCGTCTGCCATCGACGCCGCGCTCGCCGAGCCCGTGGAGCTCGCGTCGCGGGTGGTGCCTGCGGCCGAGCAATATCCCGCGGCCTACTTCGTTGAAGAGGTGAAGCAGTGGATCCTCGATGACCCTCGCTTTGGGGATTCCCCCAAGGAACGGCGGGACCTGCTGTTCGGCGGCGGGCTCCGCATCCACACGACAGTCGATCTCGCCGTGCAGGCCCAGGCCGAACAGGCGGCCAACGCGATCCTCCCCGACCCCCACGGGCCGTCGGTGGGATTGGTCTCACTCGAGCCCGGCACGGGCTTCGTGCGTGCGATCGTGGGCGGGCGGAACTTCTTCGGCACCGGTCCCGACGACAAGCTCAACCTCGCGACGCAGAAGGGTCGCCCTGCTGGGTCCTCCTTCAAGCCCTTCATCCTGGCCACGGCGCTGCAGGCCGGCATCGACCCGTTGACCCAGATCCCGGCCCCCGGTTGCATCAACCTCCAACTCGAGCATGAGGTCTGGCACGTTTGCAACGCCGATGGCGGCAGTGCTGGGAACGCCACGATCTTCGAGGGAACCGTCCGCTCCTACAACACGCTCTATGCCCAGCTCATCCTCCGGGTCGGACCGACCGAGGCCATGGCCACGGCTACCAAGATGGGGGTGCGCAACGAGCTCGAGACGAACCCCGCGAGCGTTCTCGGGACCAACGACGTCACGCCCATGGACATGGCTTCGGCCTACGCCACGTTTGCGAATAGAGGCGTGCACGTACCCCCGGTCCTGGTGACTCGGATCACACGCGCCGACGGCACCATCCTCTATGAGCACCAACACACGCAGGAGAAGGTGCTCGACACCGCAGTGGCTGACGAGGTCTCGGCCATCCTGCAACAGGCGGTCGAGCGCGGAACCGGCACCCGCGCCCGACTCGACCGTCCGGCCGCTGGAAAGACCGGCACCACTGATGAATACGCCGACGCGTGGTTCGTCGGCTACACGCCGGAGTTGGCCACCGCGGTGTGGGTCGGCTTTCCCGAGGGTCAGATCCCGATGAGGCCGCCGCGGACGGCCATACGGGTCTTTGGAGGCACCTACCCCGCCCAGATCTGGCAGCAGTTCATGAGCAGTGCCCTAGCCGGACGCCCAGTCGTGCCGTTCCACGATCCTCCGGCCCCGACCTCCACCGTTGCCCCCCGGGCGCCGAGCGATCCGATCCTCCGGTCGATCCCATCCGTCGTCGTGCCCAACGTCATCGGGCTCAGCGTGAGCGAAGCCACCGAGATCCTCACGAACGCAGGGTTCACGGTCGCGCTGGCTCCTGTCGAGGCCAGCGGCAGCGCGGTAGGCACCGTCGCAACCCAGTCGCCACCCGCCCGGCGCGAGGCGCCTTCTGCCTCCACCGTGACCCTTGAGGTGGCGGAGTAGGCAGAGTGGACACCAATGCGCCCCGCTGGCGAGGCTGACCCCCCATGACTTCGCCCGAGGTGACCGACCGCACAACCGCGTCGCGCTGGTCACCGACGCGCATCATCCTCGTGGTCCTCGTGGTCGCCATGGTCGCAATGTGGGCCTACGTGCTCTACCTGGCCATCGGACCTGGCCGACAACCTCCCCCTGATCGCCTCAACGACCCGGCCTTCACCACCGCAGCGCAGGCTCGCTGCGAGGCCGCCCACGCTGCCGTGGATCAGTTGCCCCCAGCTCACGAGGTAGCCGACGCCGCCGCCCGAGCGGGGATCGTGGACGACGCCAACGCGGAGTTCGGCGCGATGCTCGACGACCTCGCTGCCATCGTCCCGCCCGGCGAGGACGGCAAGCTCGTGACCGCATGGTTGGCGGACTGGCGAACCTACCTGGACGACCGAGAACGCTATGCGGACGCCCTGCGCGTGGACCCCGAGGCCCGGCTGCTCGTCACGCCCAAGGATCGGGACCAGATCACCGAGTTCATCGACGCGTTCACGGCCGACAACCGGATGATTGCCTGCGCTACACCCCTCGACGTGGGCTGAGCTGATCCAGCACCGCAAAGCCGGCTGTCGCCATGCGAATCGTCCCCGCGTCGACCCCCAGCGCGGGCAGGCCAGCGATGCCAACCCAGCGCACGCCGTCCGACTCGTGATTCGTGACCGCCACAGCGCCAGGCGGCGCGAGGACGAGGTGACGAACGTCCAGATGCAGGTGATCGGGCTCGGCCGCTGACGCATTGTGGAACACGTGGACATCGAGGTCGATCGCCGGAGTGAGGACCGTGAGGCCGGTGATGCCCGTCTCCTCCTCGGCCTCACGCAGTGCCACACCAGCCAGATTGCCGTCACCGTCGGCGTGGCCTCCGGGTTGCAGCCAGCGGCGAACCTTCGCGTGAAGCAGCAGAAGGATGCGACGCGTCGCCGGATCAACCACAAGTGCCGATCCGGTGAGGTGACCAGATTCGCATGACCGATGGAGGGCGTCCGGATGCACATCGAGAAACCCGAGGATCCTGCTTCGATTCGCCTCATGATCTGCACTCCCCGGCACGGCCGCGAGGATCGCTGCGCGCGCCACGCTCAGCTCGGTGCTCGACGCCAGGGCGGACGCTCCGTGGGCGTGGACGACAAGGCTCGTCATCGCCGCACCATCACGAGGCCGCCTCGCGGAACACGTCAGGGACGCGGACGGTCTCACGTGTGCCCGTACGGACCGCCACATAGGTGAGATCGGCCGTGAAGACCGCTTCCCCCT
Source organism: Actinomycetes bacterium (assembly GCA_031422255.1). Lineage (GTDB taxonomy): Bacteria > Actinomycetota > Acidimicrobiia > Acidimicrobiales > VFJN01 > VFJN01. The sequence goes on along the minus strand of JANOQG010000338.1, from coordinate 2,479 downwards.
CCACCGCGCCGTCGAACCGAACGTCGAAGCTCGTCGTGCCCCAGCGGCTGACGGAGACAGCAATGGCAAGGTCGTCATGGACCTTGGCGCCCCCGTCCCAGGTGATCGTGGCCTTCTTGACCATGACATCCCACGCGCCACCCTCGAGCAGCGCACCGAGGGACCGGAACCAGAGGTCGGCGGCGTCGTCGCAGTAGGCCAGATAGTGCGCGTTGAACACCACCTGTTGCATGTCGACTTCGCCGTAGCGGATGCGGACGTGGTGGACGTAGCCCATCGGTCAGGCTCCGACGCGGGCCCGGTCCGTGGCGATCTGCGCCGTGTAGCGCTCGATCTGCACCTTGACGGCGGCGGGGCCCGCACCACCGGGCGTGGTGCGACGGGTGACCGACACACCAGGTTCCAGGAGGGCCGCCGCCGCGTCACCCAGCGCTGGATGTGTGCGCACGAGGTGGGCCAGCGGCACGTCGCCGCCCAGGGATTCTCGGACCAGGCCCCCGACGATGGCATGGGCCTCGCGGAACGGCGTACCCCGCATCACGAGGTGCTCAGCGAGATCGGTAGCCGCTGCATGGGGCGAGTCGGCTGCCCCCTGCATGCGCTCCCGGTTGAAGCGCAAGGTGGCGACCAGCCCGCTCATCGCGGACAACGCCAGGGAGACCTGGTCAACCGCATCGAACAACGGCTCCTTGTCTTCCTGGAGATCTCGGTTGTAAGCCAGAGGAAGTCCCTTGAGCGTGGCCAGCAGGCCGGTGAGGTCGCCAATGAGCCGCCCCGCCTTGCCTCGGGCCAGCTCAGCGATGTCCGGGTTCTGCTTCTGCGGCATCATCGAGCTTCCGGTGCTGTAGGCGTCATCGAGCCGAGCGAAGCCGAACTCATCGCTCGCCCAGAGCACGACCTCCTCCCCGATCCGGGACAAGTGGATGCCCACGAGGGTGAGCGCGAAGACCGCCTCCGCCACGAAGTCTCGGTCGCCCACGGCATCCAGGCTGTTCTCGAAGCGTGCCGAGAAGCCGAGGTCGGCCGCGACGCCATCGGGATCGAGCGGAATCGATGAACCGGCCAGCGCGCCGGCTCCCAGAGGCGAGACGTCAGCGCGTCGACGGCAGTCGAGGATGCGGTCGACGTCGCGAGCCAGTGCCCAGCCGTGTGCCAGCAGGTGATGCGCCAACAGCACAGGCTGCGCTCGTTGCAGGTGGGTGTAGCCGGGGAGATAGGTGTCCTCAGCCTGGATCGCCTGGTCGAGCAGCACCTGCTGCAGACCGAGCACGCGCCCCGCCACGGCGAGCAGGGCTCGCAGCGTGTAGAGCCGGAGGTCCGTGGCAACCTGATCGTTGCGACTGCGACCCGTATGGAGCTTGGCACCCGCGGGCCCGGCCAGCTCTGTGACACGACGCTCGACGGCGGTGTGGATGTCCTCATCGGCTGGACCGAAGGCGAAGCTGCCGGCGGCGAGCTCAGCGCCGACCTGATCGAGCGCCGAAAGAACCGCCTCGCGCTCGTCGTCGGCCAGGACGCCTGCACGCGCAAGCCCCCGCACATGGGCGCGCGAGCCGTCGAGATCGTCGGGCCACAGGCGCTGGTCGAACGGCAGGCTCACCGTGAAGGCCAGCAGCTCATCAGCGGGGCCGTCCTCGAACCGACCGTGCCAGAGGGTGCTCATGGCTGGTGCAGGTGACCCTGCGTGCCCGCCCAGGTCTCCACGGACAACCCCCAGAGCCTCACGAAACCGGCCGAATCCTCATGGCGGAAGGAGTCCTCCGCTTCGTAGGTGGCCAGGCCGTAGTCGTAGAGGCTGTGCGGACTGCGTCGACCGGTCACCTCACACGATCCGGGCGACAGGTGGAGGCGCACGTCGCCGGTGACGTACCGCTGACTCTCGGTCATGAAGGCGTCGAGCGCCTGCTTGAGCGGACTGAACCACAACCCGTCGTAGATCAGCTCCGCGTATCGGGGCTCGAGGCGCGCCTTCTCCCGCTGCAGGTCGCGCTCGAGGCAGATCCCCTCGAGATCGCGGTGGGCGAGGATCAGAGCCAGGCTCGCCGGACACTCGTAGGTCTCGCGGCTCTTTATGCCAACCCGACGGTTCTCCACCATGTCCAGGCGGCCCCAGCCATAGCTGCCCACCAGGTCGTTCAGCCGCTGAACCACCCCGAGCACGGTGAGGGACTCGCCATCGAGGCTCACCGGCACGCCCGCGTCGAACCCGACGACGACATCAACCGGCTCGGTGGCGGTGGGCTGGGTGAGGAGCCACACACCCTGGGGTGGGGTGTTCCAGGGGTCCTCCATCTCACCGCACTCGATCGCTCGCCCCCAGATGTTGTCGTCGATCGAATACACCTTCTCCTTGGTCGCGACGATCGGGATGTCGTGCTCGTAGGCGTAGAGGATGCTCTCCTCGCGGGTCATCCCCCAGGTGCGCACGGGTGCGATCACCTCGAGGTTCGGGTTGAGCGCGCGGGTGGACACCTCGAAG
>JANOQG010000337.1:0-9857 GCA_031422255.1 Actinomycetes bacterium | reverse complement strand
CGCTCTGGCTGCCAAGATCGACGACGGCGCCGAGTCCGGCGCCCGCTACGTGGTGGAGCACTTTGGCGGCGAGATCACCAACCTCGTGAGCACCACCATCGCCCGCTGGGACGGCGAGGAGACGTCGGATCGGCTCGAGCTCCTCCTCGGCCCCGATCTCCAGTTCATCCGCATCAATGGCACCGTGGTCGGTGGCATCGCCGGCCTCGCCCTCCACGCCATCGCCCAAGTGCCGGGCTGACCCCGGTCCTGGTCAGCGTGAGGCGGCGCTTGTGTGATCATCCGTGGGTGTCGACGTCGCCCCGCCCACCGATCCGCTGGTGCAACTCGTTCACCGACCTTGACGACTTCGCGCTCATCAACTGGGCCGTCGATGCGGGTCGTGTTCAGGCGCTGCTGCCGACGGGCTGGACCGTGGACGAGCGCGACGGACAGACCCTCGTGTCGATGGTGGCATTCCTCGACCACGGCTTTCACTTTCGGGCGGCGCCGTTCGTGCGCCTCTCCTGTGGCCAGGTCAACTACCGCGCCTACGTGCGCCGCGGCGACGAGGTAGGCGTGTGGTTCTTCGGCACCACCCTCGACAGCCACCTCGTGACCGTGCCTCGCCGCCTGTGGAAGATGCCGTGGTACCGCGGCGACATGGAGATCGAGTCGGTCTGGGACGACGACCACTGCCGCTCATGGCACACGACGGTCGCGAGCAGATGGGGTAGCGCGGACATCAGCCTGCGCGGCCGCGGCGTCGCCGCAGCCCGTCCGCCAGAGTTCAAGGACGACGACGACGTCAGCGCGGTGCTCCGCAATCCCTTCATCGGATGGTACGACCGCGCCAACGGGTCGGGCGTGGGTCGGTACTCCGTGTGGCACGAGCCCTTGCGGCTGGAGGAGGCCGAGCCGGTCGAAGCGCACTGCCAGGTCTACGTCGATCTTGGCCTGATCACACCCGGTCAGCTCCCCGCTCACGCCGGAATACAGCGACGCACCACGTTCGACGTCCACACCCCGCCGACTCGGATCCGCTGATGCACATCCGGCCGAGCACACCCGCGGACTTTCCTTCGCTTCAGCACATCGAGGTGCGAGCCGGTGAGCTGTTCGCGGAGATCGGCATGCCGGAGATCGCGGCCCACCCGCCCGGCGACCTAGACGAGTTCGAGGCCGCGGAGGCGATCCTCGTGGCCGTCGGCGACGACGATCAGCTCCTTGGCTATGCCTGGATCGAGCTGGTGGATGACACCACCTACCTCGAGCAGCTCTCCGTGCTTCCGGAGGTCGGCCGCCAGGGCGTCGGCACCGCTCTGCTCGACGCGGTGGCGCACTGGGCACGAGCGCGGGGCGATGATGCCGTCGTCCTCACGACCTTTCGGGATGTGCCCTTCAACGGCCCGCTCTACGCCAAGCGAGGCTTCGTCCACGTGAGCGAGGCCGACTGGACAGAGACGCAGCGCGAGATGATCGCCTTCCAGGCCACCCTGGGCATGGACCCTGCGAGTCGCACGGTGATGCGGCGATCCCTCACCTGAGCTGCGATCAGTAGCCGAAGCGTTCCATGGCTTTCGGGCGCGACTGCCAGTCCTTGTCCACCTTCACGAGGAGCTCGAGGTAGGTGCCTGTGGGGAGCTGCTCGCGCACGGCGATCCCGACCTCTTTGAGCACCTGGCCCTTGTGGCCGATGACGATGCCCTTCTGGCTTGAGCGCTCCACCAGGATCTCGCACCGAATGAAGGGCCAGTCCCACTCAGTCACGCGGGCGGCGATGGAGTGCGGGAGCTCATCATGCGTCCGGCGCAGGAGCTGTTCCCGGACGAGCTCAGCCACCATGAAGGCCTCGGGAACGTCGGTGACCATGTCGTCGGGGAAGTACTGAGGGCCCACCGGCAGCCGGGCGATCAGATGGTCCACCAGCGCGGTCACACCATCGCCGGTCTTGGCCGACACTGGGAAGTACTCGCTGAGCGAAAGACCAGCCGCGGCCAGAAGCTGGTCGGCCACCTCCTTGGGCTTCGCCTTGTCCACCTTGTTCACGATGCACACGGAATCCTTCGGCACGAGATTGGCCACCCATTGGTCGCCGCGACCAAAGGGCTGGGTTGCGTCGAGCACGAAGCACACGATGTCGACGTCGCCGATGGTGCCCTGTGCAGTGGCATTGAGCCGAGTGCCGAGCTGGGTGCGCGGCTTGTGGATGCCGGGCGTGTCCACGAACACCACCTGCGCATCGGGGCGGTTGAGCACGCCGGTGATCCGGGTGCGGGTGGTCTGCGCCTTGTCGGAGGTGATCGCCACCTTCGTCTTCAGGATCTGGTTGAGCAGGGTGGACTTGCCCACGTTGGGGCGGCCCACGAACGTCACGAATCCGGTCTTCATCCGACGCCCCCGGCTGAGTCAGCCCGGAGGGGGTCGAAGGCGTGGATGCGATGGATGCGCACGCGTCCGATGCGCCGGCCCTGCACCCGCTGCGCGGTGAGCTGCCAGCCTTCCACCTCAACCGACTCGCCCTCCACGGGGACGTGGCCCAGCTCGGAGAGGAGCAACCCCCCGAGCGTGTCCCAGTCGCCCTCGGGTAGGTGGGCACGCAGCAGGTCGTTCACCTCGTCGAGTGGCATGCGAGCGTTGACGCGGTAATCGCCGCCTGCGAGCGGTTCGATCATCGGGTCCTCCACGTCGAACTCGTCGACGATCTCGCCGAGCAGCTCCTCGATGATGTCCTCAAGGGTCACGAGTCCGGCGGTGCCGCCGTACTCATCGATCACGATGGCCATGTGATAGCGCTCCCCCTGCATCTCGCGAAGCAGCTCGGCAACGCCTTTGGTCTCAGGCACGAAGTGTGCGGGCCGAGCCAGCTCAGCGATGGTGCGCTCCTCGTTTCCATCGCGTTCGGCCTTCATGAGGTCCTTCGCGTGAGCGACACCAACCACGTCGTCAATGCCCTCACCACACACCGGAATCCGGCTGTAGCCGTTGAGGATCACCACCTCCATGGCATCCGCGACGCGGAAGTCGGCCGTGACCGTCACCATGTCGGTGCGAGGCAGCATCACCTCCCGAACGACCGTGTCGCCCAGCTCGATCACTGACCTGATGAAGGCTCGCTCCTCGGCCTCGATCGCCGAGTCCTCCACTGCGAGGTCGGCGATTGCAAGCAGCTCCGCCTCCGATGTGTAGGGCCCTCGTTTGAGCCCCTTGCCCGGAAGCAGCACGTTCGTGAGCCCGATCAGTCCTCGGGACAGCAGCTTCAGCGGCCCCCATCCGGCCAGCATCTTGATGGGCCGAGCAAAGGCCAGCGCCGCACGATCGGTGTGCTGAATTGCCCACGTCTTCGGCGCCACCTCGGCGACCACGAAGAACAAGGTGACGTTGAGGGCGGTGGCGCCCACCACGCCCCAGCCACCGAAGAGCCGGCTGGCCAGGACGCCGAGCAGCGTGGACTGCACGAGCTGCGTTGACAGGACGAGGAGCAGGGTGGGGTTGAGCCACTCCTGGTGCTCCACCAACGAGAGCAGAATCTCCCCTCGTCGCCCGTTCGTGCCTGCGAGCGCCTGCGCCTTCGACCGCGAGATGCGGGTGAGGGCGGTCTCGGCGACCGCAAGCACGATCGAGAAGAGGAACAGGACGACAACCGCAATCGCGATCATCGTGTCAGTGGTGGTCATGCACGACCACCGGACGGACTTGGGGGCTGAGCCATCGACCCCATCATCGCTTGTGGTGGTAGCGGTCGAGAAGCTCTCGCTCGCGCGCCTGCATCACGGCTGTCTCTGCAGGTTCGGCGTGATCCATGCCGAGCACGTGCAGCACGCCGTGGACGACCAAGAGGGCGATCTCGTCCTCGTAGCTACCGGCGTGCTCCGGGGCCTGACGCGCGGCGACGGCGGGGCAGATCACGACGTCGCCGAGCAGCATCGGGAGCTCGCCGATCTCGGTGGGCTCGCGGTCGGGGCCTGTGCTCCCGGAATCGGGCCAGCGACCCGAATCGATGGGGTCGTCGATGGGGAACGCCAACACATCGGTGGGGCCGTCGACGTTCATGAAGCGCTTGTTGAGCTCGGCCATCACCTCCTCGTTTGCGAACACGATGGAGAGCTCCGCCTCGCCACGGATGCCCGAGTCGGCGAGCACGTTGGAGGCGAGGTCGACCCAGCGCGCCAGCTCGACGGGCTGATCGGTCTGCTCATCCACACCGAACACCTCCACCTCGCCCTCGCTTGGCGCCCGACGCTTGCGCGACATCATGGGCAGCGGGGGCAGGTCGTCGGGCTCGACGCCGTCTGGCAGGTCGTTCGGATCGGGTCGGTCGGGACCCTCTGGCTCGTTGGTCGACATGCTCAGACCTTGGGCGGCGGGGTCGCGCGCTCGTAGGCGTTGACGATGTCCTGCACGATGCGGTGCCGCACGACGTCGCCACTGCCGAGGTGCACCCAGCCCAGCCCGTCGATGCCGGTGAGGATCTTCTCGAGTCCACCGAGGCCGCTGCGACCACCGCCGACGTCGACCTGCGTGGTGTCGCCCGTGATCACAGCCTTGGAGCCGAATCCAATGCGGGTGAGGAACATCTTCATCTGCTCCGGGGTGGTGTTCTGCGCCTCGTCGAGAATGATGAACGAACCGTTGAGCGTGCGACCGCGCATGAAGGCGAGCGGCGCAACCTCCACGGCGCCGCGTTCGAGCAGCTTCCCGGCGGTCTCGAGGCCCACCATGTCGTGCAAGGCATCCCAAAGCGGACGCAGGTAGGGGTCGACCTTGGCCATGAGGTCGCCCGGAAGAAACCCGAGCCGCTCCCCTGCCTCCACGGCCGGGCGCGTGAGAATGATGCGCTCGACCTCCTTGGCCTGCAGCGCCTGCACGGCCATGGCCACCGCGAGCCAGCTCTTTCCCGTTCCGGCGGGACCGAGCCCAAAGGTGATGACGTTCTCGCTGATGGCATCCACGTAGCGCTTCTGCCCGCTCGACTTCGGCCGCACGGGACGTCCTCGTGCGGGGCGGAGCACCTCGGTGCTCAGCACCTCTGCGGGGCGCTCGTTGTGTCGCACCATGTCGACGCTCCGCCGCACGAGCCCAGGATCGAGGCGCTGCCCCTGCTCCACGAGCACGATCAGGTCCTCGAGGAGCTTCCCGACCTGCTCCACCGTGTCGTCGCCATCGAGGGCGATCTCGTTGCCGCGCACATGGATCGTGACCGTTGGAAAGGCCATCTCGATGGCGCGGAGCACCTCATCGCGCTCCCCGAGGAGGAGGGGCATGAGGTGGTTGCTCGGGACGGAGATCTTGACCTGGGTGCTCGACACGACGTCGACAGGCTAGTGGTGCCCCTCCCGTTCGCCGACGGCGTTCCCTACGATCGGCCCGTGGACCAGAGCTGGGGCGATCGACCCATCGACGACGTCGTGGCGGGAGGGCGGCTGCGCTTCACCTCACGCCTCGAGCAATGGGTGGCGGATGCCCGCATCGACGACGCCGCTGATCAGCGATCTCGGGAGCGGTGGCTCCGCTCAGCGGCCGAGCAGGATGCGACGTTCGGCGGGGTGCTCCTCGATCTCGCGGAACGCCGCAGCTCCGTCTCGCTGCTGACCACCGCAGGCCGGCGCCACCATGGCGCCATCGAGGCCATCGGCCTGGACTTCGTTGCCCTACGGAAGCCGTCAGGTGGTGAGGTGCTGGTCGCGCTGCGCTGCCTCGCGGTCGTGCGGGCCGGGCTCACCGACGTGGCCGTGGGCGAACGGGTGATCACCACCGAGCTGAGGCTCGTGGAGGTGCTCGGCGAGCTCGCCACTGACCGAGCACAGGTGTTCCTGGTGGTGCAGTCGGCCGATGGCGCCGTCAGCGGTGAGCTTCGCAGCGTGGGGATCGACGTAGCCACGGTGCGCTCAGACGGGGACCCCGCGACACCCGTCTACGTCCGCATCGACACCATCAGCGAGGTGGGATTGGGCTGAGCGCCAGCGCTCGCGCTCCTAGGCGGACGCCGGGCGCGTGTCGGGGTAGAGGTGTTCGAGCGATCCTGGCTCGATCCGTGAGCCTTCGATGAACACGTCGACGTCGGCCGCCTTCAGACGGATCACACGTCCCATGCGATAGGCCGGGATGTCACCCTGGTCGACGAACCGGTACAGCGTGCGGGTGGTGACCCCGAGACGTCGGGACGCCTCCTGGGTGGATAGCCAGTCGATGTCGGAGGACGAATCCATTCGCCCATGGTAGCCGCGCGTTCTTCATGTATTCTCGTGGGTCTTCGAGCGACGGGCTGACGCCGCGCGAAAAGGGGGCGGCGAGCGATGGAGAAGCAGATCGACCGACGGCGGAGCCTCCCGGGAGGACGGGCGGTGGTCGGAGGGCTGCTGATGGCCGTGGCCGCGATCAGCGTCTTCCTCGCTTACACGAAAGCCGGCGAGCGACCCACCTCCCCAATCGTGGTGGCGGTCGAGCGCATCCGGGTGGGCGACGTCGTCGAGGCAAGCGACCTGGGTCTCGTCGAGGCGGATCTGCCCGACAGCCTGCTGGACCACACGTTCACCACTCCTGAGGACGTCGTCGGCCGGATCGTCCTCGGCCCGATCGCCAAGGGCGAGGTGGTCCAGACGGGCATGGTCACCGACGACGTGACGAGTGGGGCTCTCCACGAGGTGGCGATCACGCTGCCCCGAGCGCAGGTGGCCGTCGGGAGGCTCAAGCAAGGCGAACGCGTGGACGTGTTCGTCACCAATGACGACATCACTCAGTCGGTCGTGCGCGGGGCCGAGGTGGTGCAGATCGGGGCCTCTGGCGATGGCTCGATCACCAGCGACCGAGAGATCGAGCTCGTCGTGGCCGTGCCGTCGGGCGATGCTGTGGCGGCCCTTGTGCACGCGCTCCGCACGGGCGACGTCACCGTTGTTCGCTCCACCTTCGCAGACGCCACCACCGACGATCCGATTGCCTTCGCTGGCGGTGCCTCAGCTGGCGGAGTCGACACCACGACCAAAGCCACTGGCGACTGATGGCTGCTGAGCGCTTCGTCGTGCTCGGTGCAGCGCAGGTCCGCAGCCCTTGGTTCCGCGAGGTCGCCCGTTGGGGCAACTCCGCGATGCTCCCGATCGAGTTCGTGAAGTCGATGTCGGTCGAGGAGGTGCGCGCCCGGCTCCGCTCCGGTCGAGGGTTCTCCGCACTCCTGATCGACGACTCGCTCGCCGGTCTTGACCGCGACCTCGTGGAACTGGCCCGCGAGGCCGGCTGCGCGGTCATCGTGGTCGACAGCGGCCGGTCAGCTCGGCAGTGGGGGGAGCTCGGGGCGTCCGCTGTGCTCCCGCTCGAGTTCACCCGCTCGGAGCTGCACCAGGCCCTCGCTCAGGTCGCCACCCCGATCCGGCGGAGCCACGCTGACAGCCAGACGTCGGCTGTCACCGCCGGCCCGCTTGGCTACCGCGGTGCCCTGGTCGCGGTCACAGGGGCGGGCGGCGTCGGCCGCTCCACGGTCGCCATGGCCCTCGCCCAGGGGCTCGCCGCCGACCCGCGCTACCTCGACATGGTGTGCCTCGCCGATCTCGCTCTCGACGCTGAGCAGGCGATGCTCCACGGTGCCCGCGACGTCGTGCCAGGCGTGGTCGAGCTGACCGAGTCCCACCGCAGCGGCACGCCGTCGATCGACGAGGTGCGCGCCCTCACCTGGCGTGTCAGCGAGCGCGGGTACCAGCTCCTCCTCGGCCTGCGTCGCCACCGCGACTGGACCGCCGTCCGTCCGCGCGCCTTCTCAGCCGGGCTTGACGGACTGCGTCGCAGCTTCCGGGTGGTCGTGGCAGATGTCGATGCTGATGTTGAAGGTGAGCAGATCTCCGGATCGCTTGATGTGGAGGAGCGCAACACGATGGCGCGGGTCGCCACCACCGCGGCCGACCTGATCGTCGTCGTGGGCCAGCCGGGAATGAAGGGTCTGCACGGGCTCCTCCGAACCACGCGCGACCTGCTCGCCCACGGCATCGAAGGTCGTCGGCTGCTTCCGCTGGTGAACCGCGCTCCCCGCAGCCCACGCGCACGTTCCGAGCTCGCTGAGGCGTTCGGCGACCTACTCGGCACGCAAGCTGACCTGGGCGTGCCCACACCGGTCCACCTCACGGAGCGCCGTCATCTCGACGACCTCTTGCGCGACGGTGCCCGACTCCCCGATAGCTGGCTCGGCCCGGTGGCGGGAACGGTGCGCGCCCTGCTGGACCGAGATGACGATCGCCGCACGACCCCGATCGCAGAGGACTTGGTGGCCATCCGCCCTGGGAGCCTGGGCACCTGGACCGACGAGGAGCAAGACGAGCCGGAGACCTGACTCCCGGGGACGCGCTCGCCGTTCCAGTGATGGTCAAAGGGCGTCGAGGATCAGCTTCCAGCTCGCGAGGCCGTGCTCGCACCAGGCGGAAGGGGCGACGAGGCAGTCGTCGGGAGCACGGCACACGCCGTCGGCGAGCCACTCCACCATCGTCCCCTCATCGGGTGGAGCCCAACCGCTGTTGTGCTCGAACCACTCGTGGGCGTTCGCCACCGCCTCGGCTGGGGTCACCCGTTGATCATGACTCGATCCACGCCGAGCTCGAGAGCACCCGCACACTGCCGCGAACCGGATCGACCTCCACCAGGGCGCCGTCGGCGATCTCGCTCATGCAGCCGGCCGCGCCGATCACCGCGGGGAGCCCGAGCTCTCGAGCGATGACAGCGGCGTGACTCAGCAACCCGCCCTCCTCCACCACCACCGCGCCGGCGATCGACAGGGCCATGTTGTACGCGGGTGTGGTGCCGTAGGCCACGAGCACGTCACCAGGCTCCAATCGCATGAGCGCGTCCGCCGGATCGGCTGCCACCAAGGCCCGACCGCAGTACACCTCCGTGCCGATCCCGTCGCCGTCGAGACCGGCCCGGGCACCGACTGGCGCGACGAACGCGTCGCGCAGGGAGAGCTGCGCTCGCGAGACGGTGCGCATGGGACCGGGAAGTGCGTCCACGGGAACGGCCATCTGCGGACCGAGGGTTGGGGGCGGTACGAGCTCGGAGCGATCGGCCCGCTGCTTGGCTCGCACAGCCACCTCATCGGCCGCAGGTGACCGGGCGCCCTCCAGCAGCAGTACCAGCTCGTCGACATCGACCTCTAGCGCGTGGTGCGCATCCCGGAGCCGGCCGCCGTCGAGCAGGCGACGGCCAGCCGCCAACATGGCTCGGCGCAACAGCCCGATCGGCCAGGCACCTGTCAGTGCGCCGTTGTCGTCTCGCACGCCGAACGTCAGGCGCGCATCCTGCACAAGCTGCTCGAGCTCGGCGTGATCGGCCGACGGCACCAACGACCGCAGTCGGGCGACCGCGGAGTCGGCATCGGCATGGGCTTCCGAGACTCGGGGCGCAAGCGCGGGCCTGGCGAGCTGCACGACAAGCGACGGCAGCTCGCCAAGTGTGAGCGAATCGAGGTCGTACCCGGTGACGGTGCGCCAACCAAAGTCGGCCAAGAACGCGTCGAGCTCCACGGCAGCCACGGACCGCAGCTCATCCATGGTCTCGGGGGTGGTGGCCGCGGATGCAGCCGCTGCCCGCAGCGCGTCGAGCTGCGGACCTTGGCCGAGCGACGCAGGTGAGGCGCCCGCCAGGACCGGCAGCACGTCGCTGGGCGCCACACCCCAGTCGTCGCACCGTGCCAGAAGGAGTCCGGTGGGAATGAGGTCGGGGCCGTGGAGTGCGAAGTGCCGGCGATACCCAGCCGAGGCATGGGCGCGTGCACGGCGGAGGTGATCGACGAGGCCGGGGTCGCCCAGCGCGTCGACGTCCTCCGCCTCGAGCTGGCGGTTCGCTGCGATCCACACGCCGCGCTCGGTGGCATACCACTGCTCGGCATCGGCCAGCCAGGGCCG
>JANOQG010000336.1:0-22465 GCA_031422255.1 Actinomycetes bacterium | reverse complement strand
GGACACACTCTATGACGGAGACCGATCCGTCAAGCGCGCGTGCCCGGTGACATTGGTCACGGTCGGCCTCGGCCCGGTGCGCGTAGCCTCCGGAGGTGACGTTCCGGCCTGAGGCGATCCGCGGAAACGGGCTCCAAGTGCCCGGTGGCGTGATCGACTACCGCCTGGCCCGGATGGGGATCGTCTCGGAGTTCAAGAAGGGCCGGTTGGGCAAGCACGAGGTGTGCGACGCCCACCCGGAGCTCAAGCGGGCGGCCCAGTCGGCGAGCGAGCCCACGTCCATGGAGTGCCCCATCTGCGAGGAGGTCAACATCGTTCTCGTCACGTACGCGTTCGGCGCCGGCCTGCCGGCCTCCGGGCGCTGCATCACGCAGAAGGGCGAGTTGGCGAAGCTGACCAAAGGGCGGCGTCAGGTTGCCTGTTACGTCGTCGAGGTGTGCCCGTCGTGCTCGTGGAACCACCTTGCCAAGACGTTCCTTCTCGGGGCCGCTTGAGTCAGGTGGTTGGCTGGCGCTGATGGTGCCGTTGCCGACTCCACCTCTAGTGTTTGAGCCGTCGGTTCGGCTCCTTGCCTGCCCGCCTTCTCCATGACCGACCGCCGCCGCACTCCGCACCGGCGCTCCTCGAGCGCCGCCCGCCCCGCATCGCGCAAGAAGCGCAAGCCGGGCCCGGGCAGCGACCGCAGCTTCATCTGGCGTTGGCGGCGCGGCCTGTTCCTCGTTGGGCTCGTTGGCGTGGCCACAATTGGTGGTGTTGCCGCAGTGGTGCTCAACATCGCGCTACCCCCCGCTGACCCGTTGCTCCAAACGTCATTCGTCTGCGCCGCCGACGTTGCCGAGGCCTGCGGCCCGAACAACGCGATCGCCACCTTCAGCGCGGAGGAGGACCGGACCAACGTGCCCCTTGCCGAGCTCCCTGAGGACCTCGTCCACGCCGTGCTCGCCACCGAGGACCGTGACTACTACGGGCACGGGGGCATCGATCCTGTCGGCATTGGCCGGGCGCTCTATCAAGACGTGCGGGGCGGCGGTGCGAGCCAGGGTGGCTCCACCATCACCCAGCAGTACGTGAAGAACGTCTACCTCACCTCGGAGCGGAGCATCGTTCGCAAGGTCAAGGAGGCGGTGCTGGCGGTGAAGCTCGAGCGGGAGCTGAGCAAGGACGAGATCCTCGAGCGCTACCTGAACACGATCTACTTCGGGCGCGGCGCCTATGGCGTGGGTGCAGCGGCTCGGGCGTACTACGACAAGGACGTGCGCGAGATCGGCGTGCTTGAGTCTTCGTATCTGGCTGGGCTCATCCGTTCTCCAACGTCCGCCGACCCGCTCAAGAACCCCGACGAAGCCACCCGCCGTCGAGGCACGGTTCTCACCGCCATGGTCGCCGAGGGCTACATCACGACCGACCAGCAGGCCCTCGTGGAGGCGGCGCCGATCGCCGCCACCGTCATCGCTTCCCAGGATCGCACCGGGCTCGGACCTGTGAAGGGCGCGGACATGGGCACGGAGTACTTCGTGGAGGCCGTACGCCGGCAGGTGGCTCGTCAGTACGGCGAGGAAACGCTCTACGGGGGCGGCCTGCGCATCTACACAACGATCGATTTCGGCATGCAGCGCGCGGCGTGGGACGCCGTGACGACCACCCTCAATGAGCCAAACGATCCAGCCGCCGCGCTGGTGGCTGTGGATCAGTACGGGTTCGTCAAGGCGATGGTGGGAGGCCGAGACTTCAAGGTGAACCAGGTGAACTACGCGCTCGGATCGCAGGCGGGCGGCTCGGGGCGCGGTGCTGGTTCGTCGTTCAAGCCGTTCGTGCTCGCCGAGGCGATCCACGAGGGCATCTCGTTGAACTCGAAGTTCAACGCGCCGGGTGAGATGACGTTTCCGAAGGCCAACGCCGGCAACGACTGGCGGGTTCGCAACTACGGCGGCACGGAACAGGGAGTGCTTGACCTCGTCGACGCAACCCGCGTGTCCTCGAACACGGCCTATGCACAGCTCATGCTGGAGGTCGGCCCCACCGACGCGGCCAGGATGGCGAATCGCCTGGGTGTCACCGCCGACCTGCCGCAGGTGCCGTCGCTCGTCCTGGGCACCGGCGAGGTGTCGCCCCTCGACATGGCGGCGGGCTATAGCACGTTCGCCAACCGAGGCATCCGCAACGAGCCGACGCTGATCGCAAAGATCGAACAGGTGGACGAGACGGGCAGCGTCAGGGTGATCGACCAGGCGCGGCCCACGGGGGAGCGGGTGCTCACCGAGCAAGAGGCCGATCTCGTCACCTACTGCCTTCGCCAGGTCGTGCAGAGCGGCACCGGTACCGCGGCGGACTTCGGCAAACCAGCGGCCGGCAAGACGGGCACGACCCAGGACAACAAAGACGCATGGTTCGTGGGATACACGCCCAAGCTCACCGCAGCGGTGTGGATGGGCTACCCGGATCCCGACGCCAATGGGGACGTGCCGACGATGCATGACGTCCATGGGCTGCCCGGGGTGACCGGAGGGTCGCTGCCGGCGCAGATCTGGCGGAAGTTCATGGCGAGTGCCACCGAAGGCATGGACACGGGCTCCTTCCGGGAGCCCAGCTCCTTCCCGGGAACCGAGCTCAACACGCAGCTCCAGGTGACTACCACCGCCGCGCCCACAACGTCTACGAGCTCCACCAGCAGCTCCTCGACCACGGAGACCACCGAGCCCACATCCTCCTCGACCACGAGTGTGCCGCCCACCTCGTCGTCAACGACTCCCGCGGCGTCCCCGTTGACCACGCGGAAGGTCAAGTGACGGCGCGGCAGCGCCCGTGGTCTAGTCGTCGAGAAGCTGATGCGGGTAGGAGGTGCGACAGGGGAAGCACCAGTGCTCCACCTCGCTCTGCACCTCCACCTTCTCCTCCTGGTCCCAGGCCTCCGGGGTGAGGTAGATCCGGTGCAGCGGGACGACAGCGACGTTCTCGTCGCCGCAGCTGTGGCAGTGCCCGACATCGTCCATTCGGCGGAGGCTACCGATCGGCTCGAGTGCGAGCGTTCGCCGCCTCAGGCCAGGCCAGCACGGCGCGTGCGGCTTGCTGATGCGTCGCTCGCCAGACCAAGGCTCGCGGTCGACGCATCAGTTGTCTCGATCGGCACGGCGGGCGTACGCTGACGTCACCGCCGGCAGCCACTTGGGCGCTGGACGGGAACCGGAGGTGCAGAGAATGCGCACGAAGCTCACCGCGCCCGTCATCCGGGCTCGCAAGGTCATCGGCGGCGGCGATCCGCTCGTCATGGTGACGGCCTACGACGCGCCCAGCGCTCGCATGGCCGACGAAGCCGGGGTCGACCTGATCCTGGTGGGCGACTCTGTGGCCATGGTGGTGCTGGGGTACGACGACACGCTGCAGGTCACCGTGGCGGACCTCGCGCATCACACAGCCGCTGTGGCACGCGGCTTGGCCACGTCGGCGCCGCATCGATCTGAGGCGAAGCCTTTCGTGGTCGCCGACCTCCCCTGGATGAGCTACCACACCACCCCGGTGGAAACGGTCAACAACGCGGCCGCGCTGATCCGCGCTGGCGCCCAGGGCGTGAAGCTCGAGGGTGGCCGCAAGCGTCTTCCGATGATCGAAGCACTGCTCGACGCCGAGATACCCGTGATGGGCCATCTGGGCCTCACCCCACAGTCGGTCCACGCAATGGGCGGCTTCAAGGTGCAGGGCAAGGAACACGGCGCGGCGCTGGAGCTTGTTGCCGATGCCAAGGCGCTCGCCGCTGCCGGGTGCTTCGCCATCGTGCTCGAGGGGGTTCCCGACGAGGTGGCTCGCATGATCACCGACTCCGTCGATGTGCCCACGATCGGCATCGGCGCAGGTCCCGGCACCGACGGCCAGGTCTTGGTGTTCCACGACATCCTCGGCATCGAGGATCGCATCCTGCCGAAGTTCGTGCGGCGCTACGCAGACCTCAAGTCCCAAGGTGTGGAGGCGCTCGCCACCTACGCCAACGACGTGCGTGCGGGCTCCTTTCCGGCCGAGTCCGAGACGTACCACCTGAGCAGCGAGGTCGCCGAGACGCTCGGCATCTACGGGTCGGTGGCCCAGCGCAACGGCGTCTAGCCAGTCGGCCGGTCGTGGCAGCATGCTGGCGTGACCCGCTCCCGTCGCCAGATCGGTTGGATGCTCGGCGTCGCGCTCGCGCTCGGTCTGGTGATCGGATGGGCGCTCATGGCCTGGCGTGAGGGCGGTACACCCGCCCCCGTGCTCGGCCCTGCTCAGGGTCCGGTCACCACGCCCACTGCGCCGCCCGGCTTCGTGCCACCGGGAGAGGAGGGCCGCACGCTCCTCGATGGCTTCGATGAGATCGCGATCACCGTGCGGTCAGCCGACGGCGGCGACCCCTTGTTCTGGTGTCTCCTTGCGGCGCTTACCGCCGAAAGTCGTGAGCGGGGCCTGATGGAGATCACCGACCTACAGGGCTACTCCGGCATGGCCTTCGTCTACGACTTCGACTCCACCAATGCGTTCTACATGCGCAACACCCCGACGCCGCTGAGCATCGCCTGGGTCGCCGTCGACGGGCGCGTGGTGGGCATCAAGGACATGGCTCCGTGCGACGATCGGGAGGGATGTCCGCTGTACGCGCCCGATGGCATCTACCGCTACGCCATCGAGGTGTTCGGCGGTGACCTACCCGAGCTCGGGATCAACCAGGACTCCACGGTGACCGTCGGCGGTTCCTGCTCCCCGGCCTGAACGGCCCCAGATCAGGGTTGTCACACGCTCTGCGTAGGGTCTCGATGTGTGCAGGCACTACCGCCACCGCTACGATCACCCGGTCATTTGGACACCCTGCCCCCACCTCGGGGGCCCCGGTCCAACCGGGTCCACAGGGAGGATGTACGCCCATGCGGGCTTATGAGTTGATGGTCATCTTCGATTCCGGTCTCGACGACCAGGCGATCGACGATCAGGTCAAGTCGGTGGCGGCTGCGGTCGTCGCCCGAGGCGGTGCTGTTGCCACCACCGATCGGTGGGGTCGACGGCGTTTCGCCTATGAGATCGACCACAAGCAAGAGGGCTACTACGTCGTCTGGGAGATCACTTCCGACGGCGGCGATCTCGAGGCCCTCGAGCGGTCGCTGCGTCTCGCGGACGAAGTCGTTCGCCACAAGCTTGTGCGCCTGCCCGACCGAGAGGCCGCTCGTCGCGGTCTCCTCGGTGAGCCGCAGGCCGAGCCGGCTGCGGCCGGATAGGAGACCAACAACATGGCAGACAACACCGTTACCGTCATCGGCAACGTCACCCGCGATCCCGAGCTTCGCTTCACCCCGTCCGGCCAGGCCATTGCCAGCTTCGGGCTCGCGGTGAACCGTCGCTGGCAGAACCGCCAGACCCAAGAGTGGGAGGAGCAGGTGTCGTTCTTCGACGTCACGTGCTGGGCCCAGCTCGGGCAAAACGTGAGCGACACCCTCGTCAAGGGAAGCCGCGCCATCGTCAGCGGTCGCCTCGAGCAGCGCTCGTGGGAGACCGACCAGGGCGACAAGCGCTCCAAGGTCGAGATCATCGCCGACGAGGTAGGTCCCAGCCTGCGCTGGGCCACCGCCGACATCACCCGCAACGAGCGCCGCGATGCCGACGCTCCCTCCAGCGGCGGCTCAGGCGGTGGCGGCGCGAGCCGTCCCGTTCAGAACGCCGCCCCCGCTGGCTACGACCCCGCTGAGGAGCCGTTCTGATGGCTAAGCCCATCCGCACCAAGAACAAGGACAACGCTCGCCGCGCCAAGAAGAAGATCAGCCTCCTGCTGACCGAGCGCGTTGAGTACGTCGACTGGAAGGACGTCAACCTGCTTCGGCGATTCATGTCCGACCGGGCCAAGATCCGAGCTCGTCGAGTCTCGGGCAACAGCGCTCAGCAGCAGGCGGAGATAGCCCGGGCCATCAAGAACGCCCGAGAGATGTCTCTCCTGCCGTACGCCAGTCGCGTCACGCAGACGCGTGGCCCGAAGCGTGATGGTGAGCGTGGCGGTCGCCGCGAGCGCGACCGCGACCTTCCTGCTCCCGAGACCGCTCCGATCAGCCGCGAGCCGGAGCCCGCTGAGGAGATCACCGAAGACCTCAGCGTCACCGTGGACGCTTCCAGCACCGACGAGCTTGGCAGCGGCGAGCTCGTCGTTGAGACCGTGGGCGCCGCGGAGGATGACTCGTGAAGCTCGTCCTGCGCACCGACGTCGATCAGGTCGGCAAGAAAGGCGACATCGTCGATGTCGCCGACGGCTTTGGCCGTAACTACCTCGTGCCGAACGGCCTGGCATTTCGGGCCACCCCCGGCGTGGAGGCCCAGGCCACAGCGATGCGCCGAGGTCGTGACGTCCGCGACGCCGGCGACCGGGCAGCCGCTGAGGCGGTCGCCAAGTCGCTTGTTCCGCAGGTGATCACCATCACCGCGCGGTCTGGCGCTGAGGGCAAGCTGTTCGGCTCGGTCACCACCGAGCAGATCGCTGAGGCCGTCGCCGCCCAGACGGGTGTCGAACTGGACCGACGCAAGCTGCATCTGGACGAACCGATTCGTGCCCTGGGCACGCATCTGGTGCCCGCCAAGCTGCATGCCGACGTGGAGTTTCCGATCACCGTCGAGGTTGTTGCGTCCTAGTCCGATGGGCCGGCGGACTCCCCGCCGGCCCTCTGGCCTGCTTCGACGCGCCCTTGCTCATGTTGTCCACAGGTGTGTCCACAGGAGGATCGTCAACATCCCCAGGGTTTCCCCAGGGTTGTCCCTCTGGTAGCCCACAGGCCGGGTGGAGGAAGGTGGAGCACCCATGGCATCCCGACTCGATGAGCCCGAACTGACCAGGCGGTCGGTGGCCGCCGGCCGCGTACCGCCACACGATCTGCAGGCCGAAGAGTCGCTCCTCGGAGCGATGATGCTCTCGACCGAGGCGATTGCCGGCGCTACGGGCGTGGTCACCGCGTCCGACTTCTACAAGCCTGCCCACGGCCACGTGTACGACGCCATCCACACGCTGTATGCCTCTGGTCAGCCCGCCGATTCGGTGACGGTGGCCGATGAGCTCCGTCGCGCTGGGCTCCTTGACGCCATCGGCGGTCCGGCTGTTCTCGCGCAGATCATGTCGTCGACGCCCGCCACCACGAACGCGGCTCGCTACGCGCGGATCGTGGAGGAGTACGCGCTGCTTCGGCGCCTGATCGGCGTGGCGGGCGAGATCTCTGAACTCGGCTACTCGGTACCTGAGGATGTCTCCAAGGCCCTCGATCGGGCGGAGGCCATGGTCTACGAGGTCAACGAGCGCCGGGTCACCGACACCACCCAGCGTCTCTCGGAGCTCCTCTCGGAGAACCTCGATCGGCTGGAGAAGCTGTACGAGCGCGGCGACACGATCACCGGCACTCCTACTGGCTACATCGATCTCGACCAGCTTCTCTCCGGGCTGCAGCCCAGCTCCTTGGTAGTCGTGGGCGCCCGACCAGCGATGGGCAAGTGCGTGGCATGGGACACGCCGATCGTGGATCCGGCAACGGGGGCGATGCGGACGGCAGCGGAAGTTCACCGGGCAGGGGAGCAAGGCGACTCAGTACGGGTCTTCTCGCTGGGTGAGGACAACCGACTCGCGGTCACAACGCCTTCGGCCTTCGTGGACGATGGGCGCAAGCCTGTGTTCCGCGTGCGCACGCAGCTCGGCCGCGAGGTTCGCACCACGGCGAGTCATCCGTTTCTCACCCGTGAGGGGTGGCGACCGCTCGCGGCTCTCGTCGAGGGCGACGTCGTGGCGGTCCCCGGCGAGCTGGCTGTCTTCGGGTCCGAGTCGATGTCCGACGATGACGTGGGCCTGCTCGGTTACCTCACCGCCACTCCGCTGGGAGGCGACGACGGCCCGATCGTGTGCTGCGCTGATCCCGAGCTCGCACTGGATCTCGGTGAGCTCGGTGCAGGGCTGGGCCTTGATGTGGCGGCGCGGACACGTGGTTCGGCCCCTGTCTTCGAGCTCGTTGCCGGCCCAGCGCTGGGGCGCCTGTTGCATCGTCATCGCATTGCGGGCCCGGTCGGCCGTCGCCGTGTTCCTGCGGCGGTGTACCGCCTCCCGCGGCACCAGCTCGCGGCGTACCTGAACCGGGTTCTGGCCATCGGGTCCTCGGCGTGGATGCCCGGCGGCGCCAGCGACCACGGTCGGGTGCTGCTCGCCGGGTCCAGTTCGCTTCTGGCCCGGGACCTGCAGCACCTGCTCCTGAGGTTCGGCATCAACGCGACGGTGCGGGAGCCAGTCGTCGCGGCCAACGAGGCCACGTGGGTCAGCCACGAGCTCGAGATCTCAGGGCCCGCCGACCTCGCGCGTCTGGCCACGGAGATCGGCATCGTGGGCCAGCAGGCGAAGCTCGCCGAGCTGGTGGCACACGCACGCGTCGCTGAGCGGCTGGTAGCGGTCGGTTCGGCAGGGTCCGGTTCGGGCGAGCCACCACAGGCCACCAACCCCGAGGCAGTGCGGTGGGACGAGATCGTGTCGATCGAGGCCGATGGCGACGAGCAGGTCTACGACCTCACGATCCCGAACCTGCACAACTTCGTGGCGGGCGATGTGTTCGTGCACAACACGTCGTTTGCGCTGGGCATGGTGGCGCACGCTGCTCTGGAGGCACAGAAGCCCGTCCTCATGTTCTCCCTCGAGATGAGCAACCTGGAGCTCTCGCAGCGTCTGATCTGCTCCGAGGCCAAGGTCGATGCCACCCGGGTCCGCAACGGTCAGCTGCAGGCGGATGACTGGACGAAGATCTCCCGAGCCATGGGCCGGCTCGCTGACGCTCCGATCTGGATCGACGACAACCCGAACCTCACGATCATGGAGATACGAGCCAAGGCGCGGCGGCTGAAGAGCCAGATCGGCAGCCTCGGGATGATCGTCATCGACTACCTCCAGCTGATGAGTGGCCGAGCCAACGCCGAAAACCGGCAGGTCGAGGTGTCCGAGCTCAGCCGTGGGCTCAAGATCCTTGCCCGGGAGCTCGAGACCCCGGTGGTCGCCCTGAGCCAGCTGTCCCGTGGCCTGGAGATGCGGGCGGACAAGCGGCCGATGCTCGCTGACCTCCGTGAATCGGGCAGCATCGAGCAGGACTCGGACGTCGTGATGTTCATCTTCCGTGAGGAGATCTACGACGCCAAACCGGAGAACGCGGGGCAGGCAGAGATCATCGTGGCCAAGCACCGTTCCGGCCCCACTGGCGTTGTGCAGCTCGCGTTCCTCCCCCAGTACACGCGCTTCGCGAACATGGCTCGCGGGTTCGATTGAGCGTGTCTCACGCTGGGTGATCAGCGTGCGGTGCGCGTGGTCAGGTCGACTCCGCCAGCCGCTTGGCCGCGGCAGGGGAGAGGCCAGCCTTGCCAATCAGCCAGCAGGCGATAGGGGCAGCGGTGCGCTCGGAGGCGTGAGCAGCCACGCCAGCGAGATCGAGCAGGGTCGTGACCGTGTCGTCATCGGGTGGCTCAACCCCGAGCGCAGCCGCGAACGCGGCAATCCACTCGGGTGCGGAGCGGTCCTGAGTGGGCATGGCATGACCCTACGCTGGACCCATGGTGGAGCAGCCAGGACGACTTCGCGTGTCGAGCACCCTGGTGCTCCCGCTCGCTGAGCTCTCCTGGCGCTTCAGCCGCTCGGGTGGCCCCGGTGGTCAACACGCCAACACGTCCGACACTCGGGCCGAGGTTCGCTTCGACATCGCCGGGTCCCCCTCGCTCGGCCCCCGTCAGCGGGCTCGTCTCCAGGAGCGCTTCGGGGCGGAGGTCAGGGTCGTGGCGTCCGACGAGCGTTCTCAGGCTCGCAATCGCGATCTGGCGCTGGAGCGCCTTGCCGATCGTTTGGCTGAGGCGCTGCGGGTCACGACGCCCCGTAGGCCCACCAAGCCCACTCGAGCCAGCGACCGTCGACGCCTCGAGGCGAAACGCCGCCAGTCCAGTCGCAAGGCCGACCGTCGGCGCCCCGCCCCCGACTGAAGGACACCGCCGGCAAGCCCTCCGACCCCGACTTTCGCGATCGCACCTACAGTCCGACTCGAAGGATGCCGATGCGCGACGGGAAGCAGTTGCATCGCCAGCACATTGCCCTCCACACAGGGGGTTGCTGCGCTGGCGGTGGCCGGAAACGTTGGAGGAGGGTTCCGGCGTCCGGCACAGACAGGAGCGAGTAGCAGCGAGCTATGGGCGAACCAAGCCGATCCACGACCTCGGGCACCCACGCGCGCCGGAAGTGGGTCGCGGCGGCCCTCGTGCTGCTCGCGCTGCCTGTCGGGCTCCTGGCGGCACAGTTCGCGGCGGAAGACGCTGGACCGTGGATCCTCGCCGGCTCAGCGGCCATCTCTGCCTTGATGCTGCTGGCGGCTTCGCCCGGACGAGGTCGATCGAGTTCGGCATGGCGGCTGCTGGGCATGGGATTGGTGGTGTGGGCGGGCGGTCTCGTCGCGGCGGCCATCTCGTGGGGCTCGGACCCTGCCGGGGCCCAGCTCCCGAACGTCACCGATGCCCCGATCCTCACGGGGCTCGCCCTGATCAGCGGCTCGCTGCTGGTCATGGCGCGGGCGCGGGCGTCTCGCAGCGATTGGATCGCACGCATCGACGCCGTGATCGTCGGGGCAGGGGTGGCCGTCGGGTTGCTGGCGTTCCTCTGGCCGGAGGTTCGAGACGCCGGACTGGAGTCGGACGGCATCGCTGTCGCCGTCGCCGCTGGTGCCCTCACCTGCCTGCTGACCGGAGCGGCGTCGCGGCTCGCTTTCACGGGGGCATCGACGCTCGCGTCGGGTCGCTTCCTCGTGGAGGGGACCTTGGCTCTGGCCGCCGGATCCACGCTCCTGCGCGCCTCGCAGCTCCAGTTCACCGTCGTCGACCTCAACAGCATCGGGGCTGGGCTGGCCGCGGGCGCTCCACTGGTGCTGCTGGCCGCGACGGTGCACCCTTCCGCCACTCGCATCACTGACCGTGAGCACCGCCGGGCCCACGAGCTACCTCGTAGCCGCCTGGCACTGCTCACCCTGGCTGCGGCCGCGGCACCCTTTTCAGCCATCGTCCTGAGCGTCCGTGACCTACCCGTCGACGGCGTCAGCCTCGGCGCGTCGGCGCTCGTCATGCTGGTCTTGGTGGCCTTCCGGCTGGAGCTCGTGGTGCGCTCCAGCCGCGCGCAGGCAGAGCGGGAGGTGACCGTGCGGGAGGCCTCCGGCGTCCTCGGCACGTCGCAGGACCCGGCAAGCGTGCGCCTGGCACTCCTCGATGCCGCTCGCGACCTCCTCGGGCCGCAGCTGCGGTACGTCGCATGGATCAGCGTGAACGACCGCGGCGCGCTGATTCCCACCCAGCTGGTCGACCACGTGGGTCCCGTCGATCGCTCGACGTCTGGAGTGGACGTCGCCCTTCAGGAAGTGGATGGCATCGGCAAGTCGCCGGTGCGCGTGCTCGATGCGATGGGGGACGAAGTGGTGATCGCTCCGATCCCCTGTCGGATCAGTCAGCGGGCCGCCATTGCCGTTGCCACCGTCGGGCGAGTGCCGGAGGAGGTCGATGAGAGCTTGGCCATCCTGGGGACTCAGACGGCGCTTGCCCTCGACGCGTTGGTGCAGTCCGAGGAGCTGCATGAGAAGCGGAGCGAGGCGAGGTTCCAGCAGCTCGTTCGGCACAGCAGCGACGCGGTGATGATCGTGGGCCAAGACGGTCGCATCCGCTACCAAACTCCATCGGTGGTGCGCGTGCTGGGCTACCTCGCCGTCGACCTCGACGGCGCGGCACTCGAGCGGATCGTCCACCCCGACGAAGTCGACCACCTAGCCAGCTTCATCGAACAGCTCGTGAACGGCCCGTCCGAGACCGTGCGCACGATCGACGCGCAACTACTCCGCGCAGACGACTCCGTGATCCACGCGGAGGTCGTCGGGGTCCACCTGCTCGACAACCCGGATGTTGCGGGCATCGTCCTCACGATTCGCGACGTAACCGGCCGGCGCACCCTCGAGGACCAACTCCGTCACCAGGCCTTCCACGATGCCCTCACCGGCCTGTCGAACCGAGCGCTGTTCATTGATCGAGTCGAACATGCTCTGGCTCGCATCCGCAGTGAGGATTCGCCCACGCCGGCGGTGGCGTTCATCGATCTCGACGACTTCAAGCTGGTGAACGACAGCCTCGGGCATGGGGCCGGCGACGAGGTGCTGCGGGCCGTTGCCGATCGGCTCCGCTCTTGCCTGCGCTCCGGCGACACCCCGGCGCGGCTGGGCGGCGACGAGTTCGCCGTGCTCCTCGAGGATGCCCCCGATGTCCAAGCGGTGGTCGAGGTAGCCGAGCGCATCCTCGATGCCCTCAACGAGCCAGTGATCGTTGACGGCCGCGAGGTCTACGCCCGAGCGAGCATCGGGATCGCAACCCGTCGGGGGCCCACCACGACCCCCGACGAGCTGCTGCGCAACGCCGACCTCGCCATGTACACCGCCAAGGCGAACGGCAAGGGCTGCATCGAGGTCTACGAGCCGGCCATGCACCACCGGGCTGTCGACCGCCGGGCCATCAGTGGCGAGCTGGAACGAGCCGTCGAGCGAGGTCAGATCGATGTGGCATACCAGCCGATCGTGCAGCTCGCCTCCGGTGACGTGGTGGCCTTCGAAGCGCTGGCGCGCTGGACTCACCCGGAGCGGGGGGCGATCTCCCCCGTCGAGTTCGTGCCCATTGCGGAGGACAGCGGCATCATCGTGCCGCTCGGAACGCACGTGCTGGAACGCGCCTGCAAGCAGCTGGCGGTCTGGTTGGCGGCGAACCCGCACGCCGGGTGGCAGATGAGCGTGAACCTGTCGGCCCGTCAGCTGCTGGCCCCAGACCTCGTGGCCGTCGTACGAGCCGCCACCGAGGACGCGGGCATCGAGCCGACGTCGCTGATCCTCGAGCTGACCGAGTCGGTGCTCCTCGCTGACAGTGAGCGCGTACTCCGCCGTTTGCACCGCCTGAAGGATCTCGGCGTCAAGATCGCGATCGACGACTTCGGCACTGGGTACTCGTCGCTGAGCTACCTGCAACGAGTGCCCTTCGACATCCTCAAGATCGACCGGGCCTTCGTGGCCGCTCTCCGCCACGAGGAACCCGGCAGCACACTGGTGCGCACGATCATGGACCTCGGGCGCACCCTTGGATGCTCCGCCATCGCTGAGGGCATCGAGGAGCAGATCGAGCTCGATGGTCTCCTCGAGCTGGGCTGTGAGCTGGGCCAGGGCAAGCACTTTGGTGCGGCCGCCGACGCCGGCACGCTCGAGCGCACGCTCGGCTTGCTCCCCGCAACTGCCTGAACACACACCGGTGGCCAGTGCCGTGAGCGGTGGTTGACCCCTCGCACGCATCGCGTACCGTCATCACTGATGCGAGCGCGGTTGGGGATCCTCGGTGGGTGGGCAGCGGTGGTTGCCTACGCTGCTCTTCTCATCGTCGCGGGCGTCGACGGTGCGCAGCAACAGGGGCGCGTCGACCGCCAAGTCGCGAGCACGACTGCCGCCGATCGCTTTGTAGCGGCTTGGGAACGCAGCCGGACTGCCACCTTCGTTACTGCGGGCACCTATGAGCGCAGCAGCCCGATCACTGGTGCCCGCATCGCGTCGCAGGACATCGTTGCCCAGCGTCCTCCGCGGCGCCTGCATCGCCAGCTTGGCGGTGTCGACGGACGCGACGACGACCGCCTGGTCGTTTGTCCAGCAGCACCGGAGGGGACCGACGGACCCGCCCCCTGCCATCTTGGCGAGGCGGGTGGAACCACCTACGCGGAGTCGGTCATGGGTGAGGTCGACGCGCTCGGCTCGATGGTGGCAGGCCTGGATCCGCTCTACGCCGTCACCGAGATCGAGGCGGGATGCTTCTCGCTCAAGCAGACTCGGGCGGAGCCGCGTGCGCCGTTCGGCATCCGGGCGCGCTTCTGCTTCGATGCAAGCACGGGCGCCCCGTCTGCCAGCCGCGTCGAATACAACGGAGGAATCGTGGAGGTGTTCGCCGCCACGGAGATCCGCACCGACGTGGGCGACGCCGACCTCGAGCCGTGACAGGCCCGGAGCGACCGGGAAGGACGGAGGCCACGGCACGTTCGCCGGTTCCTTGCGGCCCCGGCGGCGATGCAATTGGAGGGAGTCGCAACCCCCGTCCCTGTTCCCGTTGATGGCCAGTGGGGGCGATTAACCACCGGCCACTAGGCCTATCGACCTACCTGGCGACCGCCTTGAGTGGTTTTGGCGATCCATGCGACCACGTTGCGTGAGATTCGGACCGGCTCCCACGCTGTCGGTAGCCTGCCGGGATGCTCGGCGGCCCAGAGATCCTCGCCTACCTGGTCATGGCCCTCGGCGGGGCGATGGCTGTCGGAAGTCTCGCCGCCGTCGTGCGCCCCCCGGAGCGGCGTAAGGAGGGCGACCTGCAACAGGCACCCTTCGGCCGCAGCGTTGCCTTCGCCCTGGTCGGGCTGCTGGCCGCGCTCTGGGCTCTGGGCAGCCTCTTGGTGGGCTGAGCCCTAGCGGCGGGTGAGCCGAAGCCCGAGCGAAACGAGCGTCTCGAGGGGTGCGTTGTACCCACGCTCGAGGTGGTGGATGCCATGCAAGGTCGACGCGCCCTCGGCGGCCGCCGCGGCGATGACCGACGAGAAACCGGCCCGCACATCGGGGATCGTGACATCCGCGCCCTGGAGCTTCGACACGCCACGAACCACCGCTGAGTGGAGCGCTGAGGAGTCGTGGAACCGGCAGGCAGGCCCACCGAGGCAGGTATCGAAGAGCTCGATCTCGCCGCCCATCGCCTTCACTGCGTCGACGTAGCCCAGGCGATCCTCGTACACCGTCTCGTGCAGCACGGACATGCCGTCCGCCTGTGTCATCAACACGATGAGGGGTGGCTGCCAGTCGGTCATGAAGCCGGGGTGCGTATCGGTCTGCACGGCGGAGGGCCGCAGCTTCTTGGCACTGGCACTGATCCAGGTGTCATTGATCTCGAACTGGGCACCCATGCGCTGGAGCGTGTTGATTGCCGTGACGAGACGGTCCTGGTTGCAGCCCCGCACCCGCACTCGCCCACCGGTCATCAACCCGGCGACGAGGTAGCTGAAGGCTTCGAGGCGATCGCCCTGCAGGTGGGCCTCAGCGCCGCTGAGCGATTCGACGCCCTCGATTACAAACCGTCGATCGGGTCGCAACGCAATGTGTGCGCCCATGCGCTGGAGGAACAACGCCAGCTCCACCACCTCAGGTTCGGTGGCGGCGTTGTGGATCACCGTGCGGCCCTCAGCGAGCACGGCCGACAGCAGCACCGTCTCGGTAGCACCAACCGAGGGATAGGGCAGCGTGATCCGGGTGCCGCGCAGGCGTCCGGCCATGCGGGCGGTGATTCCGTGGGGCTGCACCTCCACCTCTGCACCCATCTGCTGGAGCGCACTGACGTGGAAGTCGACCGGCCGCCGTCCGATGCGATCGCCACCCACGAGTGGAACGAAGGCCTCATGGGCACGGTGCAGGAGCGGGCCGAGAAGCAGGATCGGGATGCGGTTGAGGCCGGAGAACTCCAAGGGAACCCGTGGGTTGGGCTCCGGGGTGGGCACGACCGTGATCGTGTCGCCGTCGATCGTGACCTCGAGGCCGATCGAGCGCAGGATGTCGGCGGTGATCCCAACGTCGCCAACCGCGGGGGCGTTGGTGATCGTCGAAGGAGTGTCGGCGAGGAGCGCGGCCACCATGTGCTTGGTGACGGCGTTCTTTGACCCGGACACGAGCACGTCGCCCGAGAGCGGACCGCTCGGTTCGATGTGCCAGGCGGGTCCTTCCGCATCCGACAGGACCTCGGGAGCGGAGGCGTTCATGGGGAGCGAGGCTACCCCGAGGATCGTTGGTCCCGGAGGGCGTGGCGACGCCTGACGCGATCGGGACCGCCCTTCCGGGCGGTCCCGATGCACATCGTGGCAGCGGCCTAGACGGCTTCGGCGCCTCGCTCACCCGTGCGGATGCGCTGCACGTCGGGCACGTCGAGGATCCAGATCTTCCCGTCGCCGATCTTGCCGGTCTGGGCGGCACCGGCCAGAGCCTCAGCGATCGGAGCCGCCTGGCTGTCGTCGGCCAGGACCTCGATCTTGATCTTCGGGACGAACTCGACGGTGTACTCGGCACCTCGGTACACCTCGGTGTGGCCGGACTGGCGTCCGAAGCCCTGGACCTCGGTGACCGTCATGCCGTTGACTCCGGCGGCCTTCAGGGCCTCCTTCACATCGTCGAGCTTGAACGGCTTGATGACTGCGGTGATCAGCTTCATTTGGTTCCTCCCGTCAGTTTGAGTATGCCGTCTCGGCGTGGAGGCTCTGGTCGAGACCCACGTCCTGTTGTTCGTCGGTCGCCCGGAGGCCGATCGTCGCCTCGATGACCTTCGCGATCACGAAGCTGACCGAGAAGGCGTAGATGAAGGTCACGAGCGATGCGACGACCTGATCCTTGAGCAGCTCGCTGCCGCCGCCCGTGATGAACAGGCCGGGATTCGACACGACGCCGTTGATGACGGGATCAGCGAAGAGGCCCAACACGATCGAGCCGAACAGCCCGCCGACGAGGTGGACTGCGATGACGTCGAGGCTGTCGTCGAAGCCGAACTTCGCCTTCAGCCCGAGGGCCAGATAGCAGACAGCGCCAGCTCCGAAGCCGATGTAGATCGGTGCCATGCCACCCACGAAACCAGCACAGGGTGTGATGGCCACCATGCCGGCGACTGCACCGGACGCGGCACCGAGTGTGGTGGCATGGCCATGCTTCAGCTTCTCAACGAGGAGCCACCCGAGCATGGCAGCAGACGGTGCGAGGATCGTGTTCACCAGCGCCTGGGCGGCGATGCCGTCCGCGGCGAGAGCGGAACCAGCGTTGAAGCCGGCCCAGCCGAACCACAGGATGCCCGTGCCGAGCACCGTGAAGGGCAGGTTGTGCGGGGGCATGGGCTCGTCGGGGTATCCCTTGCGCTTGCCGATCACGAAGATCACAGCAAGAGCGGCGGCGCCAGCATTGATGTGCACCACAGCGCCCCCAGCGAAGTCCAGAGCGCCCATCTCAGCCAGCCAGCCGCCGCCGAAGACCATGTGCGCCACCGGCCCGTACACAAGCACCAGCCACACGCTGATGAACACCGCGTAGCCAGCAAACTTGAGCCGGTCGGCCGTGGCCCCGGTGATGAGTGCCGGAGTGATGATGGCGAAGGTCATCTGGTAGGCGCAGAACAGGACGAACGGGATCGTCAGGAAGCCGAGAAAGCTCTCCGGACCCCCGGGAGCGCCGCCGATCCCCACGTCTTTGAGAAAGGCGAAGTCGAGGTTGCCGATGAAGCCGCCGTTGCCGGCGTCACCGAAGGCGATGCTGAACACCACCACGGCCCAGAGCACCGCGAGGAT
Organism: Actinomycetes bacterium; assembly: GCA_031422255.1. Classification (GTDB taxonomy): domain Bacteria; phylum Actinomycetota; class Acidimicrobiia; order Acidimicrobiales; family VFJN01; genus VFJN01. The sequence continues at coordinate 5,073 of JANOQG010000336.1, read as the reverse complement.
GCCCATGGCGAAGAGGTTCTGCATGAGCATGGCGAGGACGTTCTTCCCGCGGACCATGCCGCCGTAGAAGAACGCCAGCCCTGGTGTCATGAACAACACCAGTGCTGTCGACATGAGCATCCAGGCCGTGTTGCCTGAATCCAACGCGAGGTCCATGTCACTCCTTGGTCGGTGGGTGGGACTGCCGACAGGATTTCCCACAACTGTTTCGAGTCTGTTTCCGGCTTCCTCCCGTCCTGTGAACTCAGTCGGAGGGGTCGGTGTCGACTAGCGGGTCACGTCCGCTGTGTGCCCACCTTGAGCTCCCTGAACGGCAGCTCGCGGTCGACGGCGGGCTCCTTGGGCAGGCCAAGGACCCGCTCACCGACGATGCCTCGTTGCACCTCGTCGGTGCCGCCAGCGATCCGTGCTGCTGGCGCCGAGAGCACCGCCATGGCCCAGCGGTCGCCGCGGGGGTCGTCCGCCTCCCAGGCCTGACCAGCCGCGCCGGCGATGGCGATGCCGAGATCGGAGGTGCGACGGGCCAGCAGCGCGCCGGCAAGCTTCGCGATCGATCCCTCCGGGCCAGGGGCTCGGCCCGCCTTCACGGCCGCTCGTGTGCGCTGGGCGATGAATCCGAGCACGCGCTGCTGGATGTAGACGTCGGCGAGACCCTGACGGATCACCGGGTCGCTGTCGAGGCCCTGGGCGCAGGCCAGCTTCAGGTATGGCCGGATGCCCGCAGCGGCTCCGCCGCCCCCTCCCGAGCCGATCGCGACGCGCTCGTTCATGAGCATGGCGATCGCGCAGCGCCACCCGTCGTCCTGCTGGCCGATCAGGTTGCTTGCCGGAATGCGAACGTCGTTGAAGAACACCTCATTGAATCCCGACCCGCCGTTCATCTGTCGCAGCGGGCGAATCTCGACCCCCGGCGCTTTGAAGTCGACGATGAACATCGAGATGCCTCGGTGCTTCGGCACGTCCACGTTTGTGCGTGCGATCACCGCGCCGTAGTCCGAAAGCTGGGCTCCCGTGGTCCACACCTTCTGGCCGTTGAGGACCCACTCCTCACCGTCGCGCTCCGCCTTCATCTGCAGGCTTGCGACGTCTGATCCGGCACCGGGCTCTGAGAACAGCTGCGACCACACCTCCTCGCCTCGGAGCGCCGCTGCTACGTACCGCTCCTTCTGGGCGTCCGTGCCGAACTCGATGAGCGTTGGGATGACCATGCCGAGCCCGATCGTGTAGATCGCAGTCGGGAGGTCACGACCTCTGGCTTCCTCGTTGAAGACGCGGGTGTGCTCACTCGTGAGGCCCTGGCCCCACGGCGCTGGCCACGTGATCCCAGCGAGGCCCGCGTCGAAGAGGGCCGCCTGGTATCGCTTCGCAGAGGCGACGTCGCCGACCTCGCGTTCGATCGGCCCGTCATCCTCCGGCCGCCGTGTTCGGGTTGGCGCGTGCACGGCGAGGAACGCTCGGGCCTTGACACGGAAAGCGGCGAGATCATCGCTCTCGTCGACAGGCGCAGCGGTATCGGTATCGGCCATGGGTCCCCCTCGTCAGACGCGGCGAGACACTATCCATCCCCTGCAAGCTCTCGGCCTGGCTCAGGTGCTGGGTTCGCCGTCGCCGTGGGCCCAACGGCGTCGGAAGCGGTCAAGCTCCTCGGAGCTGTAGAAGTGCTGGGCGAAGCGCGAGTTGTAGGTGCGTTCGAGCATCGCCTCGGGAAAGCGCACGTCGCGAACCACCGCCGCGTAGAGATCGGAGTACTCCTTCTGGGCGCCCTCGTTCTCGCGGTCCACGGGGAGGTCCTGGGCGAGGCCCAGGAACTGACCGAGCGCCTTTGGCGCCACGTCGAGGCTCTCCTGCCGGAGGAGCAGCAGCCGGACGGCGGGTGACTCGATGATGCAGTAGCCGGTAGCGGGATCGAACGGGTGGGCGTACACGTCGATGCCCAGATTCGGTTCGAGCTCTTGATCGAACCAGTCGAGGGTGCGGGGGATGCCCTGCTCTGTGGCGAACCTGGCGAACAGTGCCGTGGCCGCAGCGCCGTCGGCCAGTCGCCCGAGTCGACGCCCGGACTGGAAGAAGTCCGAGGCTGATCGCATGACGGGCTCGCGCACGATCGTGATCACCAACCATGGGTGCTCAGCGGTGGGCAGGTGTCGCAGCAGGTGTGATGCGTGGAAGATGTGCCGCGGTCGCGCGCCGCGATCGGTCTGCCGGTAGCGCTCCTCCGCCCGGGAGACGCTTTCCGGCGTGAGGAGGTGCACCTTGTACACAGGCTGGCTGACGGCACCCCGCACTGCCCGCACGATGGCGCTGCTGGCCGTCTTGCTCATCGCATAGACGACGACCGGATCTTCCGTGCGGCGTTCCATCCGGCGAAGCAGCCGCCACTTTGTGAGGCGATAGCTCCTGCGAGGAAGTTGGCGCAGGAGGTTCCGGAGTCTCCTGACACTGCGGGTCATCGGCACGCCCTCTCGGACAAGAGACCGGGAACTGAAAGCGCCGACCCTCCATCGCTGGGGATCGGCGCGTTCAGCACCCGTTTGAGTGTCAGGCCCGAGCAGGGCCGAGCAGTGCTAGAGCGAAACTGACTTCGAGCGGATGCGAGCACCCGCAAGCACCACGCCGCCGATGGCGAGAGCGCCGAGCGCCAACGCCGTGAGGGGCAAGGAGTCGGAGCCCGTCGCGGGCAGATCGCCGGAGCCGGTGGCCGCACCAACGGTGATGGTGACGGAGTCGACCGTGGCGCCACAGTCGACGTCGAGGGTCTTAGCGCCTGAGGCGGTGGTGGGGATCGTGGCGCTGAAGCTGAACTCACCGGCGGAATCGGCGGTGCCGGTGCCGACCGTGGCATCGTCGAGCGACGCGGTGACAGTGCCACCGTTGGCGGCACCCGTGCCGCTGACCGTGACGACCTGGCCCGGAGTAGGAGTGGTGTCCGAGACGGTGGCGGTGCAGCCCCCGTAGTTCTGGGCGCCTGCCGGGCTGGCCACGGCCACGCCTCCTGCGGCAAGAACCAGAGCGGCGATCAGCAGCATGCGACGAAACATTCGTGAACTCCCTGAGAGCTAGGCCGTTCCAACGGAACGGGAAGAAGGAGAAAGTATGCCCAATGGATACCGCCGCGTCCACAACACCCCGGGCTCAGGCATCAGGAATCAGGGGCACATCGAAGCTGGTGTCCTCCCGAAGCTCCTTGAGTCTCGTGGCGCGTCCGCCCCAGGCCCACCCACTGGGTCCTTCGATGATGAGGCGGAACCGGTCGTTGTTCACGAGCGGTTGCGGCACGACGTCGAGGTGGTAGCCGTCGCGCAGATCCATGGAGCCCGTTAGCTCGAACGTCACGGTGCGGAGGCTCTCGGCTGGGACGTCGAGGAGGACCGAGTACCGGTTGCGACCGTATTCACGTTGTGCGCCGCGGCCGATCGACTCGCCGTTCATCGTCACGTCGAGGAGTTCCAGCGGCGTGTAGATCGCGACGGTGGTCGAGTTCGTGCCGGTCGAGCGATCGAGGTGGTTGCCGATCACCGGGTCAGGCAGCCCCGAGGCCGGCGCGTCGTTCCTGACCTCCACAGTCACGGTGGCATGGACGGTGTTGTGCCGTGGGTCCGCTGCCACGGCATAGGTCACCGCGCGCTGCATGAACGCGTCGATCTTGCTGCGTCCGCGATTCGAGGCCCGGACCGAAAGGAAATCCCCGTCCACCGGCGGGAGGGCGCCGTCCACGTCGAGGCGTTCGAACAGCATCTGTTCGTCGTCGCGGAAGCTGTGGAACAACAACCGCCGTTCGCGAACGGCGGGAGCCAACGTGTCGGCGAGCACACGCGGCCCGGGGAGATCCCCCGAGGTCAGCTCGGTGAACACCGCCTTCGCAGCATCGACCAAGAAGTCGTGGCGGGTCTCGGCGGCGTCGATGGGGAGACCGCGCCTCGGGACGTCTGAGTCTGGAAAGACGACGTATTGGTCCCGGAGGAGGAACGGTGCGGCGGTAGCTGCGGTGAGCGGCTCGGAGTAGCCGGGGAGGCGGATCGGCCCGGTCAGCTCCAGCATGGTGGCAAGGGCCTGCGGGTCCATGTAGAGCACCCCGTCGAGCGGTTGGGCTGGCGGTTCCCACATCTGGCGGACGGCCTCCGCCACGGTCGGAAAGTCGACGGAGCCCGTGGCGTTCTGCCAGAACCTTTCGGGGAACAGGGCCAGGTAGTGATCGGGGAACACCGTTCGGTCCTCGAGCTGGCGCCCCCCGAAGAAGACGTTGAGGTTGTTCACCCGACCTGTGCTCCGCAGGGTCAGCTCACCGCGATCTGCTCCCAGGATGGCGTAGGCACCCATGAAGCCGCCCAGGTCGCGCGCTTCGGCGGGCGTGCCGAAGGCGACGAAGTAGACACGCTCGCCGTTGCCGCCCAACAGGTCGGGGAGCACGTCGACGGCCGCCGATGCGGTAGCGGCCTCCTCGCTGGCAGTCTCGATCGAGTGTTGGAAATCCGCCAAGCGGTTGGCCATGGGTGCGATCAGCCAGGGGGACTCCGCTCGCCGCGTGCCTTCCTGGGCACGCCCGAGGGCGTCGCGCACCGAGGCCATCGGCTTGGCCAGGCCGCGGACCCTCGCCAGGTCAAGGCGGCCGTCGCTGACCCGCAGGTCCTCCACCCGAGCCGTCCGCGCAGAGCCGGCCGCTGCGTCGGCCAGATGAGCGCCCTCGTCCGCGAGCACCTCGAGCGCGCGGGCGTGCTGCCCCACCCCCGGCAGCAGGAGGGCTGGTCTCGCCCACCACGCAGTCAGATCATCGTGCGCAGCAGCGAACGCTCGGCTCGCATCGCCGAGAAGATCGGCGGCGCCGTCGCCCTCTCCCGCCCGTGCGGCGTCGAGCCCGGCGTCGGCGCGGGAGACGCCCTGCTGCAGAGCCTGGCGAGCGAGCACGATCGAAACCCCGAAGCCAACGCAGGCGAGGCCCGCTCCGACGCCGAGGGTGTTCCGAAGGGCCCGGAGCCTCCGCCGTGCTCGCGGCCCGACGGCGGGCCATGCAGACGTGGACAGGCCGCCGGCGACGAGTGTGGAGAGGAGAAGGTTGCTGCTGAAGCGGTCTGTGGG
>JANOQG010000335.1:0-2480 GCA_031422255.1 Actinomycetes bacterium | reverse complement strand
ACCCGCCCAAGAAGTTCTTCGGGGCAGCCCGCAACGTGGAAGAAGGCGGAAGCCTCACGATCCTCGCCACTGCACTCGTCGAGACCGGCAGCCGCATGGACGAAGTGATCTTCGAGGAGTTCAAGGGCACCGGGACCATGGAGCTGCGACTCGACCGGCGCCTCGCAGAGCAGCGCATCTACCCGGCGGTCGACGTCGAGGCCTCCTCTACCCGGCATGAAGAGCTCCTCTTCCTCGGCACCCAGCTCCAGCAGGTCTGGAAGCTGCGTCGGGTGCTGTCGACCATGAGCAGCGAGGCCGGTGTCGAGCTGCTCACCGAACGCATGAAGACCTTCAAGACGAACAAGGAGTTCCTCGCCGAGGTGGCCAAGGCCGGCGCCGGCTGAGCCAGGTAGCGGATGCAGGCGGGCGCCGGTAGGCTCCGCCAGCCCCAAGACAGACATTCGGAGAACGCCATGCGTGCTGACATCCACCCCGACTACGTGATCGCCACGGTCAAGTGCTCCTGCGGGAACACGTTCCAGACGCGTTCCACGAAGGCCAGCCTCACCTCCGAGCTCTGCAGCGAGTGTCACCCCTTCTACACGGGCAAGCAGAAGCTCGTGGACACCGGTGGCCGCATCGACCGCTTCGAACGTCGCTACGGCAAGCGTCGCAAGTCGGAGACGGCGGGCGCTCCCGAGGAGGCCGCGCCGGCTGCTCCTCAGGTTTCAGAGGCCGTCGAGGCTCCTGAAGCCGTCGAGGCTTCCGAAGCTTCCGAAGCCTGATCCACCCCGCATGAGCGCTCCGGCGCCGGGCTTGCTGTCCGCAAAGCTGCGCGCCCTGGTGCGTGCCCATTGGGGCGAGGCGGAGCGCGAAGCCGTTGACTTCCCCGGTGGAGCCGCGCTGATCGCCGGCCACACGGGGTGGCTCCTGCTGGATCCGAAGCCGCTCGCTGCGCTTGGCCCGGCCCTGGTGTGGGCCGATCGCAAGGCGCTTTCGGAGATCCATCTGCTGGTGGAGACGTCCGTGGGGGTCGTCGCTCGGCGGGCCAGCCTGTTCGATCCAGCCCCCACCGTCTGGCAGATCGATGGCGTGGCGCTTGCGCGCCCGGTCGCTGATCCTCCGCGGCCCACGATCGAACCGCAGCCCGCTCCGGCGTTGGCCGAGCTGCTCGTCGACGCCGACATCGAGATCGTGGTCGAGGAGGGCATCGTGCGAGGTGAGGTACTCGGCCTCGAGGTGGCCCGCATCGCGCATGGCGCCACCACGTCGGGCATCCCGCTCGAGGAGCCCATGCTCGAGGTGGGCGTGGGTCATGCCGACCGTGAGCTCACCGGGATGCTGCACGGCAACCTCCCGCCCGAGGCCCAGCTCGCCCGCGTGATCGAGATCGTGCGCGCGACCCGCTGCATCGGAGCGGAGCGTCATCCGCTGAACCAGCTCGCGCCTGAGCGGTGGCTGCGAGCCACGCTGATCCACGACCCCGATCGCATCGGCCTCGCGTCGCTGCGGGCGGCCCCGCCCGCTGAACCCCGCCCCAACCTGCGCGACCCAGCCATTGCGATGGCCCTGGGTGTCGACCGCGATGGAGCGGATGTCGTGGTGGCCTGCTCCGTGGGAATCCACCTGGATCTCGTGCCGGCGGCTGCAGACGCGCGCCTCGCGCTCGCTCCCGACGCGAGGCTCCTGCTCGTGGTCCCCGAGCGTGACGCGCACCCCGTGACCCGGGCCCTCGCAGCTCGACTCGCGCAGCCCGCCGAGCTCGTGGTGCTCGAGGGCGAGTGGCGCGCCTGATCCCTCGCAACGGAGGGGCGAACGCGCTCCGCTCGCTGCGCTCCACCTTGGGTTCGCATGGCTGGCTCGTGAACGGACAGCGGCAGCCGTACCCTGCTGCTGATGTTGGAACGGTTGCGCGACCTCGAGCGGGAGTACCTCGACGTCGAAGCGCGCCTCGCTGATCCAGCGCTGATCGCTGACCAGAGCCGCTACCAGGACGTCGCCCGCCGCTACAGCGAGCTCGGGCCGATCGTGCAGACGGCACAAGAGCTGCGGCAGCGCACGGAAGATCTCGACACGGCCAAGGAGATGCTGAGCGACCTCGACGGCGACGACCGAGAGGTCATGCGGGTCGAGGCCACCGAAGCCGAAGCAGACATCGAGCGGCTCACGGCGTCGCTGCGCCTGCTGCTCATGCCGAAGGACCCCAACGAGGGCAAGAACGTCATCGTCGAGATCCGCGGCGCTGAGGGGGGCGAGGAGGCGAACCTCTTTGCCCGGGACCTGTTCGAGATGTACCAGAGCTACAGCGGTCGGATGGGCTGGCGGCTCGAGGTGCTGGGCTCGGATGCCTCGGACATGGGCGGCTTCAACGACATCACCTTCATGCTGAAGGGCGAGGGCGTGTGGCCCCGCATGCACCAAGAGGGTGGGCCGCACCGGGTGCAGCGCGTGCCGGTCACGGAGAGCCAGGGCCGCATCCACACGTCGTCGGCCACCGT
>JANOQG010000334.1:0-10015 GCA_031422255.1 Actinomycetes bacterium | reverse complement strand
CGCTTCCCACGTTCCTGCATGCGGCCTACAAGCTCCTCGGTCTGCGGACATTTCTCACCACTGGCGAGAAGGAGTCCCTGGCGTGGACCTTCCGAGCCGGCTACAAGGCTCCTCAGTGCGCCGGCGTCATCCACACGGACTTCGAGCGAGGCTTCATCCGGGCCGAGGTCATCCATTGGGACGAGCTGCTGGAGCTGGGCTCGTGGAACGCCGCCAAGGACGTCGGCAAGCTCCGGGTCGAGGGCAAGGACTATCTCGTCGAGGACGGCGATGTCATGGAGATCCGCTTCAACGTCTGACCGTCGTCTCCGGACGGCCGGCTGGTTCCCTCTAGCCTCCTCGTGGTGAGTTGGCTGTTGCGGGACGGGGAGGTGCTGGCGTCGCTGGAGGTGGCGGCTTCTCGGTCGACGCGGCGCCGCGGATTGCTCGGGCGAGACTCCGTTGACGGTGCCATCCTCCTCACGCCGGCCCGGTCGGTGCACTCGTTCGGCATGCGCTTTCCTCTCGACGTGGCCTGGCTCGACGATGACCTCACGGTGCTGCGCACCGTTCGGCTGCGTCAGCACCGCATGACTCGACCCGTTCGTGGCGCTCGTTCGGTCGTCGAGGCTGAGGCGGGTGCCTTCGCCCGGTGGGGGCTTGCCGTAGGCGATCAGCTCGAACGGCGGGACTGACTGTGCCTCTCGTTCTCGTGGGCACCCCGATCGGCAACCTCGGGGACCTCTCGCCTCGCGCCGTCGACGCGCTTCGAGCTGCCGACGCGATCTGCTGCGAGGACACTCGCCGCACCGGAAGGCTCTTGCAGCACGCTGGAGTCGAGCGCCGTCCGCTCATCGTCGTCAATGATCACACGGAGGTACAGGCCGTGGCCGGGGTGTTGGCCCGCCTGGACCTCGGCGAGCGCGTCGCGGTGGTCACCGATGCCGGGATGCCAGGCATCTCGGACCCAGGCGAGCGACTGGTTGCGGCAGCAGTGGATGCGGGCCACGCGGTGGAGGTCGTTCCCGGCCCCTCGGCCGCCATCACGGCGCTTGTGCTGAGTGGTTTGTCCGCGGGACGGTTTGCCTTCGAGGGGTTCCTTCCCCGGAAGGGGTCAGGACGGTCGGCGCGGCTGCTGGAGCTGGCGACCGAACGCCGCACCGTCGTGCTCTACGAGGCGCCTCACCGGCTGGCGCGGACGCTCAACGACCTCGCGCTCGCGTGTGGGACCGAACGGCGCGTGGCGATCGGGCGGGAGCTCACCAAGCTCCACGAGGAGCACTGGCGCGGCACCCTCGCTGGGGCCATCGCCTGGGCCGATGGGCACGCGCCGCGGGGCGAGCTGGTTGTGGTGCTCGACGGCGCGCCGGAACCGCGCCCCGCCACTGCCGCCGACGTGGAGGCGGCCGTGCGGGAGCGGCTCGAGGCGGGGGACTCCTCGAAGGACGCTGCGGCCACCGTGGCCAACGCTCTGGGCGTTCCCAAGCGACAGGCGTACGCGGAAGCCTCCCGACAGCGAGGCGGCCGCACCTAGCCAGCGAGGTGATGAGCGGCCAGCTCCGGAGCGACGATGTTGATCATCACTCCGGTGCCTTGCTCGAAGCCAGCCAGGCTGGTGAGACGCGGCACGATGTGCACATGCCAGTGGAACGGCCCTTCGTGATGGTGCGGGGCTGTGTGGAACACGAGGTTGTAGGCGGCGTCGCCCACGTGGGTGCGTAGTCGCACGAGTGCGTCGCGAATGGCTCGGCCGACGGCCACCACATCGGACGGTGAGGTGTTCTCCAGGTGCACCTCATGCGCCCGCGGGATGACGAGCATCTCGTAGGGAGCGCCGCTCCAGAAGGGGCAGATCACGATGACCCGTTCGTCTTCGAGCACGACGCGATGGCCGGTCTGCAGCTCGGCCTCGAGCGTGGTGCACAGCAGGCAGGACCCTTCATACCGCCGGAACCCAGCCTCCTCCTCGGCGATCTCGCCGGGCACGAACGGGATGCCGAGGAGCTGGCCATGTGGGTGTTCGAGGGACGCTCCCGCCTCGCGGCCTGCATTCACGATCGCCTGGGTGTAGCGCACCGTGGAGCGCCGGGCGTGGTCCTCCATGCGGTCTCGGATCGCTGCCATCGCGAGCCCGGCCTGCTTGTCGTCGAGGTCGGCCCAGCTGCCTGCGTGGTCGGGCGTGAAGACGAGGACCTCGTGCACGCCGCTCGCGGACGCCTGGGTCCACACCGGCCCGAGGTTCTGCACGCGGAGCGGCTCGTTGCCCTCGAACGCCGGGAACAGGTTCGGGACGACTCGCACCTGCCATGCACCGGTGGAGCCGTAGGTCTCGAGCGCGGGAGGGGTGGCCTCCTCGTTGCCGGGGCAGAACGGACACAAGCGATCAGGGTCTGACTCGACGGGGAGCTGCCGCGAGATGAGGTCACCCGGGCGGGCCGCTCGTTCGACGGCCACCGTGACCCATCGGCCCGTGAGGGGATTCAGGCGAAGCTGACTCATCGGTGGTCGGCGACGCCTGGTTGCACAGATCGGACGTTACTCGGGCCGTAGCCGGAGACGTGGACCGTGGCGTCAGCACCGAACGGCTCCTCGGCCCACCCGGCGTGTCGCCACCGTGGCGAGAGGCCGGCTGTCGCGGCCATCGCATCGAGCTGCATCGGCGTGGCGTAGCGGAGGTGCCACGGCCGAAGGCGAGTGCCGTGCTCTGTGAGGTGCACGTGCTGACCGGAGATTGTCTGCGCGTCGCGATCGTGCTGACTGATGCTCAGCACCACCTCATCGGCGGTGATGTGGCGGGGAGTGACGGCCCCCGCGGTGGCGGGTCCGTCGTCGGGTGGCACGAAGGCTTCGAGCACGAACAGCCCTTGGGGGGCCAGCAGTGATGCCACGCGGTGGAGACACTGCTGCTGGTCATCGACCGATCCCAGGTTGAAGAAGGTGTTGAAGGCCACGAACACCACGGAGAAGACGGGAGGGTCGACGATCTCGAGAGCGGCCATGTCGCCCTGGGTGACCCGCAGGTTGGCACCGCCCTGCTTCGCTCGCAGGCGGTCGAGCATCGCGGCGGAGGCGTCGATCCCGTGCACCTCGATCCCTCGTTCGGCAAGAGGGATGGCCAGCCGACCCGACCCGATGCCCAGCTCCAGCACCGGGCCCCCGCCGGCCTCGTGGGCCAGCTGGGCAAGGCGATTCGTGCACGCCGACACGTCGGTGACATCGCCGTACCAGTCGTCGTAGACGTCGGCGAAGCGGTCTCCGTAGGTGCTGGCGTCGTAACCCTCCACCTCGCCAGTGTGCCGGGCGCCGCGCCGTGCCCGTCGCCGGCCCGGTAGAACTGTCGCCGTGGACTGGGCCGCGCCGGATGTCAGCACTCCTGTTGAGCCGTCCGCGGCGCCGTCTCGGCGGCCCGACGTCGCGCCAGCGGAGCGGCTCGGCCCCTCGACCGCCTTCGACATCCTCGATGGAGCCTTCTCGATCCTGCGGCGAGCTCCTGGCACGGTGCTGGGCCTCACCGCCATCTTCGTGATCCCCGCTGAGCTTCTGGGCGCCTACGTGGTCCGCAATGTGAGCGGCGCCGCCCTGTTTGAGGTCTTCGAATCGGGCGACACCTCGTTGCTGGCGGACCAGCAGTCCTCCACCGGCGACTTCTGGTTGGCCATCTTCGCCACGCTGGCCCCGTCGCTGGCTCTCGTCTTCGTGGCAGCCGGGCTCACGAGGCTGGTAAGCGCCTGGCAGGTCGGTCATGACCTCACGGTTGGCGAACTGGTTCGGGGGTTGCGACCGCTCGCGTGGCCGCTGGTCGCATCGCTCGTGCTCGTCAAGGCGGGTGAGCTCGTCGGGCTGATGTTCTGCGTCCTGCCCGCCCTCGCGGTGATGACGTGGTGCATGGTGACGGTGCCCGCAATCGCCGCCGAAGGGCTCGGGCCGGTCGAGGGCGTGCGACGGTCGGCCCGACTCACCGGGCGAAGGTTCTGGCCCGTGCTCGGGATCGCCATCCTCTCGGGGCTTGTCATGCAGTTCTTCGCCTTTGCCATCGAGGCAATTCCTCAGGTCGTGCTCTGGCTCACTGGTGCCGACACCTTCAGCTGGGTGATTGCCGGGCTCACCGGAGCGGTCACAGCCGTGCTCACCACACCGGTGGTGGCGGGCGCCGCGGTGCTCGTCTACCTCGACCTGCGCGTCCGCACGGAGGGCCTCGACCTCGAGCTCGAGGCCCTCGACGCCTTCCCTGACCCGGCCTGATGAGGCCCGTCGGCTTGCCGCCGAGCCCCCATGACCCGGAGAGCGTGCGGGCGCTGGCGGATGACGTGCTCAGCGCGGCGCGGTACCGCCAAGCGCCGGAGTCGATCCCGGAGCGAGTGCTGGGCTGGGTGGTTGAGCAGATGGCCAAGGTGCTCAGCTCGTTGGCGGGAGGCGGGGGAGGCACCGCAGTCGCCTGGTTGATCCTGGTCGGCGCCGTCGGCGCAGTGGTCTACCTGCTGGTCCGCCACGGTCGGGTCTCACTGCCAGCGGCGGCGCCTGCAGGCGCCGCTCAGGTGATGGTGGAGCTGACGCGCAGCCCTCGCGAGTGGCGGGTCGAGGCGGAGGCGCTGGAGGGGCAGGGACGGTGGCGCGAAGGATTGCGCTGCCGCCACCGCGCGCTGATTGCGGAGCTCGTACGACGTGGGGCCATCCCGGACCAGCCGGGGCGAACGGCCGGCGAGTATGTGCGGGACGTTGCGGTATCGATCCCTGACGTCGCGCCCTCGCTGGCAGCGGCCACCGAGCTCTTTGAGGCGGCCTGGTATGGCGGAGCCATCACCGGAGCGGCGGAGGCGGAGCGCTTCGCCGCCCTTGACGCTGGCGTGCTTGCCGTAAAGGCCGGCTGAGTGCGCGTCTCGAGGGGTTCCGTGCTCGCGGTCGTGATCCTCGCGGGGCTCGTGCTGGCGGTTCTGCTCAGCGGTGGCCCGGCTACGAGCGACGCGCCACTCGACCCCCGTTCCGACGCGCCGCTCGGGACGAGCGCGCTCGTGGCGGTGCTGGAGCGCCTCGGCGCGGACGTTGATCTGTCCACCGGCTTGCCGGAGGCGACCGACGACGTCGCTCTGCTGCTCGACGACCATCTCGATGAGGACCAGACGATCGCCCTGAAGGCGTGGGTGCGGGCCGGGGGCCGGCTTGTCGTCACAGACTCGCGGTCCTCCCTTGTGCCGGCGGTCGCGGGTCAGGAGAATCCGGTCGACCCAGACACGCTTGCCTCTGGGTTCTGCACCCTCGTGGCATTGGACGATGTACACGCCGTCGCCGGCGGGGCAGCCGTCAGATACGACACGAGCGGAGCCGACGGCTCGTGCTTCGGTACGCCAGATGGCGCCTTCGTGGTGCAGCACTCCACTGGGCGGGGCGACATCGTCGGGGTGGGAGGTGCCGCCTTCCTCACCAACGACCTTCTCGACGAGGAGGACAACGCGGTCCTCGCTGCCGCCCTGCTGGCTCCTCGTGCCGCTGCCACCGTCCGCGTGGTCGACGCGCCCCTTCCGGCCGGCGGGGGCGAGAAGTCTCTGGCAGATCTGATCGGCGGCGGAGTGCGACGCGCAGGGCTTCAGCTGGCCACCGCGTTCGTGCTCTACGCCGTTTGGCGTGCCATCCGGTTGGGCCGCCCTGTGCAGGACGAGCAGACGATTGAGATCGCGGGCTCCGAGCTGGTGAGCGCCACGGGTCGACTGCTCGAGCGGGGCAGATCTCCGGGGGCAGCCGCGGAGGTGTTGCGGGGCGGGTTGCGCCGTTCGTTGTGCTCCCGTCTGGGGATTCCGACGGACGCGCCCACCGAGACCCTCATGCAAATCGTCACCGCACGTACCGGGGCCGATCCCGAGCACGTGCGCATCGCCATCGCCGACGATCCGGTCACCACCGAAGCGGAGCTGGTCGCCGTGTCCCGTTGCGTTGCATCCGTCCACCAGGAGGTCCTTCACCCATGACCGATCCCAACTCCACTGCTGATCCCCGGGCTGCTGTGCTGGCGGTGCGCGAGGAGGTTGGCAAGGTGGTCGTGGGCCAGGAGGGCACGCTCTCCGGGTTGGTGACCGCGCTGCTCGTCGGTGGTCATGTGCTGCTCGAGGGAGTACCTGGCGTGGCCAAGACCCTCATCGCGAAGGCCCTCGCCGCCTCGCTCGATCTCGGCTTCACCCGGGTGCAGTTCACGCCGGACCTCATGCCGGCTGACGTGCTCGGGCAGCTCATCTACACGCCGGGAGCCAGTGCGGGTGCCGAAGGGGCGTTTCGGTTCCGGGAGGGCCCCGTGTTCACCAATCTGCTCCTTGCCGACGAGATCAACCGCACCCCACCCAAGACGCAGGCCGCTCTGCTCGAAGCCATGGAGGAGCGCCAGGTCACGATCGAGGGCCGCGCTCGGCCGCTGCCCGATCCGTTCATCGTGGTCGCCACGCAGAACCCCGTGGAATACGAGGGCACCTATCCGCTCCCCGAGGCGCAGCTCGATCGCTTCCTGCTGAAGCTGCAGGTCGGCTATCCGAGCGCCGACCAAGAGCAGGAGGTGCTGCGCCGTCACGACGAAGGCCTGGATCCCCATGATGTGGGGGCGCTGGTGCGCCCCGTGGCCACCGCAGCCGACCTGTTGGCGGCACGGGCCCTTGTGAACGACGTGCGGGTCGACCCAGCCGTGCTGGCCTACGTCGTGAGTCTCGCTCGGGCCACGCGTGAATCGCCGTCGCTCTCGTTGGGCGTGTCGCCGCGTGGAGCCGCGATGCTCCTGCATGCTGCCAAGGCGTGGGCTTGGCTCAGTGGGCGCGAGTTCGTCACCCCAGATGAGGTGAAGGCCATCGCTCGGCCTGCGCTGCGACACCGAGTGCAGCTACGTCCCGAGGTAGAGCTCGAAGGGGTGACGCCCGACGGCGTGCTCGATGGCCTCCTCGCCACGGTGCCCGTGCCGCGGTGATCCCGGTTCCCACTCGCCGCTTGGCAATCGCCGCAGCCGGTCTCGCGATCGTGGTGCTGGCCCTGCCGGGCCGTGCCTTGCTCCCGGTGCTGTGGGTGAACCTTGGGCTCATGCTGGTCGCGCTCCTGGACGCGCTTCGGGCGGTCGACCCGCAACGCCTGGAGGTCGGTCGGGAGCTGCCGCCCGTACTCACCCTCGGCGCATCGGGTGATGTGCGCTGGTCGATCCGCAACCCCACCCGTCGCCGGATCCGCGTGGCGATCGCCGACGAGCTCGCACCGTCGCTCAACGCAGTCACCCGGCGGCTCCAGGGGGTTGTTCCGCCATCAGCGCTCCTCCAGGGCATCACGTCGATTCGGCCGCGCCGCCGAGGTCGTTTCGACGTGCGCTCGCTCGTCGTGCGGGTGGACGGGCCGCTCGGGCTCGGCGCTCGGCAGCGAACGCTCACGATCCCGGCCGTGCTCCGGGTTCACCCGGCCTTCCCAAGTCGGGAGGAGGCCGAGCTGCGGCTCACCCGAGCCCACGTGCTGGAAGTGGGCCTGCGCTCAGCGAAGGGCCGCGGCGGTGGCACCGAGTTCGACCAGCTTCGCGAGTACGGCGTCGACGACGAGGTGCGCCGCATCGACTGGGCGGCCACGGCGCGCTCCGGCAAGGCCATGGTGCGCACCTATCGGGCCGAGCGAAACCAGAGCGTCCTCTTGCTCCTCGACAACGGTCGGGTGATGGCGGGCCAGGTTGCTGGGGTCTCGCGGGTTGAGCACGCCATGGATGCCGTGCTCTGCCTCACGACGATCGCCACGCGCCTCGGCGATCGGTGTGGCCTCGTGGTCTTCGACCGCGACGTCCGCACGGTGCTGCCGGCTCGGTCGGGCCGTGATCAGGTGGGCCGGGTCGCCGACGCGATGTACGACCTCCAACCCGTCCTTGCCGAGAGCGACTATCGCGGCGCGTTCGCGCACGCGCTGGCGCGGTTTCGCCGTCGGTCCCTGATCGTCGTCTTCACTGACCTTGTCGAACAGGCCGTGGGGGAGTCCCTGCTGCCGGCGCTCCCGTTGCTCGTCCGCCACCACGTCGTACTGATCGCTGCGGTGCGCGATCCCGACGTCGTCCGCTGGGCTGGGACATCGGCCGCGGAGCCGGCCGACGCCTATCGAAGCGCCGCCGCCACGTTGTCCCTCGCTGAGCGAGACCGTGCCGCCGCTCGGCTGCGCGCCCTCGGAGCGGTGGTCATCGACGCCCCGCCCGGCCAGCTCGCGCCCCGTCTCGCCGATGCGTACCTCGACCTCAAGGCGCGCGGCCGTCTCTAGGGCGTCCCAGGTTCCCTGATCGGCAGCGCGTGTTGTGTGGCTACCGCCCGTGCTCGCTCTCGTTCGAGGTGCTCATGCTCCCCAAACGCGCCGCTGTAGCCCGCGGCTGCGGCGCGATGCCCGAGCACGAGGAGATACGTCCAGAAGGCAACGAAGACGGCCACGCCGATGCTCACCCGCACGCTGGTGTGGAGGCCGCTCGGCGTCACGAACCCCTCGATGGTGCCAGCGACGATGAACGCGATGACCAGACCGAGCGCGATGACTGCGGAGCGCCGCCCCTGCTCGGCGAGGGCGGAGGAGCGGGTGCGGTCCCCTGGGGCGATGATCGTCCATCCGACGGCGAGCCCGGCCGCTCCAGCGACGACGATGGCCGACAGCTCCAGAAGACCGTGCGGGAGGATCAGACCGTAGAACTTCGCCTGTTGGCCGTTCGCAGCGAAGAGCCCGACCGCGAATCCGAGGTTGAGCCCGTTGCTGACCAGCAGGTAGGCCGTGGCCACGCACAGCAGGATGCCGGACGCGAACGCAAGGAAGGCGACCTGGATGTTGTTCACGGTGACGCTCGTGGCGAACTCGCCAGCGGGCGCGGAGGAGTAGTACTGCTCGAAGTCATCCTGCACGTACGCCTCGCGCACGGCGGCGGGCGCCGATGCCTCCAGCGCGGCGTCGCTGTTGGCCATCCACACCGCGAGCACGATGGTTGGAATCAGAAGCAGAGCGGCGGCAACCACCACGAACCGACGAGCGTGAAAGACCGCCGCTGGGAAGCTGGCGGTGAAGAACCGTGCGAAGCCAGTCAGCGAGCGGCCGCGTGCGCCGTAGAGAACCCCGCTTGTCGTCGCTACGAGTGCGGTCAGCCGAGCCACGAGGGCGGGGTCGGCTCGCTCGGTGCGCGCGTGCGAGAGGTGGGTCGACGCCCGTTGGTAGAGCTGAACGAGCTCGTCGACCTCAGCAGGGGCAAGGTGCTGGCCCCCACCCCGCGCCGCGCTCGTGAGCTGCTCGAGCCGAGCCCAACTGGCCTGATGGGTGGTGATGAAGCGGTCGACGTCCACGATGCATCGGCCAGCCACTTGGCGGGCACGCCGGTACCGTAGCGACCTATGGCTCCCCACCAGCGCGGGATCGTCACGCCCGAGGGCGTCGTGCTCGACTTCGACACGGCGGGGATTGCCTCGCGGGGTGTCGCGCGCCTGCTCGACGCGCTGATCCAGGCGACCCTGCTGTTGGGCCTCGCCCTCCTCGCTGCCAACCTGCCTGGGCTCACCGGCACGGTTGTCGCCATCGTCGGGGTGGCCTTCGTCGTCCTTGGCTACCCCGTGGCCTGCGAGGCGTTCACTCGCGGCCGCTCGCCGGGCAAGGCAGCGCTGGGCCTGCGCGTCGTCACCGTCGAGGGCGGCCCCGAAGCCCCCCGCCACGCATTCATTCGCTCGACGCTCGGCCTCATCGACTTCTTCCTGCCGCCGGGCGGACTCTTCGCGGTCGGGTCGGCGCTGCTGTCGGCGCGGGGTCAGCGCTTCGGGGATCTGGTGGCGGGCACCATGGTGATCCGGGAGCGCAGCGCAGCCCGACCAGCCGTGGCCGTCTGGTTCTCAGCGCCGCCTGGCCTGGAGGGCTACGCCCACACCCTCGATGTCTCAGCGGTCACCGCTGCGCAGTTCGGGGTGGTGCGCGCCTTCCTGCTGCGCGTTCACGAGCTCTCCGTGGAGGCTCGAGTGGCCCTTGCCCTGCGGTTGGCGCGGCCGCTGGCTCTGGCGATGCACCACGCCGTGCCCCCTGGGGTGAACCCTGA
>JANOQG010000333.1:0-2111 GCA_031422255.1 Actinomycetes bacterium | reverse complement strand
CCGCGCCGCCTTGCCACGTCCGCGCTCGGTGAGCTGATCCTGGCCCGCTTGCGCGAGCTTGGGCTGCGCTCCACCGATCTGGCTCGACTCACGGGCACCACGGAAGCAACCGTGAGTCGCTGGGTGCACGGTCGCAGCCGGCCGGCCCCGAAGAACCTCGCGCTGCTCGCCGACGCGCTCAGAATGCCCTACGCACACCTAGTCGACGCCGCCGGACACGCGGCATGAACGAGATGGAGCAACCCGATGGCGAAGTTCGCAGGCAATCGCCGGGCGTGGCAGACGAGCGAAGCCGCTCAACGTTCCCTGGGAGCCGGACGATGAACCACACCGTGGACACCGTTCAAGAACGCGCCCAGGGATCGAACCGCCGAGCACGTCGCTGCGGCGGCGATGGTGGCGCAGTGATCGTGGAGTTCGCGCTGATCGTTCCGATCTTCTTTCTCCTGATCTTCGGCATCATCGACTTCGGCTGGGCATTCCACCAGGACCTCGACGTGCGCCACGGAGCGCGTGAGGGGTCCCGCCTGGCGGCGGTCAACTACCGGTCAACGGCCAGCCCCACCGCGGCAGCGCAGGCCACCGAGATCGTCACGGCGATGTGTCAGCGCATGGACGATCAGGGCGCAAACATGACGGTGACGCTCTCGAGGTCGGGAACTGCCGCAGTCGGCCAGGAGTTCACGGTGGCGATCACCAAGCCGCTCGTGCCGCTCACCGGGTTTGTGAACTTCGCCCTTCCCTCCGCCATCGACAGCTCGGTCAGGGGTCGTCTCGAACAGACGGCCACCTGGGCAGCTCCAACCACGCAGGTGTGCCCGTGATGCGCTCTCCCTCGAACCGGCATGACGACGATGGGTTCGCCATCGTGCTCTTTGCCCTGTTGCTGATCTTTCTCATGATCATCGCCGCCCTAGCGGTCGATGTCGGAGCGCTCTACAACGCTCGCCGCAGCGACCAGAACGCCGCTGACACCGGAGCGCTGGGTGGGGCTCAGAGCCTTGGCGACACCAACGCAAACCTGATTGCCCAGGTGCAGAGCCAGGTGAACGGCACTCTGGGGGTCACCTTGACGGCTGCCCAGTGGAACAGCTGCGCGGGACTTGTCGACCCCGATCCGGTCGACACGCCCCTCACCGGCGCCAATTGCATCACCGTCAACGGCGGCGCACGCTCGCAGGTCCAGGTCCGGATACCCACCCAACAGCTGAACGCCTTGTTCGGGCGGGCGGCTGGGGTCAACGCCTTCTCCCACAGCGCCTTCGCGATCGCCGGTCTCCGATCCGCCGGGTTCGGCAGCGTGCTCCCGTTCGGCATGCCGGCAGGTGCTGGCAGCGGCGACGGCTACGCCTGCATCAAGTCCGGTTCCGGGGGCACCTCGGTGGCCCCCTGCGACTCCACCACCGGCAACTTCGGTTACGTCGACTTCGGTCAGTTCGGGAACGCCGAGGTCGGCACTCTCCAGGACTGTGGCAACGGTGGGCAGCGACCCCGCTCCTCCAACAACATGGCGGTCGGCGTCGACCATGACCTGAGCAGGCTCCCGGGTGCGCCGCATTCCGGGACAGTGGTGGTCGATACGCCCGACTCGTGCGACGCCAACCCTCAGGTGCCGCGGCCCAACTCCATGTACACCATCACCGGTGTCACGGTGTCGCAGGCGTTGGCGCCGGGCATGGCGTTCGGCCTGCCGGCTGGCTTCAGCGACGGGAACCCGCTGGGTCGTCTCGCTCGCACCAGTCCGCTCCTGTTCAACGGCGCGGGCGCCACAACGCTGGTCAACGACACGCTGCTCGATGACAACCCGATCTTGGAGTACATCCCCACCGTGTTCCCGGGTGGTGCGAGCGTGCCCACCTCCTGCGAGAAGAGCGTGTTCACCGACGTCTACGGCGGGACCCTCACCAACCTCCCGGCGAGCGTTCGGGACCTGCTCACCCCCCTGCAGCGCCCTGAGCGGATGCGGCAGCTGCTGCAACGTTGCTTCACCCACTACGGCGGCGCCGCATGGAATGCGAACGGGGCGATCGCGGGCGTGCCCGACCCCACCTCGTGCCCGAACTCGGGTTGCACCGACGCGGTGTTCAGCCGGAACTCCAGCACCACCGATC
>JANOQG010000332.1:0-8140 GCA_031422255.1 Actinomycetes bacterium | reverse complement strand
AGGATGCTGCCCCGGCTCTCGTTATAGAGCCAGGTCAAGAGCACCACGACGCCCCCGATGAGCTCGTGCACCCAAAGCACCCCGTCCTCGCCGCTGTCCTCCAGCGGCTCGGCACGCAACAGCAAGCCGCGCCAGGTCTCGGCCGCATCGCGGTCGTGGAGGCCCTCGAACTGCACGATCCAGCGGTCCTGGTGACGCGCGGACGACACGACCGTGAGCGCTCCCCGATCGGTCTGCAGCACTGAGCCAGGATCAAGCCGCGAGGTCCGATCGGACGTGAGCGCGACCAGCACCTCACCCCGAACCCCAAACGCCTTGGTGATCCGCCCAACATCAAGCAACAAGAGGGACCTCCAACCGCAAGGAACCGAGGGGTGTGGGTTGACCTGAGGAGGGGGGAGCGGGAGGGGGGAACGCTCCGCGTGCCCCCCTCGCCCGCGAAGGGGGCGGCTTGCCGTCCCCTGAGCAGCAGGCAATCAGCGCGCCGAAGGCGCACAGCAACGCTCGAGCCCGACGCAGTTCAGCCGGGATCGAATCAATCCTCGAATTCGATGTCGACCTCAACGTAGTCGCGCACGGCGGCAGCGCGGACGACGGTGCGGATGGCATTGGCCACGCGGCCGCGCTTGCCGATCACCCGACCCATGTCCTCAGGACCGACTCGCACCTCGAGGCGGACCTTGCCGCGCTGCTCGATGGGGTCGATGCGCACGGCATCCGGATCGTCGACCAACGAGGTGACGAGGAGATCGAGCACGGAGATGGCCGTGGGGGCCGGCTCGTCGACATCGTCGGTGTCAATGTCAGAGGCAACGGCGTTGGGAGCGGTCTCGGCGTCGGCGACGTGGTTCACGTCGTCGTCGGTGAGATCCTGATCGAGCTCACTCATGCGTCGGCCGGGGCGTCGGCTGCCGGAGGCTCAGCGGGCTGTGCCTCGGCCACCTTCAGGAGGCGGGCCACCGTCTCGGTGGGCTGCGCGCCCTTGCTGATCCACTCGTGCGCCTTGGCGGTGTCGATCTTCACGAGCGACGGCTCGTGCCTGGGGTCGTAGGTGCCCAGGATCTCGATGAAACGACCGTTGCGAGGCGAGCGTGAATCGGCCGCCACGACGCGGTAGGTGGGCTGCTTCTTCTTGCCCATGCGCATCAGGCGGAGCTTCACGGCCACGTAGGTTCGTCCTTGTCTCGATCGGTCACTCGCCCGAGGGCGGCCAACCATGGTGGTCCCTGAAGGGGGGTCAGTTCAAGCCCGGCAGGCTGAAGGGCTGCTTCGGGGCGCTCTCGGGCCCGCTCGGAGCCACCGTGGTGCGCCCCCCCTTCTTGCCCTTCTTCTTGCCGCCGCGGGCCTTCTTGGTGCCCGAGAACCCAGGGATGCGCTTCATCATCTTCTGCATCTCCTTGAACTGCTTCACCAACTGGCCGACGTCGCCCGGGTCGGCACCCGCTCCGTTGGCGATACGGGCGCGGCGTGAGCCGTCGATCAGCTCGACGTCGGCCCGTTCGGCCGGAGTCATCGAGCGGATGATGGCCTCTACCTGGCTGAGCTGTTCATCCTCGATCTTGGCGTTCTTCAGCTCCTTGGGCATCCCCGGGATCATGCCGACGATGCCAGACAGCGGACCCATCTTCTTGAGCTGCTGCATCTGGTCGAGGAAGTCGTCCAGCGTGAAGCTGCCGTCCATGAGTCGCTGGGCGGCCTCCTCGGCGCCCTCCTTCTCGTAGACCTCCTCGGCCTTCTCGATCAGGGTGAGCATGTCGCCCATGCCCAGGATGCGACCAGCCAGCCGGTCTGGATGGAACAGCTCGAAGTCGGCCAACTTCTCGCCCGTGGATGCGAAGGCGATGGGCTTGCCCACCACCTCCTTCACGCTGAGGGCCGCGCCACCGCGGGCGTCGCCGTCGAGCTTGGTGAGGATCACCCCGTCGAGCGCGAGGGTGTCGTTGAAGCTCTCAGCCACGGTGACGGCGTCCTGGCCCGTCATGGCATCGACGACGAGGAAGGTGTAGTCCGGGCTCGTCACCGCGGAGATCCGCCGCACCTCCTCCATCAGCTCCGCGTCGATCGCGAGACGACCAGCGGTGTCGACGATGAGGACGTCACGTCCGAGCCGCTTGGCCTCGGCCAGCCCTGCGGCAGCCGTCTCCACCGGATCGCCAGGCTGTGAGAACACCGGCACGTCGATCTGTCGGCCGAGCGTGCGGAGCTGCTCCACCGCGGCCGGTCGTTGGAGGTCGGCGCCCACGAGCATTGGGTTGCGGCCCTGCTGCTTGAACCAGCGCGCCAGCTTGGCGGAGTTGGTGGTCTTGCCAGCCCCCTGGAGACCGGCCATGAGCACGACCGTGGGCGGCTTGCTGGCGTAGGTGATCTTGATGACCTCGCCACCGAGGACGCTGATCAGCTCTTCGTGAACGATCTTGATGACCTGCTGCGCCGGGTTCAGCGCCTCGGCCACCTCGATGCCGATCGTCTTCTCGCGGATGCGGTCGAGCATCCCCCGCACGACGACGAAGTTGACGTCCGCCTCGAGGAGGGCGACCCGGATCTCCCGCAGCACCTCGTCGACGTCTTCCTCGCGGAGGCGTCCCTTGCCCTTTAGGCGCTTGAAGATGCCGTCGAATCGGTCAGAGAGTGCGTCGAACATGGACCGCCGATGCTAGCGGCGGCGCTGCGGTCCCCTCAGCGCCGGAGCGTCATTCGCACAGAGGCCGTGCGCTCCCCTCCTGGAACGGCACGAGCTCGGCGACCTTTGTGCGCAGGTCGTCGCCCACGAACTCGGCGCGGTCGGGGGCATCCATCGTGAAGGTGCCACCCTCGGTTGGCGTGCTCCAGCCCGCGAGGGCCCCCGACGGCAGGGATTGCCACCACCATCGGCCGCCCACCTCGACGGCGACCCACGTGCAGTGCTCATCGAGGACCTCGACCTCGACGTAGTACCCGACGCCGACCTGGGGCTCGGCGCCCTCCTCCAGGACCACCGGATCCGTGACCACGCAATCAGGCGAGGGCTGGACGGTGTGGGTGGTGCCGGAGCCGTCATCCTCGACCAACGTCTCACAGGTCGGATCGATGGCGGGGCCTGGGTCGGGCACCGTGACAGGGGGCTCGGTGGTGATCGGGGTGCTGAGTGCCTCATCGGCGACCGCGGGTGCGTCGACCTGCTCCCCGTTCTCACCCGTGAAGCGGTAACCGGGCACGAGGTAGGCATCCGTGCTTCCGTCGTTCGCCGGGATCAGCACGAAGGAGTAGGTGGCACTGGTGAGCACGATCTCCATCGGCTCGGGAGCGGGGCCCGGACCGGGATCGATCGTGGGGCAGTCGATCACCTCGAGGTCCGTGAGCGGCTGCCCCTCAGGCGCTCCGATCTGCGGGCAGACGATGCCCGGCTCGGTACTGCCCTCACAGATCTCCGAGCCATCGGGCTGGACCGTGCACGGGGGGAGCTCGGGGGGTGGTGCTACAGCAGTGTCTTCGCACGGCACGGTGGTCACCGCATCGGACGCCTCAATGCACGCTGCCGACGGATCATCCGACGAGGCCACGCCGCTGTCGGTGCTGACGTCGTCGCGGCCCATCGCGACGCCGCCGAAGCCGCCGCCTGCGGTCATCTGCTCGTTGAGACGGGCGATGGCCCCTCGGGTGTCGAGGATCGCGTAGTCGCCCAGGACTTCTGGGGTGCCGAGGAACCCGCTGGCATTCGTGACGACCCCCTTGGAGCCAACCGACACGCTGGCCACCAGGCCCGAGGGCGCGCCGTCGAGGCGAGGCTCGACGGTGACGTACCACGCTTCGTAGGGGCCGTCGACCGTCACGATGGCGTCTGCGACGTCGACCCCCGTGGCAGCGATCACATCGAGTGCAATGGCGCGGCCCTCATCCTGAGACGGCAGATCGGCTGGTGGCACCGGCGGCTCGCCAGGGCAGTCGCCCGCCTCCAGTTGAGCGCAATCAGGGGGAACAGCCGTGCATGATGCGGTAGGTGGGCACTCCGCGTCCACCGTTTCCGTGGCGACGCCACAGTCGGTGTCCGGCAGGCATTCGATCGCCGTAGTCGGCACGAGCGTGGTGGCAGGCACCTCCGCTGATCCGCCCGAGCTTCCCTCACTGCGGACGGGGAGATCGAGCGACGTGGCGGAGTACCACCACGACGTTCCGAACCCTCCGTAGACCTCAAGGGTGGCGCCGTCAGCAGCGACGACGCGCCACGAGTCTCCGTCACGCACGACATCCCCCGACATGCTCAGCGCGTCGGCCAACGTCCGAACCCGCGCCTCGTCGACGTCGCCCGCGAGCCGGTAGGCAGGCGACTCCCCGCCGAGCGCCGGAAGGTCGTCGCCCGCCACGTAGGTGATCCACGCGAACGACGCATCCATCGACCTCGCCTCGGCCACGCCGGCAGCACCGCCGCCACCAAGGGAGATCGGCAGGTTGGGTGCGGCGGAGTCGCCGCCACCCGCGGTCACAGCCAACGCTCCGGCGGACACGGCCATGGCGGCCAAAACGCCCAAGAGGAGCTTCGGTCGTCGCCGGGAGATGACCACGGCCGGCTGAAGCGTGACTTCGTCGACCTCGTGCTTGCCTTGCTCGTCCATGCGATCTTGCTCCCCCTACGAGTGCGGTCGAGCGGTAGGACGACTCAGAGTGCCCCGCCGGTTCCCGCGATCGAAGCAATGTCGATGTGGTTGTCCACGTCGGCCACGCCGGCGACGGCTGCGGCGGCCCTGGCAAGGTCGGCCCGCCCGGTTTCGTGCGGCACCTCACCGCGCAGGATGGCCCGGCTCCCCACCACCTCGACCTCCGGCTGGGGCAGATGCCACGTCCTCGGCGATTGGGCGAGCTCCTGCCGGACCCGCGTGGCCAGGTCCGCGCCACCGCTCTGGCGGCCCGCCCACAGCTCCTGCAGCTTGGCACGGGCCTCGCGCCCGGTGAGGGGTGCGATGAGGAGTCCGACGCCCACGCCGGCTGCAAACAAGGCGACCCGGCGGTACCCGAGCAGTCGCCCGGTGCGATAGCCCGCCTTCACCCCGAATCGAGTGGTGCCGACACCCACTTTGGCCGGCAGGAACAGGAGGCGCAGCAAGGTGAACATGCCCGAAGCGTAGACCTCCTCGAGGGTTCTCAGTCGGGCGAAAAGAGGGCGTCGATGAACTCATCGGGATCGAACGCAACGAGGTCGTCGACGGTCTCACCCAGCCCCACGAGCTTGATGGGGATCCCGAGCGTGGCCTGGATGGCCAAGGCGATCCCCCCCTTGGCCGAGCCGTCCAGCTTGGTGAGCACCACCCCGGTGAGCTCCACCGCATCGGTGAACTGCTGCGCCTGCACGAGGCCGTTCTGGCCGGTGGTGGCGTCGAGCACCAGGAGCACCTCGGTGACCTGACCGGGGTCGCGGTCGGCCACCCGGCGTACCTTGCGGAGCTCCTCCATCAAGTTGACCTTGGTGTGGAGACGCCCAGCGGTGTCGGCGAGCACGAGGTCGCTCCCACGCGCCGCGGCCCGCTGCACCGCATCGAAGATGATCGAGCTGGGATCGCCCCCCTCGGCACCCCGCACGAGATCCGCCCCGGCCCGCTCGGCCCAGGCTTCGAGCTGCTCTGCGGCAGCCGCTCGGAACGTGTCGCCGGCGGCCATCACGATCCGGTGCCCGAGCTCCGCCTGCTGCTTGCCGACCTTGCCGATGGTGGTGGTCTTGCCGACCCCGTTCACGCCCACGAACAGCCAGACGTTGGGGCCTCCCGGCTCGTGATGGAGCGTACGGTCGCCGCCCGCGAGGTCAGCCTTGAGCTGCATCTTGAGGGCATCGAGCAGCGCGCTCGACTCGGTGATGCCATCTGACGTCACGGTGGCCCGGAGTCGCTCGAGGATGTCGGTAGTCGTCCCGACGCCCACGTCGGCACGGATCAGCGCCTCCTCCAGGTCGTCCCACGTGCCCTGGTCCACCTTCTCCCGCGAGAGGACAGACCCCATGAACCCCGACAGCGAGCTCCGGGCCTTGCCCAGCCGATCGCGCAGCCGAGCCGGGGTCGGAGGAACCTCGATCCCCTCCCGCTCCGCCTGAACGGGAACGGGCGGCGGCTCGAGGGCGGCCGTCCCGGCGTCACGCCGGTTCAGGATGAGGGCGGCGCCCCCGATGGCGAGAACGACGACGAACAGGACAAGGAGAAGCGGTTCCATGGCGCCTCGCAGCGTAGAGGCCGCCACGACGGCTCCTCCCCACCCTGACCTGACCGGCCAGCTACACACAGGTCAGGCGACGCTCGATACCCGTTCGCTCACGACCTTGCTGCTCCCACCGGGCTCCATCGTCACGCCGTAGAGGATGTCGGCAGCCTCCATCGTGCGCTTCTGATGGCTCACGATCAGGAGCTGGGCCTCCTGCCGGAACTCGTGCACGAGGTCGAGGAAGCGGTGGAGGTTGACGTCGTCGAGAGCCGCCTCGACCTCGTCCATCACGTAGAAGGGCGACGGCCGGCTTCGGAACACCGCAAACAGGAAGGCAAGCGCCGTGAGGGAGCGCTCGCCGCCGGAGAGCAGCGAGAGCTTGCGCACGTTCTTGCCCGACGGCTTGGCCTCGACCTCGATGCCGGTCTCGAGCAGGTCATCGGGTGCGGTGAGGGTGAGCTTGCCCGCGCCACCTGGGAAGAGCGTCTGGAAGAGCCGCTCGAAGTTCTGCGAGACGTCGGCGTAGGCGCCGGCGAAGACGTCGACGATCTCCGCGTCGATCGCGCGGATCACCTTGCCAAGCTCACGACGAGAGGCCTTCACATCGTCGAGCTGCTCCTGCAGGAAGGCGTGACGCTCCTGGAGCGAGTCGTACTCCTCGAGCGCCAGGGGGTTGATCGGCCCCATCAATCGCAGCTCGCGTTCCAGCTCCCGCGCGCGGGCCGTGGGGGTGGCGCCTTCGTGCATCTCGGGCGGCTCCGCGGCCATGGCCGCCGCTGGCTCCACCTCAAGATCACGCCGGAGCGCTTCCACAGCAGCCTCCAAGCGGAGCTTCACCTCAGCTTCATCGAGCTCTGCGCGACGGGATCGCTCACGCGTCTCCTCGAGCCGGCGTTCGGCATCGGCGCGCTGGTGGCGTAGCTGGTCGAGCCTCGTGGCAGCGGCGCGCTGGGCCTCGCTCTGCCGGCGCCGCCGTTCACGCAGATCGCCCAGGGTGGCCTCGATGGTGGTGAGTCGGTCGGCGACGAGCAGGGCCAAACGATCGACGGCGGTCTGCTTGGCATCAAGATCGACGCGCCGGACTTCGGCCTCGCGACGAGCCTCCGTGGTGCCCTCGAGGCGTGCCTCCACCTCCATCCGACGGGTGCGCAGGAACTGGCGGCGGTCGTCGAGTCCTGCCGCCCGCACCTCGAGATCAGCGCGCAGCGACCCGACTGCGGCGGCGCGCTCCTCCAAGTGACCCTTCGCGTCGGCCATCGCCCGGGCCTGCTCAGCGCTGTTGGCCTCCTGGGCCTCGAGCAGCGGCAGGGCCAGATCGAGCTCGGCCACCCTGGCCTGCTCGCGGCCGACTCGCTCGCTCAGCTCATCCGCGTGCGATCGAAGCGCGTCGGTCTCCGTGGCTGCATCGCGCCGATCGGCTTCCACCCGCTGCAGCCCATCGGTGGCGGCGGTCAGTCGGCCGTCGTGCTCATCGAGCTGCCGAGCCAATGAGGCTTCGCCTTGCCGTGCCTCATCGAGCAGCGAGCGGGCGCCGTGCAGGCTCGCCTCGGCATGGGTGGACGTGACGGTTGCCTGCTCCGCCCGCTCACGGGCTTCCTCGAGCGCGGCACCGGTGGCACCGGTTGACGCCGTGCCCACCCGCCATCCGCTGAGTCCGAAGCGTCCGCCCTCGCGCGTCACGATCACGGCATCTGGGTGAGCCAGCGCCGCGTCGACCGCTGCGGACCACCCCCCGTCGACCGCTACCGCCGACCCGAGGAGGGCGTCGAGCAACGCCTCCACATCGGCGCGGGCGGAGCGCACGTGGCGGCGGACGGGCTCGCCGACAGAGGGAGCGGTATGCGTCGCTCGGGTGGCGCCGAGCGCGAGGACCGCGCCGCCGACGGCGTCATCAGCAGCGGCATCAAGAGCCCGGATCGCCGCCCGTGCAGCGTCGACGCCGTCGACCACCACCGCTGCCAGGGCCTCACCCGCGGCTGCC
>JANOQG010000331.1:0-2789 GCA_031422255.1 Actinomycetes bacterium | reverse complement strand
ATGGAGACCTGCTACAAGGTCTTCCGCCTGGAGGTCCTCGACAGCCTGGACCTGTGCGAAGACCGCTTCGGGATCGAGCCCGAGATCACGGCAAAGGTGGCCGCCGGCGGCTGGCGCGTGTACGAAATCGGAATCAGCTACAGCGGCCGAACCTACGAGCAGGGCAAGAAGATCGGCTGGAAGGACGGCGGGTGGGCTGTGCGGTGCATCGTGCGCTACTCACAGCTCGGACGGCGCTTCAAAGCCGGCGGCTAACCCCTCTAGTGGCCGTGGGGGGCGCAGATCTCGCCCGCCTCCTCGAGGCCGGAGAAGGGACCACACGGCCGCGGGATCAACCAAACGTGCAGCATTGGCGGCGTGACCACCAGGACGCTCGGGAGCGGGCACACCCCACCCGTCGCGATGGCTGTGAGGGTGGTGCCGGAGAAGCACAGGTTGTCGTGAAGGTGCCACGACGTGAGCTCGCCGGCCAAGGCCGGCGTGTTGGCCATCGTCTTGCCGAAGTTCAGGATGTACATCGCCGACACGATCTGCTTCGGCGCAGTGCCGTTCTTCTTCACGACGATCGACTCGATGCGTGTCGGGTCCAGCTCGATGCCATCGGTGAGGTATGACCACTTCACGTAGTGCTCAAACCCGTCGGTGCCGCCGTCGCCGATCGAGATGTAGCCAGCGGCCTCGACCGCAGCCACATTGGGGTAGGCACTCAGAGCGACGCCAGCATCGCTGATCAGTCCCTCGGCGATCAGCCTCTGCGCGGTGGTGACCCGGGGATCGTCGAGCGAGATGATCGGGCCGGTCGGCGGGTTGGTGCCCCGGGTGGTGGTCGTCGTCGTGTGGCCACCGTGGCCGCCAGTGGTCGACGTCGTGTGGCCACCATCGCCACCAGTGGTCGACGTCGTGTGGCCACCATGGCCGTCGGTGGTGACGGAGGAGTCGTGGGCTCCATGGTCAACGAGGTCGCCCATAGAGGCGTCGTGGCCAGCTCCATCAGCCCCGGTGGAGTCGGCGGACTCGCCGTCGTGAACCCCGTGGTCGTCGCTAGTGGTGGCCGCGTGGTCGTCACCGTTGGCGGCGTCATCGTGCGAGCCCGCCGCCGCTTGCTCACCGTCGTGACCAATCCCAGCGGCGGTCTCCAGGTGAAAAACGTAAACGCCGTGGGCATGGTCAGCGGTGAGCGCCGGCATCGCGGCCAACAGCCCGCACGCCGCGAGCGCGCCTGTCCAGGCCGGGGTGACCGTCACTCGAGCGGTGGGGCGCAGGAGGATCCAGCCTGCCCCCAACACACTGGCGGCGGCGAACAGCGCGGCACTGAGATCCTGCCTGCCGACCGCATCCGCTTCCGCGAGCGAGTCGATGAACGGAAGGCCGGTTGTGCGGCTGGCCGCCCAGACCAGGAGGGCGCCTCCGTTGACGACGAGACCGAGTACCAGCGTCCGACGGGAAGCGCGCACGCTGACGGCCACTGCCCAGCAGAGCTGCGCTGCGGCGGAGGCGGCGAACATCCACACCAGGATGCGATCGCCCTCGTGGCCGGCCGCCGCTACGACATGGACCAGCGCAGCCATAGCCGAAGCGGCGGCAGCCACAACGAGTGCCGCGCGAACGCCGGGCCGGGGCATCGCTGGATCCAAATCCATCACGGTGTTCATGTACTTCCCTTGTGTCAGACGCCGGGGCGCGCCGAGCAGAGGACCACCCCTAGGTCCAGCCTGCCATCTCAGCCGCATCGACGCTACGTATCCCCGCATTTGATGGGTGGGATTCCGCTGCCCCAGGCGCGACGATGGCGTCACCGCTGGGCGACGCCATCTGGGCTCCGGGGGGGAGGCTCGAACTCCCGACAAATTGATTAACAGTCAATCGCTCTACCAGCTGAGCTACCCCGGAAGGGATCTCGCACGATAGCGGGCGGCTCGCGTGCGCAGCCACCTCTTCACCTCGGCGGCCCTATTCGCCGTCGAGGTAGTCGCGGAGCTTCTGGCTGCGGTGCGGGTGACGAAGCTTGGCGAGCGTCTTGGACTCGATCTGACGGATCCGTTCACGCGTGACGCCGAACTCCTTGCCCACCTCCTCAAGCGTGCGGGCCTGGCCGTCGTCGAGTCCGAAGCGCAGCCGCATCACCGCCTTCTCACGGTCGTTCAGCTCATCGAGGGCATCGACCACCGCCCGGTTGAGCATGCGTCGAGCCGCCGCGTCAGCGGGCGCCTCAGCGGCTTGATCCTCGATGAAGTCGGAGAGGTTGGAGTCGTCCTCCTCCCCCACGGGCGAATCCAACGACAGCGGGTCGAGGTTGATTCGCTGGATCTCGCGCACCCGTTCCTCTGTGAGCCCGACGGCCTCTGCCAACTCCTCCACAGTGGGCTCTCGTTCGAGGTCTTGCAGCATTTGGCGCTGCACCCGGAGCACCTTGTTGATCGACTCGACCATGTGCACGGGGATGCGGATGGTACGTGCCTGGTCAGCGATTGCCCGGGTGATCGCCTGCCGGATCCACCACGTGGCGTAGGTCGAGAACTTGTAGCCCTTGGTGTAGTCGAACTTCTCGACCGCGCGGATCAGCCCGAGGTTGCCCTCCTGGATGAGGTCGAGGAAGAGCATGCCGCGGCCGGTGTAGCGCTTGGCCAGCGAGACGACGAGACGCAGGTTGGCCTCGAGGAGGTGGTTCTTGGCACGGCGGCCGTCCTCGGAGATCCACTGGTACTCCTCGAGCATCTTCGGGCTGATCCTCCCGCCCTTGCCCAGTTTCTCCTCCGAGAAGAGGCCGGCCTCGATCCGCTTGGCGAGCT
>JANOQG010000330.1:0-7926 GCA_031422255.1 Actinomycetes bacterium | reverse complement strand
AGCGCCAAGACCCCGGTCGTGAACTACGTCGCCAAGGGCGTCGAGCTCGTGGGCGATCGCCTCCCCGCCGTCACCTACCCCAAGGTTCTCCCGACCCCCATCGAGGTCGTCGAGACCCAGGTCGCCTTCGCCAAGAAGCTGATCGACGCCAACGCCGCCATCATGACGGCCGTTCTCGTCACCGTCGCCCCCGTGGCCGGCTACCAGAGCAAGAAGGTCGTTCGCGCCGCCAAGGCTGCGTAGATCAGGCGGGCGCCCGTCGCCCGACTCGCGCGAGGTCCGCTCCCGCGTGACCTCGCGCCCTCGGCCCCGAGCCTCCCCCCGGCTTGGGGCCGAGCCGCGTCCCACCCCGTTCCGAAGTCGGGCGGTTCCTAGGTGGCCGCGTCGCCCTCGACGAAGCTGCGGTAGACGCTGAGCAGGGCGACACGTTGATCCGGGGACAAACGGGGGTCCGTGTTCACGGCATCCTCGACGCTCGGCGGGCCACCGTCGCTCTCGTCGCCGTCCAGCACTCCGGCCTGGATGAGGAGCGACTCGGCTGACAGGTTCAGTGCCCCCGCGATGGCCTTCAGCACTCGCACGGAGGGTTCGTGCAGACCGCGCTCGATCTGCGACAGGTAGGGATTGGAGACGTTGGCGCGATCAGCCAGCTCACGCAAGGTGAGCTCGGCCTGCGTGCGCCGCGTTCGGATGAGGGCACCCAGTGCCTCGAGCTGGCGTCGGGCGCCGGCGTCGGGGGGCATCAGTCGGCCGACTCCGTGCCGCCATGTGGCGCGAGCGGATCGTCGGGTGGGCCAGCGCCTGTCACATCGGGCTCGAGGTACAGCATCCGTGCCTCGGGGACGTCGCCTCGGATGCTCGCCTCGACACGGTTGATCGCGGCCGCCAGCTCACGGATCGTGAGCGTGTCGATGAAGGAGATCTTGGCGCCCACCAGGAGCTCCTCAGGTCCGAGGTGCTGGGTGCGCAGGTGGATCAACCGTTGGACAGATGGGTCGCGCTCGATCGCTGTGCGGATCGCCTCGAGCACGCGTCGGTTGGCTGCCTCGCCGATGAGCAGGCTCTTCATCTCGGTTGCCAGGATGACGGCGATGATCGTCAGCAGGACACCGATCGACAGCGTGCCATAGCCGTCGTAGATGGCATCGCCAGTGACAAGCGACAGGGAGACGGCGGAGAGCGCGATCATCAGGCCCGCCATCGCGCCAAGGTCTTCGAGCAGGACGACGGGCAGCTCTGGGTTCTTGGAGTGGCGGATGAAGCTCCACCAGCCGGCATCGCCCTTGACCTTGCGGGACTCGACGATGGCAGTGCGGAGGGAGAAGGCCTCGAGGATGCAGGCGAAGAGGAGGATCCCGATCGCGATTCCCGCGGATTCGATTTCGTGTGGGTGTCGGATCTTCTCGACGCCCTCGAACATGGCAAACGCGCCGCCGAGGCTGAACAGCACCATGGAGACCACGAAGGCCCAGAAGTAGCGCTCTCGGCTGTAGCCGAACGGATGCGACGTGTCCGCAGCCCGCCTGGCTCGCTTGCCGCCCAGCAGAAGGAGCCCCTGGTTGCCGGAGTCGGCCACTGAGTGGATGGACTCGGCGAGCATGGAGGCAGAGCCTGTGAGGGAGAAGCCCACGAACTTGGCGACGGCGATCCCCATGTTGGCGAACAGTGCGGCGATGATCGCCTTGGTCCCGTGCGCTTCTCCGGTCATGGGGGTCACGTTAGGGCGCGGCGTCAGACGATCTTTGCCAGGATCGTCGGCCATGACCTTCCTGGATCTCGCCGCTGCCGATCCCGACGCCCCGGCCGTCGACGACCTCACCCGAACGCGCACCCGCGGTGAGCTCCTCGACCGGGCCCGTCGCATCGGCCATTGGCTGCTCGAGGAGGGCGGCGTGTCGGTGGGAGGCCACGTCGCGATGCTGATCGGCAACCGAGTGGAGCTGATCGATCTGCTTGTCGCCACGCAGCACTCGGGCACGTGGGTGACGGCGATCAACTGGCACCTCACGGCCCCGGAGGTGGCCTACATCCTCACGGACTCGGGCGCGACCATCCTGTTCACCGATCCCGAGAACGAGCGGACCGCGGTCGAGGCAGCGGCGCTGGCCTCCCAACCGGTAGCCGTCATCGTGGCCGGCGATCAGCTCGAGGCGCTGGCCTCCCATGCGAACGACGCCCCCTTCGACGTCGACGGCCCCGGCGGCGGCACGATGCTCTACACCTCGGGCACGACGGGTCAGCCGAAGGGGGTGAAGCGCAGGCGCCAGCCGTCGCTTGGCGTCACGCTTGCGCTTGGGGGCGCAGCGGGGATGGTGCTCGGGCTCGACGGATCCGGCCCGCACCTGGTCACGGGGCCGCTCTATCACGCAGCCCCCCTTGGTTTCGCGGCGATCGATCTGGCCAACGGCAGCGAGCTCGTCGTCATGCCGCGCTGGGACGAGGCGCAGTGCCTTCAGCTGATCCAGGAGCGTCAGGTTCGCAACAGCCACCTCGTGCCCACGATGTGCGTGCGGCTGCTGCGGCTTCCCGACGACGAGCGTGCGTCCTTCGATCCGTCGTCGCTTGGCACGGTCCTCCACGGGGCAGCACCCATCGCTCCCAGCACCAAGCACAAGATGATCGAGTGGTGGGGGCCGGTGCTGACTGAGTACTGGGGGAGTACGGAAGGCGGAGTCTTCACGCTCGTCGACTCCACAGCGTGGCTCACCAAGCCCGGAACGGTGGGCAAGGCCATCCCGAGCTACGAGGTGTTCGCGGTCGATGCCGAGGGAGCGCGACTTCCGGCGGGCGAGGTGGGCACGCTCTACTCGCACAACCTCGTCACCGACGAGGTCTTCGACTATCACCAGGCGCAAGAGAAGACCGACGCCGCCCACATCGCGCCAGGCACCTTCACCATGGGCGACGTGGGTCACGTCGATGAGGAGGGCTACGTGTTCCTCTCCGACCGGGCGGCCAACATGATCATCTCGGGCGGGGTGAACATCTATCCGGCGGAGATCGAGCAGGTGCTGATCGAGCATCACGCGGTGGCCGACGTCGCCGTGTTCGGCGTTCCCGATGACGAGTGGGGCGAGCAGGTGAAGGCCGCCGTTGAGCTGCGGCCGGGACACGCGCCCTCGCCCGAGCTCGAGCAGGATCTGTTGCTGTTCGCTCGTCGGCAGCTGGCCGGGTTCAAGGTGCCCCGCTCGGTCGACTTCGAGGACCACCTACCCAGGCATCCGACCGGCAAGCTGTACACACGACTCCTGCGCGACAAGTACTGGGCGGGCCGTCAGACGTCCGTGTAGGTGGCAGGCGGCGCGGTCAGAACGTGACCTTGAGCTCTTCGAGACCGCTGACGAAGTTGGCGGGTCGGAGGACGAGGGAGGCGTCGGGGTCGGCGATTGCGAGGTTCGGCACACGCGCCAAGAGCTCGTCGAGCATGACGCTGATCTCGAGGCGGGCGAGGCTGGCACCGAGGCAGAAGTGCGTGCCGAACCCGAATGCAACGTGATCGTTCGGGGTGCGGGCGCTGTCGAAGGTGAACGGGTCGGCGAACACGTCGGCATCACGGTTGGCGCTCGGGTAGAGCAGCATGAGCTCGTCGCCTTCGCGCACCTGCTGGTCGCCGAGCACGACATCGCGAGTGGCGGTGCGCACCATGTTCTTGATCGGCGTGACCCACCGGAGCATCTCCTCGATTGCCGTGGGTCGAAGCGAGGAGTCCTCCGCCAGTCGGTCCCACTGCTCTCGGTTCACCAGGAGCTGGTGGATGCCGCCGGAGATCACATGGCGGGTCGTCTCGTCACCGCCGATGAGGATGAGCAGCGACTCCTGGATGATCTCCTCGTCGCTGAGTCGGTCGCCATCGACCTCGGCCTGCACGAGGATGCTCATGAGGTCGTCGCGGGGGCCAGCGCGACGGTCGGCGATCACCTCGGTGGCGTACAGCGTGTACTCGACGAACGCGTTGCCGGCCGCCTCGAGCTGCGCGTCGGACGCTTCCGTGGCGAGGCCCTTGAGCATGTCGTCGGACCACCGCAGCAAGTCGGCGCGGTGTTCCGGGCGAACGCCAAGGGCATCGCCGATCATGATCATCGGCAGGTGCGCGGCGACGTCGTTCACGAGGTCGCAGTGGCCGCGATCGATGACGGCATCGAGGATGTCGGTGCAGGCCTGCCGCACGAGGGGCTCAGAGTCGCGCACGCGACGCGGGGTGAAGCCCCGATTCACCAGCTTTCGCCGCTGCAGGTGAGCCGGGTCATCCATGTCGATCATCATCGGCAGCGGCCCCTGGTTGGGTCGGATGCCCCCGGCGTTCGAGAACACCTCGGGAAGTCGGGACACCTCCTTCACGTCCGCGTAGCGACTGACGCCCCAGACGTTGCCGTCGAAGTACACGGGGGCGTTCTCCCGCATCCAGGTGAGCGACTCGTGATGATCGCCTGCCCAGAACGTGCCGCTGCAGAGGTTGATGTCGTCGCGAGTCGGATGGTCGGCCACGACGGCATTCTGCCAGGTGGCCGGATCGCGCTGTCCGTCGCCCACCCGGGGGCTCAGCGCGTCGCTCACACGGGGATCCACACCAACGCCAGACTGCTGACGCGGATGTCGGACGTCTCCAGCGGGACGTCGAGCGGCTGCACGGCGACCGCCTTTGCATCCCACTCGTCGCCGATGGCGGCGAGCTCGTCGGCCATGTCGGCCTCGAGGTTGGCCAGCGCCTCGCTCTTCTCCTGCACGCGGTTGGTGGCGGTCTCCACGCGTTGGCCCGCTTCGCTGCTGCGGCTGCGCCTCGTGGCCAAGCCCCCGACCTTTCGTGCGATTGAACGTGCGCTGCCGCGGCCGCCGAACACAGCACCCAACAGGTCGCCGGCGCCGGACATCAGCTCGTCGGTCTTCTTCGTCGATTGGGAGGCCTGAGCCTGGGAGACGCGATCCTCAGCCGTGGCGACGGCCGTGCGCGCCCGTTCGATGCGCGCTTCGAACTTCTTGACCAGCGCGGCCGCTGCCTTGTCGGCTCCCACGTCGGCTGCTGCGTCGCACCGTGTGGCGAACTCCTCAGCCGGCTCGCCCGGGCGACTGAACAGCTTCAGCTCGCCGTTGGTGAACAAGGAGACGGTGCGACTCACCAGCAGGGTGTCGATGATCGCCTTCTCGACCTCCGCGAAGAGCGCCTTGGTCGTCACCCGAGCATCGGGGATCCGGTAGGAGGCGCCCGCCGGAGCGCTGGAGAGCAGGTCGCGGGGGTCGTGGTCGACCGTGACCAGCGAGGCGAGGTCGAGCGGGTCGGACAACGGGAAGAGGACACCCTCGAACTGTTCGGTATGACGTAGATCGGCTTTCGTGTCGTCGAAGAGCAGCTCGACGGTGGCGACGATGCTGGCCGCGTAGCGCGTACTCGTGGACACGGCCCCGACTGAGGCGGCCCACGGCGCTGCCGGATCGAGCCAACGAACTGGAACGCCTTCGGCGATCGTCGGCGCCACCGGCGTGACGTCGTCCTCGAGTACCCCAGGGTCGACTGCTGGAGCTGCCGGTGCGGCAGCAGCAGAAGGCGTCGTGGGTGCGCCGGCAGCGGCGCTCGACTCGGGCGCTGCCGCATTCGATGTCCGCCGATCGGCCATGAGGGTCGCGATCTGGTCGCGGGTGAGCGGTCCGCGTAGGTACGACATCGCCCAGC
This sequence comes from Actinomycetes bacterium, assembly GCA_031422255.1. Classification (GTDB taxonomy): domain Bacteria; phylum Actinomycetota; class Acidimicrobiia; order Acidimicrobiales; family VFJN01; genus VFJN01. The sequence continues at coordinate 2,261 of JANOQG010000330.1, read as the reverse complement.
GACTCGTGAACGTGCGAGGGATGTCCTTTCCGGCCTGGCGCAGCACGAACTCGCGCTTGTCGAGGCCGGCGATCGTGGCGCTCATGACGGCGGTGTCGACCCCGCCAGCGGCTGCCGAGAGGCCGTCGAGGAGTCGAGCCTTGTCCTGCTCTGTCTGGAGGCGCCCGATCATCCACGTACCGGCGTTGGACAGCGCTTTGTAGTCGATGTCGACGGGGTTCTGTGTGGCCAACACGAGGCCCACGCCGAACGCCCGAGCCTGCTTGAGGATGGTGAGGATCGGACCTTTGGCCGGGGGAGCCGCGGTGGGCGGCACAAAGCCCACCACCTCGTCGAAGTACACGAGGGCTCGGAGCTGATCGGTGCCGGGCTGGCGTCGCATCCACGTCACGAGCTTCGAGAGCACGAGGGTGACGACGAACTGTCGCTCTTCGTCCGAGAGGTGTGCCACCGAGATGATGGCGCAGCCCGGCTGGCCCCCGGGAGCGAGAAGGGCGCCGATGTCGAGCGCATCGCCCTGGCCCCATGAGGCGAAGGCGGGGGAAGCCAACAGTCCGTTGAGGCGGAGGGCCAGCTTCGTGCGGTCGTCGGGGGGAAAGAACTCGTCGAGCTCGAAGACGCCGAGCTTGCGAATCGGCGGTGCCTGAACCTGGCCGACGAGCCCGGCGAGGTCGAGGTCGACACCGTTGGCCCACGCTTGCTGCACGAGGTTGGCGAGGAGGATGTGCTCCCGACTGGCGAGGGGGTCGGCCTCGATGCCCACCAGCCCGAGGAGGCCGGACACGAACCCTTGTACCTCGTCGGCGATTGTTTCGTCGTCGGTGCCGTCCGGGGGCCGCTGCAGACTGCCGATGACGTTGAGGCCCACGCCGCTGGTGGAGCCGGGGGTGTAGATCGTGAAGGTGGCCGCGTCGCGCAGGGTCTGGAGGCGGGCACCGTCGATGCCCCAGCTTGCGAGCCCGTCTTTCCACGCACTGGCGATCGCGGCCGGGTCGCCGCCTTCGACCCACGGGGCGAAGGAATCGGCTTGCAGGTCGGGGAAGGTCAGCAGCAGGTTCCCGAGGTCCCCCTTCGGATCGATGATCAGCGTCGGGACCCCTTGCAGCAGCGCCTCCTCGATCAACGCAACGCCGAGGCCGGTCTTACCCGACCCGGTCATGCCCACGATCACGCCGTGCGTGGTGAGGTCGGCTGCCTTCAGGAGCACTGGGTCGCCGGTGCGTTCGTGCTTGTCGTCGATGTCCTCGCCGAGGAACAGCTGGCCGCTGGGAACGTCGGTCATGAGCCGGATGGTAGGTGCTCCGCTGGCACGCCCGGCCAGGACCCACTGAAGTTCCGGCGTTGTGGAAGCCGATCTAGCGGGCACCCGCAACGCCAGATTCGAGTGAGTCCCTTGGGGGAGTGGCTCCGAACATCGCCGTGACGATCTCGTCGGCTCCCTCGGGGGCCCGCACCTCGAGCCCGATGCCGCGCTCGTCGACCGTGATCGCAAACGCAAAGAACGCACAGCATCGCTGTTCGGCTGTCACCAACCCTGTGAGCTCATCGAGGGGAACGCCGGCAGGGAACGCGACACGCAAGGCGCCGTCCTCGGAGCGCTCGCGAGCTGAGGCGCGGCTGAGTACCGCTTGCCATTCCGCCACCCGATCGGGCATTGCTCGTGCGTCGAGGGTGCATGCCATGGGCGGTCGCTCGGGTCGTGCGATCAGGGTCACTGCTGTGGTCTCGATCCTTCGCTCGGCGATGCATGCGCAGCCCTCGTCGCACGGTCTGTCCACGGCCGGAGCGGAGAGCTGCGCGGCGGCCCTCCGTAGCTGGGCGGCGAATGCGTTCAGCTCGGCCATCTGCGTCTGGACGGCGTCGATCTTGGTCGTGACCAGGTCGTGGAATCGGCGCTGAACCGGGCCACAGTGCTCTCCGTCCCAGATCACCACCAGGTCGATGATCTCGTCGAGGGAGCAGCCGAGCTGCTTCGCTCGGGCGATGAAGGCGAGCCGAGCGAGGGCGTGGTCGTCGTAGACGCGGTAGCCGCCCTCGGTACGAGCGGATGGAGCCAGTAGTCCCCGACCCTCGTAATAACGGAGCGCCGAGGTTGTGAAGCCGCTGCGGTGCGCGATCTCGCCGATCGTGTACTTGCTCATACGGCAAACCTACGGGTTCGACCTGGGTTGAAGGTCAACCACGCAGTGCATCCGGGGTGGTCGTGTCGTGGTGACGATGGGCGACACGGCTTCGTCCTTGCGGATCGGGCCGGATCACCC
>JANOQG010000329.1:0-1574 GCA_031422255.1 Actinomycetes bacterium | reverse complement strand
CGAACGCGCGGTCGAAGTTGGAGCGGTTGAGCTCATCGATCACCAGCCAGCGACCGGACTCGATGGCGTCCACGAACATCCCTGGCCGGAAGATGAGGCCCTCAGAAGTCGGCTGGAAACCACCGATCGTCTCGAAGGTGGTCCACTCCGTGGTGGCCGTCGTCGGCAGGTATCCGGTGCAGAGCATCGATCGCTGTGCGACCTCTGCCGTGAGGTAGGCGAGCGTGGTCTTGCCGGTTCCCGGCGGCCCGGTGAGCACGACGTGCTTGCCCGAGTCGATGGCCGCCACGAGCTGGTCAAGAACGTGCTCGGGAAAGTACATGCCGTTTCGCTTGGCCGCGAAGCCAAGCTCCTCCGCAGTGAAGATCATCTGTCGTCCCGTCTGGTCGCCCGCTACCGGCGCCGAAGCGCTGGATGAGGAAGGTACTGCTCCGAACCGCGGGCCGCTACCTGCTCCACGAAGAGGTCATATGCAGCCTGCCCGACGGTCTCGATCATCTCGTCTCGCATGGTCTCGTACACCGGCTGGTGGTCGACAAAGGCCTCTGGGTCTTCGGTGCACCACCAGTGGAACTCGAAGCCACCGGCACCCCAGTCGCGACGCTTCCACTCCCGTAGCGTTGAGGTGACGTGCCCATCGTCGTCGGTCTGATCGTCGAGGCGCAGTGGTAGCTGCCAGCACACGGTGGGCTTCCAGTCCAGGGGCCGTTCGCCGGCGGCGAGCGCTGCCGTGTGCAGCGCGCATCCAATCCCTCCCTCGAAGCCCGGTCGGTTCAGGAAGATGCACGCACCGTCGACCAGGCGGGTCTTGATCTCGCCGGCCTTGTTCGTCTTCGTCGTGCCGATCTTGTGGCCTCTTTCGTGGAACTGCCACACCTCGGGGGTGAGACGGTCGACGTAGCTGAGCATGTTGGCTTCGTCGGCTTCGTCCACAAAGTGGGCTCCATAGCTGCAACAACCCTGATCCAGCTCCGGGGCGGCTTCGGTGAGCACGCCCTGGCACCCGTCACCGAAGACGCAGCGCCAGCCACTCGTGAGGAACGTGATGTCGAAGACCCACGTTCGATCGCTCTCCGGGTCTTCGAAGCTGACCCACTCGTGGACATCCTCGGGCACGGCTACTCCTGGTCGGGGGGACGCTGCAGGCTACTGCTCTACCATCACTGCGATGGCCGGTGAGTTCGACGACATTCGGGGACGCCTCGAAGCGATCTCCGAGGAGCTGGCAGATCTATCGATCCAGCGCCTCAAGGAGAGCATCGACGCCGGTGGTCATGAGCTGCCGGTGGACGAGAAGCGTCTCGCCCGCGCCCGGCGGGCGGTCGCGAAGGCGGTGGGCATCCTCCAAGAGCCCGATCGCCATCACGACCTCGACTAGCCGGTGAGCGCGTTGAGCGCGTCGATCAGGCCGCGCAGGCGACCGGCTTGTCGGGGGTCGTAGTGCATGACGAGGCGCGGTAGATCGACGAAGTCTCTGTCCGCCACCTCACCGGGGAGGGGCTCGGTGCGCTCGATCTGCCCCTCGAGGAGGAGGTCGGAGAACCGCTCGTTGAGCAGTGCCATCTCCTCGTCGG
>JANOQG010000328.1:0-13834 GCA_031422255.1 Actinomycetes bacterium | reverse complement strand
TGGGCGATGCGGTGGGATCGGGCTGGGAGGCGGCATCGATCCTGGACCGTCTCGGCATGGGCGACGCACTCGACATCGACGTCGCCACCTTGTCCGGAGGCCAGGTGAAACGGGTGTCACTGGCACGCGCGCTGCTGGCGGTCGGCGGCCCTCGCGGGCAGGCCGACGAAGGAGATCTCCTCATCCTCGACGAGCCCACGAACCATCTCGATCTCGATGGCATCTCGTGGTTGGAGGAGTGGTTGGCGCGGTTCCCTGGCGGCTTGGTGCTGGTAACGCACGATCGACACGTCCTCGACCGAGTCACCACCAGTGTGCTGGAGCTCGATCGGGGTAAGGCGTACGTCCACAGTGGCGGCTACCAGAGCTGGCTCGACGCTCGAGCTGAGCGGGCACAGCGATCTGAGGGCGCAGAGACGAAACGACGAAATCTGGCCCGCTCCGAGCTGGCGTGGTTGCGCCGAGGCGCGCCCGCTCGCACGAGCAAGCCTCAGGCGCGCGTGGCGGCAGCCACGGCTCTGGTGGCGGCTCGGCCCGAAGCGGCGGCGCGCACTGGCGATCTTCCACTGCACTTCGACACACCGCGCCTCGGGGACCAGGTGGTCGAGCTGCACGACGTCGGCGACGGCTATGGAGATCAGTGGCTGTTTCGCGGACTCGACCTCGCGCTCGACCCGCGGGAGCGCCTCGGCATCGTGGGGCCGAATGGCGCCGGCAAGTCCACGCTGGTTGAGGTGCTCGCTGGCCGCCGTGCGCCCAAGGAGGGGCGGGTGGTGCACGGGTCGACGGTGAGGTTGGCCGTGTACGACCAAGCCGGCGCCTCGCTCGACCCGACACAGCGCGTTCGGGAAGCCGTCGCTGGCTCCCGCCCGCCGGACTGGACCGACGCGCGCCTCCTCGAAGCCTTCTGGTTCGAGGACGACGCGCAATGGGCGCCGATCGGGCTCCTCTCGGGCGGCGAACGCCGTCGCGTGCAGCTGCTCCTGGCGCTCGCCCAGAAACCGAACGTGCTCGTGCTCGATGAGCCCACCAACGATCTCGATCTGGACACCTTGCGCGCCCTCGAGGACTTCCTTGACGACTGGCCGGGGGCGCTTGTGGTGATCAGCCACGATCGCGCCTTCCTCGAGCGCACCGTTGCTGACGTCTTGGTCTTGGATGGCGCGGGCGGTGCAGGTCGTCGGCCCGGCGGGTATGGAGCCTGGGACGCCGAGCGTCGCGCTCGCGTGCCGGGACGCACCGCTCCCTCGGTGACGTCGGCGGCCGCCCGTCCGCCCGCGGCGGGTGGTTCGCCGGCGGCACGCCCGCCCAAGACCAAGGCGGGTCGCTCCCACGCGACCCTGCGGGCGCTGCTCAAGGACGTCGAGAAGGACCTCGCCCGTCTCGATCGCGCCCGTGCCCGTCTGGAGACGGCCGTGGGGGAGGCGGCAGCCGCGAACGATCACGCGGCCCTCGGCCCGCTGGGCTCTGAGCTGGCGATCGTTCAGACGAAGGTGGCGGACGCCGAGGAGCGGTGGCTCGCAGTGAGCGAGGAGCTCGAAGCGCGCTAGCAACCGAGGCCGAAAATAGGAAGCGGTCGAGCCCCGCCCGCCGGGACTCGACCGAAACCGTTGGTGGTCGCCGCGAGGCGCCGCACCTGCTGACTCCCTCCGAGGAGTTCGTTCGTGGAGAACAGGATCGCCCTTTTCGGCTGTCGCCGCCAGAGTCGATCGGCCCAATTCGGCGGACTCCGAAATGCTAAGCACCGTCCCATGACATCGAAGCAGAAGGACAGAGTTGCGTTGGTCACCGGGGGCGGGCGGGGGATCGGGCGCGCGATCAGCCTGGGCCTGGCGGAGGACGGGTGCGACATCGCCGTCAACTACCGACGGGATGCGGAGGCAGCAGCGGAAACGGTTCGCGCCATCGAGGCTCTCGGGCGACGGGCGATTGCCTATCCGGCCTCGGTCGACTTGCTCGAGGACGACGAGCGAATGGTGGCCAGCGTCCTCGCCGACTTCGGTCGGATCGACATCCTTGTGAACAACGCGGGCATCGCCTCGCGTGGGCAGACGGTCGCCACCACCGACCCCGGCGAGGTGGAGCGCCTCCTGGCCGCGCACGCCGTCGGCCCTCATCACCTCTGTCGGCTTGCCATTCCTTCGATGCGGGACCAAGAGCGTGGCGACGTGATCTTCATCTCCTCAGTCGCCACCGATCACCACGCCGCCAACGGAGGTCCGTACAACATGGCCAAGGCGGCGATGGAGGCGCTTGCGTCCACCCTCGCCAAGGAGGAGCGCGACCACAACATCCACGTCAACGTCGTGGCCCCCGGCCTAGTGGACACCGAGATGGGGAAGCGACTGGTGGGAGCGGTGGGCGTCACGGACATCCGCACCCTCGACGCCTCCATGCCGTTTGGTCGGGTGTGCCAGCCCGAGGACGTGGCTGGCGCGGTGCGCTTCCTCGTGTCAGATGCGGCGGCCTACCTCACCGACCAGCGCATTCAGGTGCACGGCGGTGGCCAGCGCTAGTCGGCGATGTCCTTCGCCTTGCGCCGCAATACTGAGCGCTTCACGACGTCGGTGGCCTTCTGGGCCTTGTCCTTCACCGTGTCGAGCATGCGCTCTGCCCACACGTACTCGGTAGCCAGCACGGCCAGTCCGGCCACCATCAGGGGGATGCTGAACGGACCGGGCAGCGGGATCAGCGCGATGCCGAGCACCACCAACGCCACCCCGATCACCAGTACCACGATGCGCTTCGTGGATCGGAAGATGTAATCGAAGATCTCGCGTGGCGAGTGCCGGCTGGATGTCTGCATGCCGAGGAGGCTACGGCTCAGCGGCCCGTGAACTCCGGCGGACGCTGCTCGATGAAGCTGGTGATGCCCTCCGTGAAGTCCTTCGTGCCGAACAGGAGCATCGTCTGGAGCAACACGTGGTGACTGTGGCTGGCGAAGTCTTCGGTCTGCCCGTGACGGAAGAGGCGCTTCATCGCCTGGATGGCCAGCGGTGCGTTGCCAGCGATCTCCGTGGCCCACTCTCGAGCGAGGGGGAGGAGCTCCTCGTCGGGGACGGCTCGGTTCACCAGGCCAATCCGCTCCGACTCGGCGGCATCGAGATCACGACCGAGGTAGGAGATCTCCGCAGCCTTGGCCCAACCGAGCAGTCGGGGCAGGTACCAGGTGCCGCCCGACTCGGGCACGATGCCTCGCTTCGCGAACCCCGGTAGGAGCTTGGCGCTGTTCGCGATCAGCCGCAGGTCGGCCCCGAGAGCAAGGTCGAGCCCGTAGCCCGCCGCTGCGCCGTTCAACGCGGCGATCACGGGCGTGTCCATCTCCTGCAGGATCACGGTGGGCAAGTTGCGGGTCTGCAGCGCTCCCCCCGCGCCTCCGCCTGCGCCGCCGATTCCGGAGCCCGCCATGGCGTCCTTGATGTCGAGGCCCGCGCAGAACCCCTTTCCGGCGCCGGTCAGGATGACGGCACGTACCTGCGGGTCGGTGTCGGCCTGGCTGAAGTGCTCGCTCAGCAGGTTCAGCATCCGGAAGGAGATCGCGTTCCGGCGGTGCGGACGATTGAGGGTGATGGTGGCAACGTGGCCGTCCACCTCGTAGAGGACCTCGGGGCCGTGGCCCTCGTTGGGTTCGGTGGCGATGGTGGTGGTGGCGGTCACGAGACCATTCGTTAGCCTGATCTCATGATCGACGCCACTGCTCCCACCGATCTGGTGGTCTTCACGGTCACCCCCGATGCGATCGAGCGCATCCTCGGGCTCCGTGAGGCGGAGGACGATCCGGCGGGCCTCGCCCTTCGGGTGGAGATCACCGGCACCAGTGGCGTGGAGTACGCCTACGACCTCACCTTCGATCCGATCGCCGAAGCCGACGACGCCGACGTCCAGTACCACCAGGCGGCGCTGCCGGTCATCGTGCCCGCTGGCTCGATCGAGCAGCTCACCGGCGCCACCCTCGACATCCCCGCGGGCGGTGGCCCTGGCCTGGTGCTCCGGAACCCCAACCGCCCCGACCCGCTCTCCGGCAAGCACCTCGAGCTCACTGGCTCGATCGCCGAGCAGGTGGAGCAGCTCCTCAAGGAGCAGATCAACCCGTCCCTCGCCGCGCACGGCGGGTTCGCCGAGCTCAAGGGCGTGGACGACACGGTCGTCTACGTCACGATGGGTGGCGGCTGCCAGGGTTGTGCCGTGTCCGCCATGACCTTGCGCGATGGCATTGCCCGATCCATCCAGGAGTCGATCCCCGAAGTCACCGAGGTCATCGACACCACCGACCACGACGCCGGGCAGAACCCCTTCTACACCTAGCAAGGAGGAGGGCACCCAGCGGTGAGCTTCGACGGGGAGGTCTGCTTCGACCTGCAGCAGCCGATGATCGGCAAGGCTGCGGGGAGCGTCTGCGTGTCGCCGTTCGGTGAGATCCGCGTCGAGCACCGACTCCTCAGGGCCCCCGTGGTGTTCTCCGGGGATCGCGTCCAGGTCGTTCTTGAGCCCGGCCCAGCCGACGACGATCTCACACTCAAGCGCGACCCGGTCATCCTGCACCTGCAGCGGGACGCCTTCACGCCAGCGAACGTGGGGTTCGTCTTCAAAGCTCCGGTAAGGGTGGGCCCGTTCAGGTTCGGTGCGCAGCGCGTGATCCCGCTCAGGTGGTCGCAGCGGCGGCACGGCCTTGACGTCGATGTGCTGACGCTGACGGTCGCGGAACCGGTCTTGCTTGTTGCGGGTCTCAGCGCGCTCGGGATTGCCGCGTCCAATGACATCGGTCGGTCGGTGGGAGCGGCGATCGGGTCCGTTCCGCTGGAGGTGGCGGCAGAGGTTCGGGAAGCACGACGCCAACGTCAGCGCCGCTCAGCCTGGAAAGTACTCGGTGTCGGCCTCGCGATCGCGGCGCTGATGGGCGCCGCAACATCCGGGTGGAGCTCGTGGCAGGCCATTGCTCGGCCTGCTGTGGCGTCGAGCGCCGCCGCCCTCCTGGTGGGGCTGGCGTTTGGTGGCCGCCTTACACGGCTCGGGGGAGAGTCGTTCCTAGGGCGCTGGGGAGGCCCGCTGTTCGGCGCGTTGGCAGGGGCGTTTGCTCTGGGCGGCGCCATGGTTCCCAGCCCAAGCATGACCGGGGCCAGGTACCTGCTGATGTGGTCGCTCCTCGCTGGAGCCGTCGGCGGTGTCATCGTGGCGGCGGGCGTCCGGGGGATCGCGAGCACACCACCGCACCGCACCGTGGGCGATCCGTTGGCACTCCCGCCCCGCAGCCGTCTGCTCGTTGCGGTGCCCATCGCCTTGCTTTCGATAGCGGTCATCGCTGGCGCTGCGGCATGGGAGGAATTGGTGGCGCAGGTTGTCCGGGATGTGCAAGGCGCTCTCGTCGCAGAGGATGACCTCACTGGCTGGACAAAGTGCTGCGACAGCGACGGGGTCCTCCGAGGCGCCCTGCTCGACCAGCACATCTGTGGCGGCGATGATGGTGCGCTGAGAGCGCACCTGGCCGGGGTCAGGCGCTCATTCAACCGGCTGACACCTGGTCACCCCGATCTGGCGAGCGTGCACTTCGATCTGACCGTCCTCCTAGCGCCGACGGAGGCGGAAGCGGAGCGGGAGTTCGCGGCCATCTACAGCCCCAACTACGTCACCTGCACGGAGGTCTCGCTCGGCAAGCGAGCGCGAGAGTTCCAGTCCGGAGCGACCGACCTCGCGGACGCGGAGTTCGAAGGTCGTCAGCGGCTCGACGGCCTCAGTGACCTGGTGATCGATCGCTTCCACGTTCGGGTCCCGCTCAACGGGACCTTCGACGCGATGACCGGCTACTTCGTGCGGGCACGCGTGGGGCGGACGATCATCCGAATGCCGATCCTGGAGTACGTGACAGGAGCGCTGGGCGAGGGGGAGCTCGAGGCTCTGGTGCGCTCGGTCGTCGCGAAGGTCGACGCCGCGGACCTCTGATCCGGGCTACGCGCGGAGGCTGGCCACCAGCGAGCGGGCTTCGCGCTCCAAGCCGGCGGCATCGAGGCCGAGGTCGGCGAGGATCTGGTCGGGCTTGCCGTGCTGGATGAACTCCATCGGTGTGCCGAGCACTCGCACGCGGGGCGGGCTGCCGGTGGACCGCAGCGAGATGGCATCGGCGATCATCGAGCCGACCCCTCCTTCGCGCACGCCATCCTCGGCGGTGAGCACCACAGGATGGTCGGCCGCGTCGGCAAGCATGGCCGGGTCGAGGGGCACCACTCGCACGTCCCAGACCGTGGCCTCGATGCCGTCGGCGGCCAGCGCCTCGGCGGCGGCCTCGGCGGCGGCGAGCATCTTGCCAACGGCGAGGATGCAGAGGTCGCGGCCGTCGCGAACCCGACGGCCCTGAAGCCCTGATCCGACGTCCTCTGATCCGACCGATGGCGCCGCCGTCTTGGCCCAGCGGATGGTGGCCGGGCCGGTGCACAGGTCGAGGGCGTCGTGCAGCATCACTCCGAGCTCCTGGTAGGAGGACGGTGCGAAGAGGGTCATGCCCGGCACCTTCGTGACGAGCGCCATGTCGAGTACGCCGTGGTGGGAGGCCCCGTCGTCGCCCGTGATGCCGGCTCGATCGAGACAGAACACGACGGGCTGGCCGTGGAGGCCGACGTCGTAGGTGACCTGATCGATGGCACGGGTGAGGAACGTCGCGTAGAGGGCGACGACGGGACGCAAGCCACCCATGGCCATGCCCGCGGCTGAGGTGACGGCATGTTGCTCGGCGATGCCGACGTCGATCAGGCGCCCGGGGTAGCGCTCACCGAAGGGGAGCAACCCGGTGGAGTCGGGCATGGCGGCGGTGATCGCCACGAGCTCGGGCCGAGCTTCCGCCTCCTTGATCATGGCTTCCGTGAACGCAGCGGTGTAGCTGCCCGGCTTCGGGGCGCCAGGACCCATGTCGTGGAGGCGCTTGATCGGGTCGTTCATGGCCGGCGCATAGCCACGGCCCTTCTCCGTGAGCACGTGCACGACGATGGGCCCGTCGTATTCGGCCGCGTGGCGGAGCGCCTTCTCCATGCCCTCGATGTCGTGGCCGTCGAAGGGCCCGGTATACCGCACACCGAGGTTCTCGAAGAAGGCCGGCGGCTCGAACATCTCCCGCATGGCGGCGACGAAGCCGTCCAGGCTCTTCTCGAGCTGGTGGCCGACGACGGGCATGTCGTGGAGGATGCGATCGAGGCGCCCGCGGTTGCGCAGGTAGGTGGGGTGCAGACGCAGCCGTCCGAGGCTGTCGCCGAGCTTCGACACCGTGGGGGCGTAGGAGCGGCCGTTGTCGTTGAGGACGAGGATGGCCTTCTTGCCAGAGTGGCCAAGGTTGTTCAGGCCCTCGAACGCCATGCCGCCCGTGAGGGAACCATCGCCGATCACAGCGACGACGCGCCGCTGGTCGCCGAGCTCGTGCTCCTGGGCGACGGCGAGGCCATGGGCGTAGCTGATGACCGTGGAGGCGTGACTGTTCTCGATCCAGTCGTGGTCTGACTCCACGCGGGAGGGGTAGCCAGACATCCCGCCCGCCTTGCGCAGGTTCTGGAAGTCGGCGGCCCGGCCGGTGAGCATCTTGTGGACGTAGGCCTGGTGGCCGGTGTCCCACAGGAGGATGTCGCGCGGGGAGTCGAAAACGCGGTGTAACGCCAACGTGAGCTCGACGACCCCGAGGTTGGAGCCGAGGTGGCCGCTGCCGGCCTGCGCCACGGAGTCGACGATGAGCTCGCGGATCTCCCCGGCCAGCGTTTCGAGCTGGGCGGCGGTCAGTCGACGGAGATCCTGGGGGCCGGTGATCGAATCGAGGAGCATTGGGGGCTGGTGGGCTCCGAGGCGGTGGGGGTGGCCACCAGGGGCGGCCGCTGGGTTCCCACGGTACCCGCGCAGCCGCTTCCGGAACCATGCAGGCCCACTAGGTTGGCCCGAATGGCTGGACTCGATGATGCCCGGGTCAAAGGGGAATCGGCGGTCGACGCCGTCCGGGTTGGCATGGCCGAGCGGGCCGCCGAGCTGCTCAGGCGGGATCCTGGCCTGAAGGACACGGCCGTGGAGGTGGGCCTGGTCGATCGTGCGTGGTTGGAAGAACCGGGCCGGCACCCGATCCGCACGACCCCTGCACTCGATGTCGTGCAGCGCTTCCTCGAACGGTCGGTCGAGCGGCGTCCGTCGGCCCTGGGCAGCATCGGCCTCAACGCCCTCCAGCTCCTCGCCTACGAGCATCCGATCGATGGCCGGGCCGACACCAGCCCGACGCCAACGACGATCGTCTTCACTGATCTCGAGGGCTTCACGCGTTTCACCGCACGCGAGGGCGATGCCGCCGCGATCGGGTTGCTGGAGGATCATCACAGGGTCATCGGGCCGGTCGTGCGGAGCCGCGGTGGCAAGGTCGTGAAGCGCTTGGGCGATGGGCTGATGCTCTCCTTCCCGTCAGCCGAGGCGGGTCTTCTCGCCGCGATCGAGCTCGTGGACGTGCCTCCTGAGGGGCTGCTGCTTCGGGCCGGTGTGCACACCGGCGAGGCCGTGGTGACGGCCGACGATCTGATCGGACACGACGTCAACCTGGCCGCTCGGGTCGCTGCCGCAGCCAAGGGAGGACAGGTGCTCGCCACCACCGCTGTCCGCGACGAGGTCGGCGACCTTCGTGGCGTTGCCTTCGGGCGAGCGCGCCGCCGCAGCTTCAAAGGCGTGGAGCGCCCCGTCAGCGTGTGCGCCGTGTCGCGTGCCGACTGACTGTGACGGTCACCTCGGTCATTGACGTCGTCAGGTTCCAAGCCACCGCATGCGCCGAGTCGGGATCGCGGCTGTACGGCCGCATCCTGGACGGAGTGCTGGCCGACCTCAGCGCGGGAGGCATCAGCGCCGACCTGTTGCGACATCGCGGCGACGATCCGCTCGGTTCGGCCCTTCCGCTGCGCTTCCTTGCCGGCGTCCACCGGATCGTCCTGGAGGGGCGAGCCCCGGAGCTGGCGGCGTTCTACCCGTCGGCGGGGGGCACCGACGGCAGCGATCCCGTGCCAGCGTTCTTGCTCACCTTGCGGCGCCACCGCGAGGAGGTGTCGCGCCGCATCGACGACGGGGTGCAGACGAACGAGGTGGGGCGGTCGGCGGTGTTGGTGGGGGGCTACGCCACCGTGGCTCGTCGCACGAGGCTGCCGCTGCGAGTGCTCGAGCTCGGGAGCAGTGCCGGGTTGAACCTTCGCTGGGATCAGTACGCCTACGTCCACGGCGAGGGAGCGGTGGCGGGCGACCCCGCTAGCCCCGTGCGCTTTGCGGGGGTGTGGGAAGGAGCGTCGCCTGGGCTCCCAAGCTCGTTCGACGTGGCGGAGCGCCGCGGCTGCGACCGCAATCCCCTCGACCCCACCACTGAGGACGGCCGACTGTCGCTCCTGGCCTTCGTGTGGCCCGACCAACCCGAGCGCATTCAGCGCCTTGAAGCCGCCATCGAGGTGGCGCGCCGGGTGCCCGCCACCGTCGATCGGGCGGATGCGTCAGCCTGGACCGAGGCGCAGCTGGCCGCGCCGACCCCCGGCCTTGCCACCGTCGTCACGCACTCGATCGTGCTGCAGTACCTCACCCCTGAAGGCCGTCGTCGACTCGTTGGCGTCCTGGAATCGGCCGGTGCCCGCGCCAGCGAAGATGCACCGCTGGCCTGGCTGCGGATGGAGCCAGCAGGAGAGCGCGCGGAGCTGCGCCTCACCTCGTGGCCGAGCGGCGAGGAGGAGCTGCTGGCGACCGCCGGCTACCACGGTCGCCCGGTGTGGTGGGGCAACCCCGACTCAGCCTGAGGTCAGCGCTGGGGCGGCGGTCACGGGACGCCATCGGGTGAGTGCCTTGGCGAGTCCGTAGCCGGCCGCGAGGCAGACGAGCCCGCCCACGCCGTCGATCCAGAAGTGGTTGGCCGTGAGGAGGATGCACACCAACGTGATCACGGGGTACAGGCCGACCGCGACCTTGGCCCATCGGCGACGTACAAGCGGGACCAGCACGATCGCCGTCCAAGTCGACCATCCGATGTGCATGCTCGGCATCGCGGCGTACTGGTTCGACACGTCCTTCATCCCCTCGTCGCCGAAGGAGATCCAGCCGCCGTGGGCGGACACGGTGTCCACGAAGCCAAAGCGGTCGCAGCCCGGCGCACTGAGTGCGCCTGAGGGCGCCGCAGCCGCCGCGTCGGGCGCGTACACCTGACAGCCGCCGAACTGGCCTGGGTCGTCGAGAAGTCTCGGTGGCATGAGGGGGTAGGCGGCGAACCCGATCACCGCGAGTGCCGTGGTGATCGCCAGCGTGTTGCGCAGCAGGCGGTGACGTTCGGGGTTGCGTCGGAACATCCATACGAACGCGACGAACGTGACCAGGAAGTGGGCCAGGCCGTAGTACACGTTCCACGCTCGGATCAGGCCCTGACCGGGCAGCCCCAGGTACCACTGCTGCAGGCCCGGTTCGATGTAGAGGCGCAGAGACTTCTCGAGCGCGATCAAGTCCTCGGCATGCCCGAAGGCGGGGCCGGGGTCGCCGCCCGCGGAGCCGAACTGGTTCCGTACGAACGAGTAGACGACGTAGACGGCGGCGGCGAAGACCAGCTCCTTCCACCAACGCAACCCGGCTCGGTCCTTGGCGGCCTCGGGCTGGTCCGTCAGATCCGTCGTGCCCGGCTCACTCACGCTGCAAGGGTTAGCAGGCGGAGCGGTTCAGGCGGGAGCGAGCGACTCGTCAGGAGGGACGCGACCGCCGATGGCGAACGCTGGCGCGCCGAGCAGGCTCACGCCGAGGTTGAGGAGATAGAGCAGCAACCCGAGGGCGATGGCGTCTTGCGAAGCCACGCCCAACGGGCCAAGGAACAGCACGAAGGCGCCCTCGCGCACCCCGAGCCCCGAGATCCCGATGGGCAGTACCTGGGCGATCGCCACCGCGGGAAAGAAGGCGAGCAGCGCGGTGAGCCCAGCCGGACGCACGCCGAGCGCCTGAGCCGCTGCCACCGCGGCGAGCACGAGAACCAACTGGTAGGCGAAGCCCACGAGGAGCACGTTGACGGCGGCGGCGGGTTGGTGCTTGAGCCGATCGAGGCCGAGATGCACGGCGGCGGCGAAGCGGCGCCAGCCGTCGCGCGCTTCGAAGCGGCCCCCGATGCGCTGGTCGGCCACGGCGTACAGGACGATGCAGAGGGCCAGGAGCGTTGCGAACGCGAGGCCAAGCGCCACCTGGGTGGCGCGTCCGAGGTGTTGGAGCGGGGGGTTCACGAGAAAGCCGATGACGCTGATGATCGGGAGCACGAGCCACCCGGTGAGGCGTTCGAGCACCACAGAAGCGAACGTCTTGGGCGACTCGCCGGTCTCCCTGGACAAGCGACTCACCCGCAGCACGTCGCCGCCGATGGTGGTGGGCAGCACGTTGGAGACGAACTGCCCGGCGAGGTAGTGCGACAGGAGCCGCCGCAGCCCCGCTTGGAGGCCGAGCACCTCGAGCACGCGCTGCCAGCGCAAGGCGGACAGCACGAGCCCGGCCAGGGTGAGGGCGGCGGCGATGGCCATCCACAGCGCGGTGCGCAGGGTGAGCTCGGGAAACACCTCGCTGAGCTCCACATCCGGCACTCGCCAGATCAAGACAGCGAGCATCGCCGCGCTGAGTGTGAGGCGGAGGATCAGCGAAACGGCCTGCTTGCGGTTCACCGTGTCCTCCCCGTCGTCATCCTCGGTCCATCGTAGGCCCCCCTTCCGCCGGCCACGCCGCGTCGATACGCTCCAAACGCCGATCGCTCGGCGGGGCGATCTACGCGCGATCCCCGCCCACCATGCACGTGGCACTCCGGGAGACACCATGTTCCGCACAATCGTCCCGGCGCTCGTCGTGCCGCTGCTCCTCGCCACCGCCTGCTCCACACAGGCCGGCGAGGCGGTGCCCGTCCAGACGGCCTCGCCGGCCGGTCTGCTGCGGGCCGTCCCCGACAACGTGGCGAAGGCCTCCACGGGGCAGATCCAGGTGACGTTCACGATCGACGGGCCAGAGAGCACCTTCGTCTTGGGGGGTGCGGGCGCGTTCGACAGGGCCGCTGGGCAGGCCGCCCTCACGCTCGATCTGGGAGCGCTTGGCGCATCGTTCGACGAGCCGCTCGAGATCGTCGCGGATGGTGCGGTCACGTACCTCCGATTGCCGATGCTGGCATCGCTTACGGGAAGTGCCGGCTGGTTGTCGGCCAGCGCCGAAGACCTAGGACAGGCCGGTGACGCGTTGGGGCTCCCCGCGGTGGGTGCCGATCCCACACAGATCCTCGAAGCGCTTCGCGGTGCCGGCGCCGTCGATGAGGTTGGCCCGCAGGATGTCCGCGGCGTCCGCACCACCCGATACGACGCCACGATCGACCTCGGTGAGGCGCTCACCGACGTGCCGGTGAGCGTGTGGATCGATGCCGACGGACTGGCTCGGCGGGTCCAGGTCGAGCTCGATGGCGCAGGCCCTTGGGGTTCCGAGGGCGAGGGTCAGATCACGATGATTCTGGAGCTCTTTGACTACGGCGAGCCGGTGCAGATCGTGGTGCCGTCGCCTGCCGGTGCCACGCCCTTCAGTGAGATCGCGAGCTTGTTGGTGAGCGCATTCACCGACGAACCTGCCTGAGTGCTACCGGGCGTTCTCGAGAAATCGGTCGGTTTCCACGATCACGCGCGTGAACTTGCCGGCTGCCACCAGGCCGCAGTGGTCGCTCACGGACACCGTGAACGTGAGGCGTCGGCCCTCCACCTTTTCGAGGGTTGCCTCCGCGGCGACCGATGAGCCCACGTTCGTAGGGGCGAGATGGTCGATCTGCACGCGCATGCCCACGGTGGTCTGGCCAGCGGGTAGGCGGTCAGCGAGTGCAGCGATCGCGGCTTCCTCGGCGAGCGCGATGAGTCGGGGTGTGCCCAGCACCTCGACGTCGCCCGACTTCAGCGCACGCGCGGTATCCGCCGGGGTTACCACCAACTGCGCGCTGCCGTGCAGGCCGGGACTCAGGGGCACCTGGGTACGATACGCCGCACCCGGACCGGCCAGCCAAGAGGAGCCGACTTGCTCGATCACGACCTCATCCGCCGCACCCTGACGACCGCGCTTCGTACGGGAGGGGAGCTGGCCGAGATCTTCGTGGAGGACAAGGCATCGTCGAACGCCGTCTTCGACGACGGGAAGGTCGAGAACCTGAGCTCAGGCCGCGATCGGGGTGCAGGAATCCGGGTCATCGTGGGCGACACCACGGGGTTTGCCCACACTGCCGACCTGTCCGAGTCTGGTCTCGCGGAGGCCGCCGAAGCGGCGGGCGCGGCTGCCCGATCTGGCGGCGGGGGCGTGCGAGAGATCGCCCTCACCCGCCAGAACGCACCGCGTCCGAACGACATCGCGATCCTCCCGGAAGACGTAGCCAAGACCCGCAAGGTCGAGCTGCTGCGTCGGGCTGATGAAGCCGCCCGCGGAGCCGGGAGCTCCATCACGCAGGTCACGGCTCGCTACGGCGATAGCCGTCGGCGCATCCTCGTCGCCAACAGCGACGGGTTGCTCACCGAGGATGATCAGGTGCGCACGCTGTTCACGGTCATGGCAGTGGCGTCGGCCGATACGGGGATGCAGACGGGCTATCAGTCGCTCGGGCGCACGATCGGCTTCGAGCTCTTCGACACCTACGACGTGGAGGACCTTGCCCGCGAGGCCGCGGAACGAGCCCTCCTCAAGTTGTCCGCCCGTCCCGCCCCGTCCGGCACCATGCCGGTCGTGATGGGCCCCGGCGGCGGTGGTGTGCTGTTTCACGAAGCCTGTGGCCACGGCTTGGAGGCCGACCTCGTGGCCAAGGGTGCGTCTGTGTTTGCGGGTCGCATCGGTGAGCGGG
>JANOQG010000327.1:0-1874 GCA_031422255.1 Actinomycetes bacterium | reverse complement strand
GTTCAACCCCATACGCCAGCCGAGCGCCAACCGGATCGCCTCGGGTCCGAAGCAGTGCTCCCCGACCGCGAAAGGTGCGAGCTCCTCAAAGGCACCGAACGTCAGCCGCAGCCCGTCGGTGGCGTATACCAGCCGCCATTGGTCGTCGACGACCATCGCCCAGTGTCCGGAAGCCTGCAGCGTCGCCGCGACGTCTGCCAACGCCGGACGCTCCGGCAGCGGATACGTCATGGCGCCCAGGTCACTCATCGCCCGGAGGCTACTGAACCTGCGTTCACCTCGATCTCGTACTGGCTGCTCGCTCGTCGTCACACGGCACGCCAAGAAGCGATCCGCAAACCGCGCCGCATCGCGCGGCGAGCGTTCCCCCGCCAGATTGGGTCCGGCGCGTCCGCTCAGACCAGCCGCACCGTGTGCTCCATCCGATGAGCCCTGCCGCCGGGTCGGCTATTCGACCAAGGGATCTGGGCGAGGTGGCGAGAAGCGACCAAGGACGAACGACTCGACAAGCGTTTCGCCGTCCCAGTCCCACGCCCTGATCTGCTCATACGACCGGCGACCAACGCCAGCGCGGACGATCTCGAATCTGCTCGTCCGCACGGTCCCGGTCGGCTCCCCGTCGCCGACGACGGCATCGCCAGCCTCATGAACGATGCGCAACGCGCCACCGGCGCCGCGACGCGCGCCAATCGCGCGTGACACGCCGTGGAAGGCGAAGGCCACGGCATCGCTCGCGCGGTCGCCTTCGGTTCCGATCGCGCCGTGGATGTCGTGCTCATGGGTGACCGCGTCGGTGAGGAGCATCATCCGCATGATCGGTGGAAAGTCCTGGATCATCGGCTCGACGGATGCGCTGCATCGGTCCCACTCCTCGAGGACCTCGAGGAACGGCACGTCGATCCGGGCATCAACCTGGGCCTGGGTCCACGCGTCGCTCGCGACGTCCTCGAGGTTGCCAGCAAGGACGTCAGCAGCTCCACCCGCGAGATGGGCCACAACGTCGCGGACACGCCAGGCCGGCGTGGCAGGCACAGCGCGGACGAGCACATCGGCAGGCAGGTTCCGGACCAGGCTCGCGACCCGAAGTCGGATGCTCCGATAGATCACGGCGTAGTCGACGTCAGTCATGAAGCGCGACTGTACCGACCCCCTCAGCAGCCGGTACCGCCTAGGCCGCGACACGGACACCATCGCAGGCTCGGAAGAATCCGTCGCCGGTCGATAGCAGCGATTGATGGGAACGGTTTACAAGTGAAGACGAACGTGCCTCAGCGACCAGACACGCGAAACACCCGAGGACCTGGCAAAACGTTGTTCTTCTGACAACGGGTGGACCTTTGGGGACGGCTAGCGCCAGGGGCGCCAACCCTGAGGCCAAGGTGTCCAGGATCTCGGGGGAACCCCACCCACCGTCCTCGACCCCGGGCGAGCTATCCGCGAGGGGGTGGCGGACAGCCCTCAGGCACCTCGTGGGGGTCCTCCTTCTCGCCTTGGTACCCCACGCCGTCCACCAGCTTCAGGTCGAACAGCTACATGATCGGCTGCACTCCTACATCGGGCGAGGTCAGCTCGTCCCAGTGCTCGCGGATGAGCTTGCCGACCTTCGCGTCGTCACGCTCCAGCAGCTGCGCGGCGAGTGGTGTCGGGCCGCCGCCGACGACCGAGACGTACCCGGACCCTGAGATGGCGTCCTGGAAGGGATCCTCCTCGTGCATCTCGATCACCTGGCGCCGTGTGTCGTCGTCCACCCGGCCGGCCAGCCACCACGCCACCACCATGCGCCCCGAGTCGCCACCTGGCGCGCAGCCGGGGCCCTGGCCCGCCGCCACCTTCCCGCTACGCTCGCCGGGCTTGTAGTCGTCGTTGATGCCGAC
>JANOQG010000326.1:0-5736 GCA_031422255.1 Actinomycetes bacterium | reverse complement strand
CGCAGGTAGGAGCGCAGGCTTCCGCCGGTGGCTTCGCTCCACGCACGGGCTTGGTCGATCACGAACCGCAGGCGTCGCCATACGTCGCGCGGGCGGCTCTCGGCGAAGCCCAGCTCGAGAGCCCGGCGGTCGCGGGCGATGCGATCGAGCAGCTCTGCCGGTGACTGCCAGTGGCGGGCCTGATGGATCTCGCGCAGGAAGGCCAGAGCGGCCGTGACCGGGCCCGCGGCGGGATCGGGCGGCTCGGGTGTGTTGTAGCTCCAGCTCCCCTTGGCCTCGACCTTGTGGCGGAAGAGGTCGTCGTCACCACAGCCGAGCAGTGGCGTGCGCAGGGCGGACACGATGCGGAGGTGGTCGGTGGGGTCGTCGGCCGCCCGCAACACCATCAGGAGATCCCGCACCGCTCGGCTGGCATAGACGAGCGAGCTCGACTCCGCCCGGAAGGGGATCCCCGCCGCGCCGAGGGCTTCCTCGAGGAACGGGAGTGAGGTGCGGGCGGGGACGAGGATCGTGATGTCGCCGAGCGTCGGGGGGCGCCAGCCGTCCTCGCCCTCCCGCACCTGCCACTCCTCCGCCAGGGCGCGGGTGATGGCGTGGGCGATGTCCTGAGCCTCGGCCGCTCGCAGGGGGCTGGCCTTCGTCTTGGGCGGATGGGGCACCGAGCCCACCACCGCGACGGACGGCCCGCGGGCTGGCTCGCCGCGCTGTGCATCGAGGGGGACGTACTCCGGCTGCGATGGGTGGGGCACGTCGACATCGGGAGCCTCCGCCATGAGCGCGGCAAAGGTGACGTTCACCCAGTCGATGATCGGGCCGACCGTGCGGAAGTTGGCGCTGAGCGTCACGGCCTCGCCGGCTTCCGCGCCGAAGCGCTGCTTGGCTTCGATGAAGGTGCTGATGTCGGCGCGTCGGAACCGATAGATCGACTGCTTGGGGTCGCCGACGATGAAGAGCCGCCCCGGCTCGACAACGATGTCGGCCCAATCGTCGTCGTCGGCGGTGGCGGGGTCGGCGCAGGCAATGCGCACCGCCAGCTCGATCTGGATGGGATCGGTGTCCTGGAACTCGTCCAACAGGAGCCGCTGGTATCGATCCCGGAGTGCCGCCCGCACGATCGGACCATGCGTGGGGTCGCGCAGCACCTGACGGGCGAGCACGAGCAGGTCGTGGAACTCGAGCTGCCCAGCCGCTCGGCGCTCCCGGGCCCCCTGGAGCGTGTGGAGCCGCATGGCCGAGGCGAGGTGCCGGGCACACGCCTGGAGCACGGTTCCCTTCACCGCAGCCACGGCATCGGCCACCACATCGATCTGGGCGATGACGGTCGGCTTGCACCCGTCCCATGCCCCGGCCTTCCCGAGGTTGCTGGCGGTGAGCCTGGGTGGCTCGGTGAGCATCTCGAGCAGGTCGAGATCGTCGTCGCTCGCCTGTTGGAGCAGCAGACCAAAGGTGACGATGTCGGTGATGCGGCCCAGGAGCTTGTCGGTGGGCTCGGTGCAGCGGCTGGTGAGCGCAGCCAAGGTCTCGATCTCGGCGAGGATCTTCGGGAGAGCCTCAGCGACGGCCGGGGGCTCTGGTGCCTCGACGGGTACGCGGTCCTCGACCAGATCCCACGACCCGTCGAAGGCCAGCGCGAGGGAGCGCAGCTTCCTCGGGTCGACCTTGGCCGCGTTGAGCAGGAGGATCGTGCGCTCGAGCGCTGGGTCCTCGAGGAGCAGGTCGAGCACACGGCTCCAGCGGCGGTCGAACGCGATGCCGGAGGTGACCTCGTCGAGCACCTCGACCCGGGGCGGGAGCTGAGCCTCCACGGGGTGCTCGGAGAGGATGCGCTGGGCGAAGGAGTGGAGGGTGCCGATGGCGGCGCCGTCGATCTGGCCGATGGCAGCCCCGTAGAGCCGAGCCGTCTCCGCCGGAGCGTCGGGGTGGGCGGCGTGGTCCTGGAGCTCGTGGCGCACGCGGTCGCGCAGCTCGGCGCCGGCCTTCTCGGTGAAGGTGATGGCGGCGATGTTCCGCAGCTCGACGCCGGACTCCACGAGGGCGACCACGCGGCGCACGAGGGCCGTTGTCTTGCCTGAACCCGCCCCGGCCTCCACGAAGAGGGTGCGGTCGAGGGCGGTCGCGATGGTGGTGCGGGCGGCCTCATCGGGCGGCGGAGGAATGGTCATGCGGCCCCCTGCTCGTGGTCGGGCACGTCGGGCTCGAGGGGCTCCGCCAGGTCGGCGTAGACGGCGAGGGCAGGGTCATGGCGCTTGCGGTCCCAGTGGGTGCGGAGCTCGACGGTGCCGAGGCTGTCGGGGTCGCACACGGCACAGGCGACGTAGAAGAAGGTGGCGTTGCCATCGGGGTGGGGCGGGAACACGCCGGCCTCGATGCCGCTCACGATCGTGGCGAGGGTGGCCGCGGTCTCCGCGAGGACCGCGTCGGTGACGGGGTAGCCCTTGCGGGCGAATCCCCCGGCCGAGGTGGCGAACCAGTACTCCGCGTGGATCGGTGTGAGCGGCTCGCCCTCGGCCAGTCGTGCGGCGAGCCCGTAGAGGGGGAGCTGGAGCTTGGTGCCGGCCGCGACGGGGTTGGCCTCGCTGAGGGGCTTGTAGGCCTCGCCATAGCGACCGGTCTTGTAGTCGACGACGTGGAGCGTGCCGTCGGCCGCGCGATCGAGCCGGTCGGCCCGGCCGCGCACCTGGAGAACCCGCCCATCGGGTAGCGGCACGGATACGGCTGGCACCCCGTCGAACCCGAAGCCCAGCTCCACCGCGATCGGGGTGGTGTGGTGGGTCGCCCGGTGCGCATCGTCGTGCAGGAGGAAGGTGCGGAGGTCGTTCAAGATTCGACGGCGGTCGCGCTTCCAGAAGATCGGCCGACCCGTGAGACCCCGGGCCCGCACTTCGTCGCATCGCTGCTCGCCGATGGCCTGCACCCGGGCATGGTCGGTGGCCGTCCACCGATCGGTGGGGGCCGGACGGTCGGGTGCGGGCCGGGAGAGGACCTCGGCGAGGAAGTCCTCGAGGATCTGGTGCACGAGCGTGCCCTTGTCGAGCGCCGTGATCATGAGGTTGTCCTCGGGGTTCTCCACGGGGGAGGCCCGCAGGATGTCCTGCACGAAGTGCGCATGGGGACAGATCGCCCACCGTTCGAGGCGGGTCGGCGAGGTGACGTGGTCGACCGGTGAGGGGAGGTGCAGCCCCTCCACGTGCCCATCGAAGCGGGTGAACCGATCGCTCCGGCGGGCGGTCAGGACAGAGTGGGCCAGGGCCGTGCGGGCGTCGTCGGTATCCGCGATCGCTCCGTGGTTGGCGAGCAGGGAGCGGAGACGGTGCTCCTGGGCCGTCGCCGGCTCCGCCATGGTGCGGAGGCCGGCGTCGAACGAGGCGACGTGCTCGATCCAGGGCTCCTGAGCCTTCATGAGGTCGGTGGTCCACCGCTCCAGGCCGGCGAGTGACGCCGCCAGATCGAGCATCCAGCGTGATGGCACGCGGTTCACGCTGCGGCGCAGGTCGCCCCGCGGGAGGCACAACAGGTGGCCTTCGGCGCTCGCCAGCGCACCGAGGAGGTGACGATGCTGGCGCTCCACTCGGTCCGAGCGCAGGCTCAGCTCGCCCTCGGTGCGTTGGCGTTCGGAGTCGGGGAGCAGCGAATCGTCACGGACGGTGCCGGGGAAGGACCCTTCGGCCAGGCCGAGCACCACGACGAGGTCGAGGTCGAGCCCGATCCCCATCTCCACCGAGCCGACCAGTACGCCGTCGCCGAAGCGGCCCACGCGATCGAGGCTGGCCTCCAGCTCGATGGCGAGGGTGCGCGCGAACACGTCGAGGGCGACGGGCCCTTCCACCGCGTCGAGCGCCCCGAGGCGATCGAGGGCCACCTCCACGCGCTCGGCGGCTTTGCGCTCGGCCTCTGGCCAGGCATCGCGTCGGGTTGAGCCACCGAGCAGGTCCTTGAGCCAGCGCTGGGCCCACGCCGCCTGCTGGCTCCAGGGCCGGGGCGCGGCGCTGGCGGCGTTGAGGTCGTCGATGACGCGCAGGACGAAGCGGCGCAGGTCGAGGGAGCGCTGAGCCAGCTTTCGAGCCTCGCCGGACACCCAGTCGGGTTGTTCGTCGGAGGCCTCGGCCTCGTCCGCTCGAACCTCCTGTTCCGCGGCCATCTGCGTGAGGTGCTCATCCCAGTGGGCGCGCCCGGCCACGATGGCGGCGTCGCGGGACAACCGCTCCCACGCCGTGGTGGGTGCCCAGCGATCGTCGTGGAGCACGGGGCCAGCGCCGAGCCAGGCGAACACGTCCTGCCGGCGGAAGTCGTTCGATGGCAGGTCGAGCAGCTCGAGCAGCGTGCGGCCGGCCATCCGGGCGGCCAGGGGGACCACCTCGGCGCCGTTGGTGCCGATGCCGGCCGCGTTGAGCTGCTCGTGCGCGAGGCGAGCGTAGGGAACGGGGCTGGCGTGGAGCACGGCGATCCGGTCGAGCCGGGTGCCCTGACCAACGGCTCCGACGACGGCGCGGACAGCGGCTCGGACCTCTTCGTCGGCGTCGGAGGCGCTGAGCACCATGGTGCGCTCGGCCGCCACCGGCGCGGGGTGGCCGCCGATGGCCTGGCTGACGTCGATTCCGAGGCGTTTGAGCGAGGCGAGCACCTCCGCGTCGGCCGTGGCCAGGCCGGTGAGCCCGGCCACCACCGTGGTGTCGACCTGCTCGGCCAACGCGCGCAGCATGAGGCCGCTGTGCCGGGAGAGCCGCTGCGGCAGGTAGACGACGAGAGCCCCGAGCTCGGCCAGGGCCGATGGGCGGGCGAGGGCGGCGGCAGCGAGGAGGTCCTCTTCGTCGGACCACGTGGCTTGGAGCCGGCTCCGGGTGGCACGGTGGAGCCGCACCACCTCCCGGGCGCGGGCACTCGTGCCGGCGAGCGCATCGAGCGCGGTCGGGGAGAGATCGCGCAGCTCGCGATAGGTGCTGACGAGGGCCGACTCCGTGGCCGGATGCTGCTTGACCGGCTCGAACAGCCCGGCGTTGGTGTTCAGCTCCGCCCGCATCGCCGCCGCCAGCACCGGCGTGGACACGGGCCGCTTGCCCTGCCCGGCCAGCACCGGGGCGCCGAGGAGCTCGGCCAGTCGATAGGTGGTGACGAAGGTGACAGCTGCCAGCCCGATCCCAGCCTCGGCGATCGGCCCCAGGGAACCGGACGCCAGGAGCCGCCGCGCGGCCACACCGACATGGTTCGACGGCACCACCACGGTCACAGGCGCAAGGGGCTCTCCCGCCTTGGCCGAGGCCACGGCCTCGCGCAGAGCCAGGGCCGCCTCACGGCCGTATGCGCTCCACACCACTCCCAAGCCCATGGGAGGAGGGTAGGCGGGGGGTGTGACGGTGCTCAGGCTCCCGTCTCAGCCCGTCCGATCACGCAAGGATCGTGCGCGCGTCGCTGATCAGGTTCAGCAAGCCGATCAGTGCGATGCCGAACCATGCCCCCCGCACCAGCAGGCCGACGGCGGCGTGGTCGCGGACGCCATGGCCGGGCCCGCTCGCACGAACCGCGGCGGCCAAGAAGCGCGCCGCGGCCACGATGACGACGACGACGACCAGTGGTGGGAACGAGACCACGCTCACGACCGCCAGGATCCAGCCTTGCCGCCCGCGGTTCACCCAGGCGTCGGGTTTCGCCAGGGCCCGTTGGAGGGGTCCGATGAAGAACCCGAACACCGCGGGGATCAGCACGAAGAAGGCGATGGCGAGCCACAGCGGTCGCAGGAGC
>JANOQG010000325.1:0-2676 GCA_031422255.1 Actinomycetes bacterium | reverse complement strand
TCCCAGGCGTTTGTCATCGGTCGACGCCGGTAGGGCCGGCTCGCGGGAGTCGGCATACCTGCCGGGCTGCGACGCGAGCCGCGGGCTCAGCGGGCAGTATGCAGCGTGGCTGGCGCGTCGCTGATCTCCCTCTCATGATCGAGGTCCACCGACTCCATCTGACCGATGTCACGCCGGCACCGAACCTGCCGCCGCCGTCCGAGCATTGAAGCGACGGATCAGCAACGTGATCTACCGGCACCTCGTCGCTGACGCCGCCCGCCAGAGCTGAAGCGGCCCGGGAGGGCAACCAGGGACGACTCTTACATCCAGCGTGGCCGGCTGAACCCTGAACACCGGCACTTCGGAACAGCCACTCCCGGACCACCCACGACCATACGACTGATCCCCGCCGTCGTCGACGGCCCCCTTCAACGCGGCCCAGAACCCACCCCGAGAACGCCTTGACGAACAAAGAGGGATCGGGATGCAACGCGCGCAGCGCTCAGGGCACTATGCGGGCGTGGCAGGTCCGCAAGGATCGACGCATGGCCTGGGCCGGGGCCCGGCACCTCGGCCGGCCGAGCTCGCTGTCGTAGCACACCCCTTCTGTTGGATGGCTCAGCCGGGGCAGCCCTCGTTGTATTGGTTCGCGCACGGTTCGTAGTACTTGGGTTTGGGCATATCCCTGTGCGATCGGGTGTGCTACTACATAGTGGGTCACACCGCGGGCGACCGATGTGGCCTACAGCAGTGACCTCCTTGAGCCGGGCGAGAACGGCAGGTGGCTGCGGGAGGGCAGGCTCGTCGT
Organism: Actinomycetes bacterium; assembly: GCA_031422255.1. Lineage (GTDB taxonomy): Bacteria > Actinomycetota > Acidimicrobiia > Acidimicrobiales > VFJN01 > VFJN01. The sequence continues at coordinate 1,886 of JANOQG010000325.1, read as the reverse complement.
CGACGCGATCCACGCTTGTCGTGGGGCCTTGGCGCTGCCAAGGGGAGGGAGGAAGCACGAAATGAAACTTCGACTTGTGTTCCGTGCGCTCGTGGCGATGATCCTCGCCACGCTCGCGGCGCTGGGGTTCGGCATGTCGCCGGCCTCGGCCCACTTCTGTCATGAGACCATCAACCCGGCGGCCAACCCGGCGGTGGGCGACAACGGCTACCCCGACGATCCCTTCGGCGGCGATGCTGTCCCGGGTGGCACGAGTACCTCGCCGGGTGTTCGGGGGCCCGGTCCGATCAACCCAGACGGCTTCTACCTCGTCAACGGACGCCTGTACTCCGACACGACCCTGATCGACTTCCCAGGGGCCGGGGAGCTCTGGCCGACGACCACGGTCAAGTACGTCGAGTGGGGCAATCCCAACATTCGGATCACAACCAGCATCGGCGGGCCCAACAGCGCCATCCAGTACATGATCCAAGCGCCGGGTGACCTGTACGTCCATGCGCCGCAGGGAAGCCCTGGCGCAGTGTTCTGTGGCGTGCCACCGCCCCCGTTCTAGACCAGCTTGTGGCTCGTGTCGTGCGCACGTTCTCCTCGAGGGGGGGTGCGCACGACCGCGTTACCGCCCCCATCGACACTGCCCGCATCGCCGCGCCTGAACGGGACCTGTGGAACCTCGATCCCGGCGATGGGTCGATGCTCGAGGCGTACACATCGGCGACCGGGATTGCGGCGCTCCCCGAGGCATTGAGCCTCTATCGACTCTGGTACGACCTCGACGAGATCGGGGGCATCTCGAGGGGTTCCGCCAGTCCCATGACGACGATGCCGATGCCGCCGAGTGTGGAACGACCTCCTGCACTTCCTCCAGCCTGAGGCGCGCTGGCCGTCGCTGCTCGCTGGTCAAGCTCTCGCGGACTGATGACCGGCGAGTCGCCTACTGCCCGCGATGCCCGCTGCTCGCGTTGCAGTCCGGCAGGGATGAGACGAGTCAGCGTCTATCCGCCGGTGGCCAGGTCCACAACGACTTCGCCTGGTGTGTCGCCTACATAGAGGGCGAACGGGAGCTCGATCGAAACGGAGATCGTGGCGTAGAGGTAGCCCTCGTACTCGCAGGTGAACATCAGCGATGAGGCCGCTGCTGCGTCGCCGACGATCCTGGCCTCGCCGCTGTAGCGGTCGTCATGGCCCGCAGATTGAATACGAACATTGAGGAACCGTGGTCCTTCGACCCCCGGGTCCGGGCAATCTCCGGTGACCGCCCCTGGGCCGTAGCTGACCTGTACCGCTGGTGGGTCGTCGTCACCGAAGTCGAATGTGATGCGATCGAGGCCCGTGGCACGCGCAACCCTGGCTGCCGCGAGCCTGGGGCCTGGGGAGCCCTGGAGTTCCTTGCTGGCTGTGTCGAACTCTTCCCACTCCCCGAGGGTGGACGACGTCGTTGAGGGCACCTCTTCGAGGACGGTCGAACTAGACGTCGGTTCCAGGACGGTGGTTGTGCCGACGTCGCCGACGTCACCACCCCCGCTGCAAGCCCCGGACAGGGCCGCCGCAACCGCCAGGACCAGTGACCCCAGTACGCGTCGCACAGTGACGCAGTCTGTCCGCTGTCCCGGCGCAGCGCGTCGCATCCTGGCAGGTAAGGGTCATCAGTTATGACACGCCAGGTAGACAGGGACGGTGCGAAAGGTCGCCCTGGTCGCCGACAACGCGTTGGTCAAGCAGTTGATCCTGCACGAGACGAGTGACGGCGTGTACGTGTTCCCCTGCTCTTCGCACCAGGACGGCACGGCAATCGGGGATGACTGGTACGAGACTCTCCACGACGCCGAATCCGCCTGCCTGCAGATGTATGGCGTCGTCGCCGAGAGCTGGGTGCCAATCGATGACCC
>JANOQG010000324.1:0-2718 GCA_031422255.1 Actinomycetes bacterium | reverse complement strand
CCCAGCGTTCCTCGTCGAAGATGTCCGATCCCTCGCGTCGTCGCTGCTCGAGGCTGGGCATCGAGTGGTCGACGACGAACCCCTCGAGGGCTACGACCGCGTGTACGTGGACGACCCGTTTGGCAACCGCATCGAGCTCCTGGAGCCGCGTTCGTGACGGCGGTGAGCCACGCGCCGGGCGACTAGTCCTCGCCGGGGCGGCCGAGGTTCAACTGGGTGGCGTCGCTGATGCGGGTGCGGGTCTCGTCGAGGAGCGGCGGAGGTCGGCAGGTGCGCTGGCGGCCGTGGGGACTGGTGAACACGAGCTCCTGATCGGCGTTGCCCTTGAGCGTCCAGCCGCCTTCGTGCACCAGGTGATGGTGCGCCCAACAGAGTCCGACCAAGTTCCAGGAGTCTGTGGGACCGTGGTCGCGTTCCCAGAACTCGATGTGATGGATCTGTCGGATCTTGCGGCCGCAGCCGGGGAAGCGACAGTGGTTCTGGTCGCGGCGGTGGATGCGTCGGCGGAGCCAGCGAGGAGGGTCGTGCTGCGCCCGGGCGATCCCAATGCAGGTGCCGTCGGGACCTTCGATGGTGAACTCGACAGGCGAGTCGCACAGGAGGCGCCGGACGGTGTCGAGCGGAACCTGCAGGCCACTGATGTTCCCGTTGCCCTCGACCAGCCCTCGGAGCACGTCGTCATCCACGTGCACGACGACCAGCGCGGGGTCGGGGCCGGGGTCGACCGTGTGCTGCTGGCGGCAGAGGTCGACGAACGCGTCGGCGCAACGGTGGTGGAACGGATCCCACAGCCCGCTGGTGGAGTCCTTCGGGATCGAGCTTGCGGCCCGTTCGAGCACGGCGTTGACGAGCTCGCCCTCCGCGGCGGGGAGGAACCCGGAGTATCGGTACCCGTCGAGCTCGTGGTCCCTCCGCCACCCGAACCGCCGCTCGAGGTGGCTGTTCTGGGCATCGCGGCGGGTTCGCCGGCGTCGTTCGCGGGCCATGTCCTCGATCTCAGCGGCGCTGCAACCGAGAAGCTGGTGGGAGAGCATCTCGTCGGTGTCGGGGGTGGCAAACCTGGTGGCGGCGGCGATCTGGTCGAACGACAGCTCCGCGCCAGCGAAGGACACCCGAAGATGGGGAAGCACGGTGAGCGCAGCCGCGATGCGAACCCAGCTCCGTGCGGTCGCGTGACCGACATGCAGGGTGGCGACCAGCCAGGAGGCCATGTCGAGAGCGCCATCGGTCCGGTAGTCCTCGGCCTGATCCATCGCCGCGATCACGTCGAGCATCTCGGCTGTCGTCGCACAGGACAGCGCCGAGAGCTGCTCGACGGCGAAGGCGCGGGCCATCGGAGAGGACGCTTGGTGGTCGGTGACCGCCATGGCTTTCTCCCTTCCGGACGCGACGATCGAGCGAACGGGGAGCCGCTGGCTCCCGAAGGGGAAGAACCTCACCCTATCGAACACACGTTCGTACTTCAACCCCCGATCTGCGATTTCTTCGAGGGACAGCCCGCCTTGACGGCTGCTGGAGCGATCCGGGATCGGTCTCGGGCGATGGATCAGGGACTGCCCGTGAGCCACTCCACGGAACGTGTGGCGATTCGATCGACGGCGCCTGCAAGGAAGTGATCGCAGCCCTGCACGACCTCAACCGTGACCGCTGGCCAGCTTCCGATGGCCTGCTCGACGGCGTCGGGTCCGCCGTACTGATCGTGGGCCGGCACCAGCACGAGCGCGGGGACGTCGTCGGCGGCGGCGAAGGCAAAGCTCGCGACCGGAGGAGCGACCAGAACCCGCGCTGCCAGGCCCATCGGTGCCGCCAGCGTGACCACGACAGAGCCCCACGAGTAGCCCACGAGGTACAAGCGCGAGACGCCTGCCTCGCGGAGCAGGTCAGCAGCCGCTTCCTCGAGAGCAGTGGCGGATGCTGCTACGTCGGGGTCGGTCAGGTCGAGTCGGAGGGCTGCGATGCCGCCCGCCGCCAGGCCTTCGGCAACTGCGGTCACCAGCGGGTGGTGGCGGTCGCCGCCCATCGCCGGGTGTGGGTGGAGGACGACGGCCGCGGCGGTTGCGGATCCGGCCGTTGGAAGGTGGAGGTCGTGACCCACAGGCGGGGAACCTATCGTGGGCCGATGGCCGCCTCCCCGAAGCGCGACAAGCTGCCCATCAAGATGCTGAACGATCGCATCCTCGTCGACCTGAACCCGGAGGGTGAGCGCCGTAGCTCAGGTGGCATCCTGATCCCCGCCACGGCGGAGATGAAGAAGCGGCTCGTGTGGGGCGAGGTGGTGGCGGCCGGACCGAACGTCCGCGCCATGGAGGCCGGCGACCAGGTGCTGTTCAGCCCGGAAGACCGCTACGAGGTCGAGGTCCGCGGTGACGACTACATCATCCTGCGAGAGCGCGACATCCACGCCGTAGCGGCCCAGCGCCTCGAGGAGTCCGGGACCGGCCTGTACCTCTGACTCCCTCAGCGGTCGAGCTGGACCCAGGCGGCCTTGAGGTACGGCGGATCGCCAGGACCACTGCGGTGGTCGAGCGGGAGCGTCCGGGTGGAGATGGAGCCGAGGCGGCCGGCCGCCGCCACACCCACCTCGACCTGGTCGAGGAAGGTCGCCCAGGTCATGCGTTGCAGGTTGGTCGACACGTAGATCTTCCCGCTGGGTGCAGTCACCCGTGCTGCCTGCGCCACGAGCGTGTGCAGGTCGCGGTCCACGACCCAGCGGCTGCC
>JANOQG010000323.1:0-1607 GCA_031422255.1 Actinomycetes bacterium | reverse complement strand
GCGGCCGTGGCCGCGCAGGTGGTCGAGGTCGAGCATGAGACCGATCAGGAACATGAACAGGATGAGCCCGATCTGGGCCAGGACTTTCAGCCCGCTGATGATCTCGGGCGGGAAGAGGTAGGAGACGGCCTCGGGCCACACCTGGCCGAGGAGGCTCGGTCCCAGGAGGATGCCCGAGAGGATCTCGCCCTGAACGCGGGGCTGGTGGATCTTGGTCATCACCCAGCCCGAGGCTCGGGAGGCCAGGATCACCACCGTGAGTGCCAGCAGCACGCGGACGTTGACCTCCGCCGCTGTGAGTACCGCCATACTCCGCCTTCCCGGGCCACCCCCGCTGGGACCGTACCGTGAACCCGTGCCGAGCGACAACACGTGACTGGTAGGTTCAGCGCTCGGTGGCGGCATTCCCGCGACCTCCCGCTGCAACCTCTGGAGGAGCATCGATGGCCCTGCTGCGCCGTGCACTCGTCGCCCTCGGGGTCGCCGGGATCATCGCGGCGGTGCTGCGTCTCCGGGGCTCCGGCGGCACGCCGCCGCAGCATGGGGGCTGGCGCGAGCTGTCCGGCCCCGACCTGCGGTAGTGCGTGCCCTCGTCGTAGGCGCCGGGGCCGTGGGCGCCCGGGCCGTACGCCAGCTGGTGGAGAGCGACGACGTCGACGAGGTGGTCGTGGTCGATGCCGATCCCGGCCGCGAGGCAGCGGTGGTGGAGGCCTCGGGCGACAAGGCGGTGGCTGGCCGGGATCGAGACGAAGTCGACGCTGTGCTGCTGGCCGGCCCGCCCGGCACCCATGTGGAGCTGGCCCAGCACCACGTGGCCGCTGGCCGGACGGTGGTGTCGACGAGTGACTCCATCGATGACGTCACCGCCCTGCTAGACCTCGACGCCGAGGCATGCATCCGGGGGGTGGCCGTGGTGGTGGGCGCGGCGTTCTCGCCCGGCTACAGCTGTTTGCTGGCCAGGCACGCCGCAGCGTCCTTCGACTCGGTGACTGAGCTGCACGTGGCTAGGAGCGGCACCGGCGGTCCGGCGTGCGCACGCCAGCACCACGCCGCCCTTACTGGGCACGCCCTCGACTGGCGCGACGGCGGCTGGCAGCGTCGGCCGGCCGGCTCGGGTCGCGAGCTGTGTTGGTTCCCTGACCCCGTTGGGGGCGAGGACTGCTACCGGGCCGAGCTGCCCGACGCCCTTCTGCTCGTGCCTGCCTTCCCCTCGATCGAGCGCGTCACGGCCCGCCTGGCCGCAACCCGCCGCGACCGCTTCTCGGCTCTCCTGCCGATGCTGCGCAAGCCCCACCCGGAGGGGCTCGTGGGCGCCGTGCGGGTCGAGGTGCGCGGTCGCCGCAGCGGACGAAGCGAGGTGCTCGTGCTCGGCGCGCTCGACCGTCCGGCGGTGGCCGCCGGCGCCATGGCCGCCTTGGCCCTGCGCCAGGCGGTGGCGGGAGGTCTGCCCCCCGGAGCGGCGGGCCTCGGCGCGGTGGCCGATCCGATCCCGTTCCTCAACGACCTAGCCGAGATCGGCATCAAGGCAGCGGTTTTCGAAGGCGCCCCCTGAGCGTGCTCCCCCGAACCTGACCACTCGGTCTAGGTTCGGCCGCATGGAGCCTGTG
>JANOQG010000322.1:0-4539 GCA_031422255.1 Actinomycetes bacterium | reverse complement strand
CGGCAGCCAAGGCACGGGGCAGGGTCTGCAGCGCGGCGCCGAGGTACCGGTCACCTTGTCGATCCGGAAGCCCGCCGAGGTGGGCGCATGAAGCAACGCGTGCGATTCACCAAGCTCGGCAAGATCCGCTTCCTGTCGCATCGAGACCTCGCGCGGATCTGGGAACGCAGCCTCCGTCGTTCGGGCATCAACGTCTCCTACAGCGAGGGGTTCTCCCCTCGTCCGCGCCTCAGCTTTGGCCTGGCCCTCTCCACGGGGCACGAAAGCCTGGGGGAGTACCTCGACATCGACCTCGCCGAAGACATCGACCCGGCGGAGCTGCCCGGGATCGTCAGCCCGTCCTTGCCCGACGGCATGGTGGCGCAGGTCGCCATTCCGATCGCCCCGGGCATTGAGTCCCTGCAGCAGGCCGTCACCAGCTCGAGCTGGCGGATCGAGCTCGCTGGGCTCGCGTCAGCGCAGGTTGCCGACGCCGTCGCCCGTGTGCGTGCCGCGGCTGAGCTGCCGATCGTCGTGGAACGCAAAGGCAACGAGGTCACCTTCGACGCCCTGCCGGCCATCCTTGCCCTCACCCACGACGGCCTCGTGCTCGAGGCTGAGCTGGCCACCCAACCCCGCAGTCTCCGCCCCGCTGAGCTGCTCCGTGCCCTGGATCCCACTTGGGGCGAGGGCCGGGTACTACGAACTCACCAATGGACGCTGGTCGACGGCGCCCGCTGCGAACCGATTCCCTTCGGGGACACCGGGACGCGCGGAGCGACGTCGACCCCGCACGCGGGAGCGCGTGCGTGATGAGAAGGGATTTCTCTGATGACCGATCTACCCACTGGCAACCCCGGCGGTACCAACCCGTCCGAGCCCGCCTCGACACCCCCGGAATCCCGCGAGGCTGAGCGCCCGCGGACCGACGGCGAGCGCGCCGACACCAGCAGCGAGGAGTCGGCGGCGGCCAAGCGCCGACGCCGCGGTTCGCGCGGGGGCCGCAACCGCAGCCGCCCGCGTCCCGAGGGCGCAGTCTCGGAGGGCGAGGAACGCCCCGAGGCCGTCGACGGCGACCGGAACCCGGAGATGCCCGACGCTCCCAACGAGGGACGCCCGAAGTCCGTCGAGGCGGCCGACGCGTCGCTCGTGCGGCGCCCCGCCGCTGAGGCGGCCGCCCGCAAGCCCCAGATCGGCGACTCCATGTCCGTGCCGGGCGGCTCGCCGGCCCGAGGCGATGGCAAGGGAGCGCCTGCGAGCAGCGACGACGACGCTCCTAAGCGCAAGCGCCGCAGGGGCGGCCGCGGTCGTGGCTCCGGTGGTGGCGCCAGCACCGCCGCCTCGGGCACAGGCCAGGCACGCTCTGGCGGCGGTCGGTCGACCCAAGGAGGCGGCAACCGCGGCGGTCGCGGCGGCTCTCCCATCGAGGCGGTGCTGCCCACGGGTGGCGTCGACCTCGACGACGACATCCTCGAGGCCCGTCGGGGCCGGGAGCGCAAGGGGCGGCCCGTCGGGCGCTACCTGATGTGCGTGCACGTGTCGGACAAGGCCACGCAGATCTCGGTGCTGGAAGGGCGCAACCTCATCGAGCACTACATCTCCCGACCCGCAGACGATGTCAGCCAGATTCACGGCAACATCTACTTGGGCAAGGTCCAGAACGTCCTTCCGGGCATGGAGGCCGCCTTCGTCGACATCGGTACCCCGAAGAACGCAGTGCTCTATCGGAGCGACGTGCACTTCGACGCTGATGACGTGGAGGGGGGGAAGCCCAAGAACTCCAACAACCTGCGCATCGAGCAGATGCTGAAGGCCAAGCAGACGATCATCTGCCAGGTCACCAAGAACCCCATTGGAGCGAAGGGGGCTCGCCTCACTCAGGAGGTATCGCTCCCGGGTCGCTTCGTGGTGCTGATCCCGAACAGCTCCACCTACGGCATCTCCAAGCGCTTGTCGGACGATGAGCGCAAGCGCCTCCGCTCGATCCTCGATCGGGTGAAGCCTGCTGAGCACGGCGTGATCGTGCGAACAGCAGCCGAAGGCGTCACCGACCAGGAGGTGGAGCAGGACGTCCGGCGCCTGCTCGACCAGTGGAACCAGATCGATGCGCTCGCGAAGCGATCCCAGGCCCCGGCTCTGCTGTATCGCGAGCCCGACATGGCCGTGCGGGTGATTCGCGAGGAGTTCAACAACGACTATCGCGGCGTCGTGATCGACGACAAGGCGCTCTATGAGTCCGTGCGCGACTACGTCGGCTCCATCAGTCCAGAGGTGGCCGATCGGGTCGAGTACTTCGACCCTTCCGAGGAGGCGCTCCCGCTGTACGAGCGCTTCCACATCCACGAACAGCTCCACAAGGCTCTCGATCGCAAGGTGTGGCTGCCGTCGGGCGGGTCGCTCATCATCGAGCACACCGAAGCGCTCACGGTGATCGATGTGAACACCGGCAAGAACGTCGGCACGTCGAATCTCGAGGAGACCGTGTTCCGCAACAACCTGGAGGCGGCCGTCGAGATCGCGCGGCAGCTTCGGCTGAGAGACGTCGGCGGCATCATCGTCGTCGACTTCATCGACATGGAGATCCGTCCCAACCGCGACGAAGTCACACGGGTGTTTCGAGATGCGCTTGCCCGTGACAAGACGCGCACGCAGGTCTTCGAGATCTCTGAGCTCGGTCTCTGCGAGATGACTCGGAAGCGGATCGGCGAAGGTCTGCTCGAGTCGTTTGCGGGTCGGTGCCCCCATTGTGATGGACGCGGGTTGGTGATCGACCCGGACCTGCTGCCCCCGGATTGAGGGTTCAGTCGCCATCGGGGTAGCATCGTCCGTCCCACGCAAGGAAGAAGCCGCATGTACGCAGTGATCAAGACCGGTGGCAAGCAGGAGAAGGTCGAAGCTGGCCAGGTCCTCAACGTCGAGAAGCTGGGCAAGGCCGTTGGTGACGAAGTCACCCTCACGCCTGTCCTCGTGGTCGACGGCGACACCGTCCTCGCCACGCCGGGCCAGCTGGCCGGCGCCTCCGTCACCGCCAAGGTGGTCGGTGAGGCCAAGGGCCCCAAGATCACGGGCTTCAAGTACAAGAACAAGAGCAACCAGCGCAAGCGCTGGGGCCACCGCCAGCACTACGACGCCATCGAGATCACCGGTATCTCGAAGGGCTGAGGAGCACCGATGTCAAAGACCAAGGGCGGCGGTTCCACCCGGAACGGCCGCGACTCAAATGCTCAGCGCCTCGGCGTCAAGTGCTACGACGGCACCGCCGTCACGGCGGGCACGATCATCGTGCGCCAGCGCGGCACCAAGTTCCACCCCGGTGAGAACGTGGGCAGAGGCGGCGACGACACCCTCTTCGCAATGGCCGACGGCAAGGTGAAGTTCGGCCGACGCAAGGGCCGCAAGCTCGTCGACATCCTCCTCGCGGAGTAGCCCCACACGGGGAGAAGCAGTGCCCGGCCCCGTGGGGTCTGGTGGGTCGAGGCTGGTGTGCCGCTCGTTGGCGCGCCCCGAATCCTGCCTCAGTTTCACTGAGCGCGGTCGACCACGCACAAAGGGGGTTGACAAGACTTGGGGAACCTCCCAAACTGAACGCATCGCAATGGACGATCGCAGTTGGGAACACATGCGACACGCACAGGACATCCAGACCACGTGATGGAACAGATCGCCTGGTCCTCGCGTCTCGGCGCCCACCTCGAAGCATCGCGGTTGCGCGCTGGCATGCGCCGCGTCGACCTCGCCAGCCAGCTCAGTGTGAGCGAGGAGACGATTCGCCTGTGGGAGAAGGGCTCCGTCCAGCCTTCCGTGGAGCGCCTGGCTCGGCTCATCGCCCTGCTGGCCCTCGAGACGTCTGATTGGCCGGCGACCACCGGCCCGAGCCCAGACCTTCCGCCCCTGGCTCGCCGGCTGCGGAGCGAACGCGATGGCCGCAAGATGACGCAGGCGGCAGTGGTGAAGATCCTCGACGTGCCGCAGGCCACCTACGCAGGGTGGGAGACGGGCCGTTCGACGCCTGGCCACGCCTTCTTCGCTGGGCTTGCGTCGTTCCTAGGGGTCGGCGAGTCCGATGTCGCCACGTTGTGCGCCTCCCCGTTCATCGTGGAGTACGCGGGGTGGCCGCCGTTCGGTCAGTTCGTGGGTGCTCGCCGCCAGGAGCTGCGCCTCGGCCGAGCCGAGCTGGCTCAGGCGCTCGCCGTTTCGCAGAGCACGGTCGTCTCCTGGGAGCTCGGCTACCGCGTCCCCGGCTCAACGCACCTCGCCCGCTTGGCGCAGGTGCTCTCGGTCGACACGGCATCGCTGGCAGCCGCGTTGCCGCGCCGCCTTGCCACGTCCGCGCTCGGCGAGCTGATCCTGGCCCGGTTGCGCGAGCTCGGGCTGCGATCCACCGATCTGGCCCGACTCACTGGCACCACGGAAGCAACCGTGAGTCGCTGGGTGCACGGTCGCAGCCGGCCGGCCCCGAAGAACCTCGCGCTGCTCGCCGACGCGCTCAGAATGCCGTACGCACACCTAGTCGACGCCGCCGGACACGCGGCATGAACGAGATGGAGCAACCCGATGGCG
>JANOQG010000321.1:0-11476 GCA_031422255.1 Actinomycetes bacterium | reverse complement strand
GTCGCTTGGGCTTGGGGAGCCGCACGCGATCAGCGCCCTGCATGGTCGCGGCGCCGGTGATGTGCTGGACCGACTCGTCGAGCTGCTTCCGACGCCGGAGGCGGAGGAGGAACCCGAGGAGGGCGAGCGGATCTTCTCGGTGGCGCTTGTGGGCCGCCCCAACGTCGGGAAGTCCACCCTCTTCAACCGCATGATCGGCGAGGAGCGCGCGGTCGTGCACGACATGCCCGGCACGACTCGGGATGCCGTTGACACGGTGGTGGAAACCGAGGACGGGCCCATCCGGTTCGTCGACACCGCTGGCATGCGCCGTAAGAGCAAGATCGACGAGGGCACCGAGTACTACTCCCTCGTGCGGGCGCTGCAGGCCGTCGATCAGGCCGACGTTGCGCTGCTCGTGATCGATTCGACAGTCGGCGTCACGGCACAGGATCAGCGCCTAGCGGAACGGATCGATGTCTCGGGAAGCCCGGTGGTGGTGCTGCTCAACAAGCACGAGCTGCTGCCCGACGCCGAGGCGCGGGCCGATCTCGACTACCAGGTGAAGGAGCGGCTTCGCTTCATCGGCGAGGCCCCTGTCCTCAAGATCTCCGCCCTCACAGGTAAGGGCGTGCACAAGCTCATGCCGGCGCTCTCGATGAGCATCGAGGACTACCACCGTCGAGTTCCCACTCGACGGGTGAACGAGGTCATGCGCTCCGCCCAACAGGCGCAGCCCGGACCTCACGGCGTGAAGGTGCTCTACGCCACCCAGGCTGCGGTGGATCCGCCCACGTTCACGCTCTTCTCCAACCGCGAGATCCCCCCGACCTACCTCCGCTACCTCGAGCGCATGCTCCGCGAGGGGTTCGACCTCGGCGCCACACCCATCAAGATGCGGGTGCGCAAGCGATCAAGCTGATCGCGTCTACGAACCTCGCGAGCTCGTCGTCAGTCGTGACGTAATGGACCGAGGCACGCACCACTGAGTCGGTCGCTTCGAAGGTTCGGTCGAGTCGCGCCTGTGTGGTGACCGCGACGGAGACGTTGATCCCTTCGTTGCGAAGCCTCGCCTTGACCTCGACAGGGTCGTTGCCGTCGACTGTGAACGTGGTGATCGCGCAGAGCCGCTCGCCGCGGTCGCACACGGTGACGCCGGGGATCTCCGCCAGGCGAGCTCGCAGGCTCTCAGCGAGCGATGCAGTACGGCGAGCGATGGCGTCGAGGCCCAAATCGAGCGCTTGATCGACTGCGACCCCGAGGCCGATCCGCGCCGCGATGTCGGCCTCCCAGCTCTCGAAGCGCCGAGCGTCGGAGCGCACCTCGTAGCGATCGGGGGCGACCCAGCTGGCCGCCTTCATATCGAGCATCACGGGCTCGACGTGTTCAAGGAGCGACTCGTGCATGTAGAGGAATCCGGTGCCTCGGGGGCCTCGCAGGTACTTGCGCCCGCTCCCGGCGAGCACATGGCAGCCGATCTCGGCAACGTCGACGGGCATCTGCCCCACGGACTGGGCGGCGTCGAGCGCGAGGATCACTCCGGCTTCGCGGCACAGTCGGCCCACCTCGGCGGCTGGATTCACCAACCCGCTCTGGGTGGGCACATGCACGAGCGACACCAGCGCCACATCATCGGCCGCAAGGGCGCGCTCCAGTGCAGCGAGATCGATCTGCCCATGGTCGTCGTCGTCCACGAGCACAAGCTGGCAGCCCGTGCGCTTCTGTAGCTGAAGCAGGGCAATCGCATTCGACCCGTACTCGGCCCGACTGATGAGGATCCTGTCCTGTGGTTCGATGGGCAGGGAGTAGAGCGCGATGTCCCACGCACGGGTGGCTGAGTCGGTGAGGGCCAGCTCGTTGCGGTTGCAGCCGAGGAGCGTGGCCAGGGCGTCGTAGGTGTGCTCCACGGCGGGGGCGGCCTCCTCCGCTGCCTCGTACCCGCCCGTGGCTGCCTCCCGCTGCAGGTGCCCGGTCATCGCATCGAGCACCGGTTGGGTCATCAGCGAGGCACCGGCGTGGTTCAGGTGCAGCACTTCCGCACAACCGGGGGTGAGCGCCCGCGCACGCTCCACATCGATGTCCGTCACGGCGTGAGGATACCGATCTGACGGTGTGTCAGACTCCGCGTCATGCCCCAGAACGTGCCCTCCTTTGACTTCTCTGATGCTGCCAAGCGGCTACGTCAGTTCGTGTACGAGCACTGGTGCGCCCACGGTCGGGGCCCGAATCTCCGGGCGGTCAACGAGGGCACTGGGCTCGACCGGCGGCAGATCGTGCAGGCCTACAAGGAGCTCCAGCTCGGCATCATCTGTGTGGTCGACCAGGACTCGGTCAACTGCAACCTGCTCAAGTTCCAGCCGTTCTCCAGCTTTCCCAGCCAGGTCGAGGTGTGGATCGATGAAGCGTTCCACTCCTATGCCGGCTGCGCGCTCGAGTCGATCGCCATCTCCAAGATGCCGCCGTTCCACGGCCGTTCCCTCACCCTCAAGAGCTACTGCGCTTGCTGCCTCGCTCCTGTGGAGCTTCAGGCGCAGGATGGCGTCGTCACGCCGTCCGATGGCGTGCTCATCCACGTGAGCACCACGCCGTGGGACTGGAACAACGACGACATCGTCCACCAGTGCGACTCGATGAACTATGTGCTCGATGCCGCTCACGCTGAGCGGTTTGAACGCATCACGAGCCGACGCGGCGTGCTGCTCACCATCGAGCAGACGGCCCAGTTCGTGAAGGCCACTGGTGACGAGCGCATGTGGCAGTACGACTGGGCGCCGGCCACGATCGACCCGAAGGCGGTCATCTACGGCATGAAGCAGATCGGGGTCGACGTGAGCAACTGGACGGGCGAGCGCACGCCGGTCCCCGCCAGCGACTGAGGGCCTACCAGCCGGGCGGTGCCCTGGGACGGGCCGGGGCGGTACTCTGTTTCCGAACATGGACAAGCCCCTCCTCGCCGTCGTGGCGATAGCGGCCCTCGCCGCCGCCCTCGTGTGGGGACGCTCGGCCCAGCGCCTGCAGCGTGTCTGGCAGCGAATCGCCGACGAGTTCGGTCCCGACGCGGGCGGCACCGTCCTTGCCCGATCCGCCTACCGCAAGGAACTGCACACGGTCACGCTTTACGCCGTGATTGCCGTCGCCTCCGCGGTTGCGGCGGTGTGGGAGATCCGCGAGGCCGACTTCGGCTTCGCCTTCATTCTCCTACCGGTCGGACTGTCCATTTTCTTTGGTCGCGACTTTCGCCGCGAGGCGCGCCTTTCCGAGGATCGACTGCTCCTGGAACGCAGAGCGGAGGAGGTGCTCTCCCAAGAGGAGCTCGCACCGCGTCGCTGGGCGGACCGGCTCGCGCCGGAGGACCTGCCTGACTTCCAGGGGTTCGAGCTCGGCCGGGTGTACCAGGCCGGCACGGGGCTCATGGCGGGCGACTTCTACGACGTCTTCCGCGTCGCGCCCACCCGCATCGCCGCGGTCATCGGCGACGTCACGGGTCACGGCATCGAGCCGTCGATCACAGCGTTCCAGGCCAAGTACCTCCTGCGCGTGTTCCTGCGGCAGTACCGCGATCCGGCCCAGGCCCTCGAGGAGCTCAACCGGCAGATGTCGTCCCTCGAGCGCGTTGAGGAGTTCATCTCCATCTGCGTGGTCGTATTCGACACCGAGGCCTCGACCCTCCGAGTCGCATCAGCCGGACATCCGGCTGCATGGCTCTGGCACGATCGCGAAGTGCGCCCGCTCCGCGCCACCGGGCCGCTCCTGATGCTCGACCCCAACGGTGAGTACATGAGTCGGGAGATCCCGCTCGATACAGGCGATCTGCTCCTGCTCTACACAGATGGCCTCGCTGAGGCACGTTCCGGTGAGCAGCTCTTTGGGGAGGACCGCGTCGCCAACACCCTGCGCCGCGACCCGGGAGTGGCCCCGGACGTTCTCTGCAAGACCCTTCTGGAGGCGGCGCGCGACTTTGCCTCCGAGCCCATGACTGACGACGTCGCCATCCTCGCGATCCGACGGAGGTAGGGGAGTGGACCCGGAGCTGAGTCAGCGGACCGAGCGCGCCCTCGCTGGCAACCTCCACAAGGAAGCCGAGAAGCTCGCCCGCCAAGGGAAGCTCTTCGTCCGCGAGCGGATCGGTCTGCTCCTCGATGAGGGCTCCTTTGTCGAGGATGCCCTCCTCGCCAACACCATGGCCCACGACCTGCCCGCCGACGGCGTCATCACCGGTGTCGGCACCGTGGAGGGTCGTCCCGTGTGCGTGATGGCCAACGATCCCACCGTGAAGGCTGGCTCCTGGGGCGCACGAACGGTCGAGAAGATCGTGCGCCTGACCGAGCACGCCCTGCGGCACGAGCTTCCCGTGTTCTGGCTCGTGGACTCCGCTGGAGCCCGCATCACCGACCAAGTGGAGCTGTTCCCCGGGCGTCGCGGGGCGGGGCGCATCTTCTACAACCAGGTGAAGCTCTCAGGGAAGGTCCCGCAGATCTGCTGCCTGTTCGGGCCCAGCGCGGCGGGTGGCGCCTACATCCCATCCTTCTGCGACATCGTGATCATGGTGGAGGGAAACGCCTCCATGTACCTCGGCTCACCTCGTATGGCGGAGATGGTGATCGGCGAGCAAGCCACGCTCGAAGAGATGGGCGGTGCTCGGATGCACGCCACGGTGTCAGGCTGCGGCGACAACCTCGCGGTGGACGACGCCGATGCCCTCGACCAGGCGCGAGCGGTCTTCGCCTACCTGCCCAGCACCTGGAAGCAGGCACCACCGATCTATGAGCCGGCGGCCCCGGTCCGCGGGCTCACCGCCGACATGGTGCCCACGCTCGACACGCAGGGTTACGACATGCACACGGTGATCGACGCGCTCGTCGACGCCGAGAGCTTCTTTGAGGTCAAGCCACTCTTCGCTCCAGAGCTGATCATCGGGTTCGGATTGCTCGACGGTCGGCCGCTTGGCGTCGTAGCCAACAACCCGATCGCACTCGGCGGCGCGTTGTTCGTCGACTCGGCCGACAAGGCGGCGCGCTTCATCTGGTGGTGCGACGCCTTCAACATCCCGCTGGTGTTCCTTGCGGACGTACCGGGATTCATGATCGGCACCCAGGTTGAGCGGCAGGGGATCATCCGCCATGGCGCCAAGATGGTGACGGCGGTGAGCGAGGCGACGGTTCCCAAGGTGTCTGTCGTCGTCCGCAAGGCCTACGGCGCCGGCTTGTACGCGATGAGCGGTCCGGCGTTCGAGCCAGAGGCCACGATCGCCCTGCCCACCGCCAAGATCGCCGTGATGGGCCCGGAGGCGGCCGTCAACGCTGTCTTCGCCAACAAGATCGCCACGATCGAAGACCCGGTCGAGCGCGATGCCTTCGTCGCCGAGCAGCGCCGCCTCTACGAGGAAGACGTCGACCTCTACCGCCTCGCGTCCGAGCTTGTGATCGATGCCGTCATCGACTTCCCCGACCTGCGCTCCGAGCTTGTCCGCCGGCTCGCGATGGCCGACGGGAAGGATCGCCACTTCAGCGACCGCCGCCACGGCGTCCCCCCGGTGTGACGCAGGTGTCGCTGCCTGTGCTGCCGAGCGCGGTGCTGATACGGGATGTGGGGCCTCGAGATGGCTTGCAGCCGGAGCGGCCCCTCACGGTGGGGGAGCGGGTGCGCTTGATCGAGGCGTTGGTCGGTGCAGGGGTACGGCGCATCGAGGCCGTGGCCTTCGTGTCGTCGACGGCGGTGCCTGCCATGGCAGGGGCCGCTGAGGTGCTGGCGGGTGTGCCGCGGTCCGCGGATCTCCGCTACAGCGCGCTGGTTCCGAACGTGCGGGGAGCCGAGCTGGCTCTGGAGTGCGACGTTGACGAGCTCACCGTGACGGCTTCGCTGTCGGAGGTCTACAGCCAGCGGAACGTGCGGATGA
Source organism: Actinomycetes bacterium (assembly GCA_031422255.1). Taxonomy (GTDB): domain Bacteria; phylum Actinomycetota; class Acidimicrobiia; order Acidimicrobiales; family VFJN01; genus VFJN01. Next base: position 5,601 of record JANOQG010000321.1, on the reverse strand, counting down.
GCGTCGATGAGTCCGCGACATCCATCGCCGAGATCTGCCGCGTGGCCGGCAACGTGCCGGTCGACGCCGTGCTGAGCTGCAGCTTCGGCTCTCCCTATGAGGGAGAGATCGCTCCGGCACGGGTCGATGCCCTCGTTGCCCGTCTACGCGATGCGGGGTGCGCCGCCGTCACCCTGGCCGACACCACGGGTATGGCCACGCCACGACGCGTTGCCGAGGTCGTCGAGGTCGTGGGGACGGATGTCGGGCTGCACTTGCACGAAACCCGGGGCACGGCACTGGTGTGCGCCTATGCCGCGATGCAGCTCGGCGTGGCGCGGTTCGACACCTCAGTAGGGGGCTTGGGCGGTTCGCCCTTCGCCGCAGGAGCTGCGGGGAACCTGGCCACGGAGGAGCTTGTCGCGCTGCTCGACGATCTCGGCGTTGCCACCGGGATCGATGTCGACGGCGTGATCGAGGCGGCAGTGCTCGTGGGGGAGCTGGTTGGCCGTACCGTGCCGAGTCGGGTTGTCGCTGCGGGCCCTCGTACCCGCCTGGCCATGGAGACCTGATCGTGCCGCACTGTGATACCTGCGACCGCTTCTACAACCCGAACTCGCTGCTTGCGGATGGGACGTGCCCTGTGTGCGGACGACAGGTGGCGGAAGCGCAGCCAGGTGAGAAGGTGAGTCGCTTCGAGACGGAGGGAGCGCCATGGCACTTCAAGGTGCTCGTGGCTGTCACGGTGATCTACCTCGGCTATCGCCTGATGCAGGGTGTCTTTTGGGTGGCCCACGCCATCTGAAGCCCCGGGTCAGCGCGCTGGGCGGCGGGGACGACGCCGCTGCGAGCGTCGCAATGAGGCTGCCTCCCAGCCGGTGTCAGCCGTGTTGACATTGGTGCCCGGGGGCACGATCTCGTCGATCCGATCGAGTACGTCGTCGGCCAGACGCACGCCCGCTCCCTCCAGCACGTCGGTGAGCTGCTCCATGGTGCGGGGGCCGATGATCGCCGCCGTCACTCCCGGGTGCTCGAGCACGAACGCCATTGAGAGGTGGGTGAGGGAGAGGCCGGCACCATCAGCGACGGTGAGCAGGTCTTCGACGAGCTGGAGCTTCCGCTGGTTCTCGGTGCGCTCGAAGTCGAATCGGTCGGGCGTACGCCGAGCGCGCCCACCTTCAGGCGGAGGTGAGTCCTTGCGGTACCGGCCGGTGAGCCATCCGCCGGCCAGCGGGCTCCAGGGGATCACGCCCATCCCATACTTCTGGCAAGTCGGGAGCACTGATGTCTCGATGCCTCGTACGAAGATCGAGTAGGGCGGTTGCTCGCATCTGAAGCGGTGATGGCCGCGTCGTTCCGCCACCCACTGCGCCTCCACGATCTGCTCAGCCGGATAGGTGGAGCTTCCGATGGTGCGGACCTTGCCTTGATGTACCAGGTCGGAGAGCGCCCCGAGCGTGTCGTCGATGTCCGTGGTGGGGTCGGGACGGTGCGCCTGGTACAGGTCGATGTGATCGACGCCAAGCCGCCGGAGGCTGGCCTCGACCTCTCGAATGATCCAGCGGCGTGACGAGCCACGATGGTTCGAGTCCTCGCTCATGGGGGCGACGAACTTCGTGGCCAACACCACCTCATCCCGCCGGCCCTTGATGGCTTTGCCGACGATCTCCTCGGACTCGCCGCCCGAGTAGACATCGGCGGTGTCGATGAAGTTGATGCCGGCATCGAGTGCGGCGTGGATGATCCGAATCGAATCGTCGTGGTCCGGGTTGCCCCAGGCGCCGAACATCATTGCCCCGAGGCAGTAGCGGCTGACTTGGATGCCGGTCGTGCCGAGTGTGGTGCGTTCCATGCCGCGGACCCTAGGTCCCCTGTCCGAAAGGGGTCTGTTCCAGCTGGCCGAGCCGAGCGACGGGTCTGGTAGGTTCGCGCTTCCAATCCCGGGCCGTGGCGCAGTTTGGTTAGCGCGCTTGACTGGGGGTCAAGAGGTCGGAGGTTCGAATCCTCTCGGCCCGACCGGGAAAACCGCAGGTCAGGGGCCATTCTTCGGAATGGCCTCTGCTGCATTTTGGGTCCAGGGTGCTACAGGGTCGCTACGCAGGGTTGACGTCTCGCCCGCAGTAGCTGTGCGGGCCCGGTAGATGCTTGACGTTGCGGCTCCGGTAGTCGTGTGACGGTTCTCGGCGCGGTCCCGGTACCTGGGCGACAGTGGCTCCGGTAGTCGTGTTACACGCGGCTGGCTGACGGACTGTGCGTCCTGGTTGAGGTTCTCGACAACTGACCGCCACTACGGAGTAGAGGCGGTGTCCCATACCCGATGTGCAGCGCGAACCGCTCTGGTGCCGGGCGCCCACTCCGGGCAGTATGCGCTGCGTGGAGCGAGCGACTGATGCGTACCCGGAGGATCCGATTCTTGCGTTGGTCGCGCAGGCGTCGAACGAGACGGGCTCGTGGGTGTACATCTACGACGCCGACCAGCGCGTCATCTTCGCCAGCGATGAGATCAAGGTCACGTACGGTCCGCGAGCGACGGCCGCAATGCCGCTCGGGAAGTACCGCTTCGGCCCGGAGTGGGTCCAGTTCTACGAAGAGTTCGCCAGTGCTTCGGCCGACGCGGTGCGCGGAATCTTTCTCGGCGAAGGGCCGTATTCGCTCTTCGAACAGAACGGGGACAAGGCTCGTCTCGCACAGCTGGTTGCACCAGTGCTGCGCGACCTTGTCGACTCGTTGGAGCCACGGGAACGACCCGCGGTGACGTGGAGTCACGGGGCGGGGAGGCACGGGGGACTGGACATCGATAACCAGTGGCTCGACGTGCGGATCCTGGATCCCACGGGATGTTTCGTGGGTGTGGTCAGTGTCCACAAGCCAGCTCCAGGTATGTCGCACCTCGCCACCGCAGCCGCGACAGCAGATCTGGGTCACCTCGAGCGCATGCGGCTCGTGGAGCGTCCCGACCGGCGGCCGGCCGCGATTCTGATGGCGGATCTGGAAGCGTCATCTCCGTTGGCGCGGCGACTTTCGACCGCGCAGTATTTCGCGTTCGGTCGCCGCCTCGTGCGAACTGCGGATCGGTGCGTCATCGATGAAGGCGGCATTGTCGGTCGTCATGCCGGCGATGGCGTCACCGCGTTCTTTCTCGCCGAGACGTACGACTCGGAATCGGCCGCCGCCCGCTCATGTATTGCGGCATCGAGAGCATTGCGGGCTGCGCTTCCGAACGTCGCTGCACGGTGCGAGGTGCCGGCTTCCGACCTGACCCTGCGGTTCGGGCTGCATTGGGGTTCGACGCTGTACGTCGGGCGCATCCTCACGCTCGGTCGTTCCGAGGTCACGGCACTCGGCGACGAAGTCAACGAGACCGCACGCATCGAAGCCTGCGCGACGGGCGGCCGTTCACTCGCGTCGAAGTCGCTCGTCGAGCGGCTGACCGCAAGCGACGCAGAATCACTGGGGATCGTCCCGTCTCGCACGACCTACACGCCGCTCGCCGACCTTGCCACAGCCACGGACAAGGCGCGACGTGACGCGGCCTCGATCGCGGTATGCGACGTCTGACAAGGCGCGATGCAGTCCGTCTAGGGGAGTGACCCTTACCTGCCGGACATCGACACAGTGAGCGGGCATCGGAGGCAGAGTGGTGCGGTGTACGACTGCCCCGCCTGCGGATTCGACGGTCTTGCTGACCCTCCGTGGGATGGAGACTCGCCCTCAGATGACATCTGCCCGTGTTGCGGCATGCAGTTCGGCTACTACGACTCGGGTCGCCGTGACCCGCTGTTCTACGCAGGATGGCGCACCCGTTGGCTGTTCGAAGGCGGCCAGTGGTGGTCGAAGTCGAGCAGCCCACCCGAGGGGTGGTCTGCGGAGGCACAGGTCCTGAAGTTCAAGGGCGCGTAGCTGCCAGCGCGTGCCCCTCTTCTGCCAATAACGACCACTGCCGCGCCGGCGCTGCGCGCCGGGTTGCCGCCGGTGTGGGTCAGTCGGTTCGGAGCCTGAGGACGGTCAGCCCGTCGACTCCTTGGAACACGGCGTCGTCCGAGACGAGCTGGAGCCCGAGACGGATCGCAGTGGCGGCGATCCAGCGGTCGGCCTCATGGACCTTCTGGCCCAGCGCATGACCGCTGCGCTCGCAGCGGGCCCGAAGCGAGGCACAGGTCCGGATCAGCTCGTCGTCGGGCTGCACCACGACCACCCGTGACAACGACCGCTCGAGGCCACGTGTCCTGAGTTCCCCCCAGCCCGCCCTGATGGCTCCGTAGCGCATCTCCCCAACGGTGACGAAGAGACCAGCTCGGGCCGGTCGGCGACGAGCTGCCGGTAGCGACGGGCGGTGTCGGGATCCCGCTGTTCGTTCACGAGGGCCGAGATGGCCATCGTGTCGACCACGACTGGCTGCGATGCGGTCACCGATCCGAGAGCGCGTGCTCGAAGGCGGCCCACTCATCAGCGGTGAGGCCCTCGATCACCATGTCGTCGTCATCGGGAAGGCGCTGCGCGCGATCGACCGCATCGAGAGGCGCCAGCACGGTGAGGTGGTTCACGTTGCGGGGGTCCTCGGCGACAGACATCACCCGAAGTGTACGCCCCGACCACCGGCGCGTAGCCCCCAACTTCGCGCCCCGGCCAGGCTAGATCGCGCGCCGCCCAGGCTCGACGCCGCGACAAGTCAACGCCCGGCGCGGCCTACAGATGCATGAGGCAGACGACTGCATTGTCATTGTTGGCAACAGTTGATAGCCGAAAGATGATGGGCCCGTGAGTCGGAACACGATGAGCTTTGCCCTTCCCGCCGAGCTTCGCGAGTACGTCGATGCTCGGGTGGGGTCTGGTGAGTACGGCAACACGAGCGAGTACCTGCGGGAGCTCATCCGTCGCGATCAGCACTCGCAAGCAGCGCTGCGGCTGAGGGGCTTGATCGCTGATGGCCTCGAGTCAGGTGACGGCCGGCGCCTCACTGACGACCTGGTCGACGAGCTGCGTCAGCAGGCCCTCGACGCAGGCAGGTGAAGCCCGCCGAGCTCCGGCCTTTGGCGGAGGCCAACCTCGTCGAGCGGACTCGGCACTATCGCGGCGCCGGTGGCTCGGAGCTCGGCACCCGCTTCTTCGACGCCGCCATCGCCGCGCTCCGCTCGATCGAGGAGGCGCCGGGCATCGGGTCACCACGGATCGGTGAGCTGATCAGCGTTTCGGAGGTGCGCCGCATGGGGGTGCACGGCTTCCCCTGCGGGTGGCTCTCCATCGAGCGGCCACACGTCCTCGACGTCGTTCGACTACTCGCCGATCGCCAGGAGGTCGCGGTGCTCCTCGAGCTCGGCGGTGACGAGCAGTCCGAACCGCCCTGCTAGGCAGAGAGCTACAGGCCGGTCGACATCGAGACCGGTACCGGGACCCCGGATGGGACCGGGGACCGGACCTCTGCCAGCGTGGACCCCTCGGAAGGGCTCCGGCGTGACCCTAGCGTGACCCTACGGGCGGACAACGGGGGTCACCGACGGGTTGCGGCGGACAAGCCGCACCGTCCCCGACCAGGCCCTTACCGGGGCGGAAGCTGATCGGCGGGGTGGGCCGATCAGCTTCCCAAGCTGAGAACGCGGGTTCGATTCCCGTCACCCGCTCCAT
>JANOQG010000320.1:0-14895 GCA_031422255.1 Actinomycetes bacterium | reverse complement strand
CGTCGGGAGACTGCTCGATGACCCCGCCAGACAGGACCGGCTTGCTCGCTCGGTACGCATCGCGTTCGCTGCTGTGCTGGGTCCGCTCAGCGCGCTCACCGTGGCGTCTGGTTCCTTCAGCCCCTTCCTCTACTTCCAGTTCTGATGTCGACCGAGATCATCGACCCTCCGTCGCCGTCACCTCGGTCGCTGTCGCTGACAGTGGTCACGGTGATCGGGCTCCTTGTCCTCTTCGCTCCCGCAGTGGCATTTGGCCTGGGAGCTCGGGCGAAGGCGATCGAGAACCGCCCGTTGGCGGAGCGGCCCGCGCTGGGCGACGGCTGGCTCGTCTTTCCGAAGACGACCGCGTGGGCTACCGATCGCCTCCCGCTTCGCGAGCAGGCGATCGACCTCAACGACGGCCTCATCGAGCGGGTGTTCGGGCAGCCTCCGGTCAACGCGGCCAGCAGCGGACCGGCGGTTGGCGGCCCCGATGCGGGCGGGTCGCTTGAGAACCTCTTTCCGAAGGTCATCGAGGGTCGAGATGGGTGGCTCTACTTCGGGAGCGACACCAAGCTGCCGTGTCTGGCCACCCGACCGGTCGGCGACACCGTGGCCGCGCTGATCGCGCTCCGCGACGTCCTGGAGAAGAGCGGCCGGCGGTTCGTGTTCGTGGTCGCGCCCGACAAGTCGACAATGGTTCCCGAGCACCTCCCCGGCGACTACCCCGGGAAGGGCTGTGCTCGTGAACGGAAGGCGGAGATGCGGGGGGCACTGGCGGACATCGACGGTGCAGAAACGTGGTTGGTGGACCTCCGGAGACCGCTCCTCGAGCGCCAAGCTGCTGATGGTGTCGACATCTATCGCCCGAATGACACGCATTGGACTCCCCGCGGCGGGGCGGTGTTCGGCCAGGAGCTGTTCGCGATCCTTGCGCCCCGCCTCACCAGCTATGCCGACGTCGTCGCGACGGGAGTGCGCGATCGACCGGGGGACCTCGCCGTTCTGCTCGGTCGCAGCACGCGGGACCGCTACCAGACCTGGGAGCTACGGCGACCCGGAGTCGTCTCGCCCGTGGACCCGCCAGAACCGGGACCGATTCCGGCGCACGTGCAGTCGAGCACGACGGGATCGCCGCTGTTCACACCCTCCACCTTGCTGTTCGGAGACAGCTTTACGGCGGCTTCGCGCCCCCTCCTGTACCCGCTCTTCGCTGATCTGACAGTGCTCCACTCGCAGTCCGGCTTGGTGAACATGCCTCGGGCGGTGGCCGCGTTTGCCTCCGCCGATGTCGTGGTGATCGAGGTCGTCGAACGGGATCTCGTCTCGAACGAACTGCCCATCCTGTCGCCCGAGCTGCGAGCGGCCGTGGCCGCCGCGTTGCGCTGAGGGCGTCACCACGCTGCGCTGATGGACCCGGCCGCTGGCCTACCCTCGTCCGTGATGCCTTCTCGAGCGACCGATCTGCACGATCGCGGGTGGTTCACCGAGCCCACTGATCGGACGACGTGGCGCTCGAAGGCTGGGCTCCCCCCTGTGGTGGTGCTGGCAACAGCGGCTTGGATCGGCGTGCTCCTCGCGTACTCCCTGCTCATTCCACTGTTTCGAGCCCCCGATGAGCTCCAGCACGTCGATCTGGTGGTCGCAAGCCGGACGGCGGCCGGGTACGTCGACTACGACAACGCCTTCATCGATTCGAGGGTCGCGGCCGGTGCCGCACTCCTTGGGCGTCCAGCCCTGGGATCCACCGGGCAGTCCGGAGATGCCACCGTTCGATCGAAGCGCCCGACGCTCGTGGAGCTCGGCACTTCGCAACCAGCCGGGAGGAACCAGCAGACACAGCACCCGCCGCTCTACTACGCCTCGATGGGGGCGGTGTCGACGTTTGTCACCACCGTCATCCCGGGTGAGCACGCGTGGTCCTTCGACCGGCTCGTCTACCTGTTCCGACTGCTCAACATCGCCCTGGTGGCCGCCGTTCCCGCCATTGCCTACCGAACCAGCCGACGAATTGGGATCTCCACGCGATCGTCGCTGCTCGCCTGCCTCCTTGTGATGTCGGTACCTCAGTTCGCCCACATCGGATCCTCGGTGAACAACGACAACCTGGTGGTCCTCCTCGGGGCACTGGTCGCGCTTGGCGCTGCGTCGGTCAGCGCAGGGGACCTGGGCCGACGTCGAGCACTGATGCTGGGGGCGCTCGTGGGTCTGGCCCTGCTCACGAAGGCCACCGCGCTCGTGCTGATTCCGATGGTGCCGGTCGCGTACGCGCTCCGCGGGAGATCCCACCTTCGGACAGCGGCGTTGCGTGTCGTTCAGTCTGGCCTCGTGGCGCTCGCCGTGGGCGGGTGGTGGTACGTGCGAAACCTGGTCAGGTACGGGACGGTGCAGCCCAGCGACAGCTTCTGGCTCGTCCCGAAGGATGTCGACCCGGTCATCGGAGACTGGGCCGAGCGGTTCTTCTATCTGCTTCCGGTCCGCTTCTGGGGTCAGTTCGGATATCTCGAGGAGAAGCTGAACCGACCACTCGTTGCGGTTGCGACCGTCGTGGTGCTTGCTGGCATCGGCTGGGCCGTGGTGCAGCGCAAGCGAAGGGGCCCCGTGGCGATGTTGCTCGTCCCCTTCGCCGGCTCGATCGTGCTGGTCGCGCGCAAGACCTGGAGCCGGTACCTGCTTGTGGGTCGACCCATTCCCGGCATCCAGGGTCGGTACCTCTTTCTTGGGATCGTTGGCCTCATGGTGGCTGTCGGGTCGGCGGTGGACGCGCTCCCGAGCTGGCTGCGGCGGCGGACCGCCGGCGCCGGCGGCGTCCTGCTCGTGGCAATGCACGCCGCTGCGGTAGCGACGATGGTTCGGGGGTTCTGGGGCACAGAGTCGGAGGCGTGGACAGATCGGCTCGACGACCTTCGTGCCTTTGCGCCCTTGCCGGAAGTCCTGACCAACCTCGTGTTCGTCGGGACCGCGGTCGCGGTAGCGGCCCTGGTGGTCGTGTGCATCATGGATGCCGTCCGCTCCAGCGCGGATGACCCCGAGGAGCTCCCAGTCCCGCTGGTATGACGGCCGCCGAGCCGCAGGGGCTCGCATGGCCTGCTCCGCCTGAGTGTGAGAACCTCTACCTCCCTGCCGTCGCCGCTGACCCCACGAGGTTTCGGCTCGTCCCGTTCCCTGTCGACGCACGCGTGGTTCCCGACGTGATGCTGTGCTGCGCTCCCTGAGAGGTCTCTTGTCCCCGGTCACCGAGCTCTGGAGCTACCGCCGCCTCATCGGCAACCTGGCGCAGCGTGAACTCAAGGCGAAGTACAAGCGCAGCGTCCTGGGGTGGCTCTGGTCCTTGCTCAACCCGGCGCTGACGTTGGTCATCTACACGGTTGTGTTCGGCACCTTCATCCGGATCCCGCCGCCCATCGGCGGCAACGGCGAGCTGGAGTCCTTCGCGCTGTTTCTGTTCACGGCGCTGGTCTCGTGGAACTTCTTCAACGCCATCGTGGTCGGGTCGATGTCCGCGCTGGTTGGTGCGGGCCCGCTGCTCAAGAAGGTGTACTTCCCGGCGGCCTGCCCCCCGATCGCCAACGCGCTGACCGCCCTCAATCAAGCGGCCATCGAGACCGGCATCCTCATGATCATCATGGTGGTCGTCGGCAACGCGTCCCTTGTCTTCCTCGCGTATCCCGTCGTGCTCATCCTGCTCTTCGCCTTCGCGCTCGGGCTCGGCTTGGTCCTGAGCGTCGGCAACGTCTACCTGCGAGATGTCGGGTACCTCGTCGGTGTTGCACTGCAACTGCTCTTCTATGCAACGCCGATCATCTACACCCTCGACTACGTGCCCGCTCGGGTCGGTCCGTTCCCGGCTGAGCTGCTGGTGCGCTGGAACCCCCTGACCCAGTTCGTGGAGGCATCGCGGAGCATCTTCTACTTCCTCGAGCTTCCCGACCTGGGCACGATGATCTACCTCGTGGTGGTATCGGCCGTCAGCCTGGTCGGCGGGTGGGCCATCTTCGAGCGCACATCGCGTGACGTGGTGGAGGAGCTGTGAGCGAATCGCCCGCCATCGTCGTCGACGGCGTCTCAAAGCGCTTTCGGCTCTACAAGGAGCGATCGTCGAGCCTCAAGGAGCTGGTCACCCGTCGCTCGATGAGCCGCTACGAGGAGTTCTGGGCCGTCCGCGACGTCAGCCTGTCCGTCCCCCGAGGTTGCACCTACGGGCTCATCGGCCACAACGGATCTGGCAAGTCCACGCTCCTTCGTGTCATGGCGGGCATCCACCGGCCCAACGAGGGCTCCATCTCCATCCATGGCCGGGTCTCCGCCCTGCTGGAGCTCGGAGCGGGCTTCCACCCTGAGCTCTCGGGCCGGGAGAACGCCTACCTCAACGGCGCCATCCTTGGGCTGTCTCGACGTGACATCGACAGCCGGATCGACTCGATCATCGACTTCTCGGGGTTGGGCGAGTTCATCGACAGCCCGGTGAAGGTGTACTCGAGCGGCATGTACGTGCGGCTCGGGTTCTCGGTGGCCGTGCACGTCGATCCGGAGATCCTGATCATCGACGAAGTCATCGCTGTTGGCGACGAGGACTTTCAGCGCCGCTGCTTCGACCACCTCTACAAGATCCGACAGCAGGGGGTGACCATCGTCGTTGTGTCGCACAGCCTGGGCCTCATGCAAACGCTCTGCGACGAGGTCGCGTGGCTCGACCACGGCGAGCTGCAGGAGGCCGGCCCCGCTCCTGAGGTCGTCCGGTCGTACGTCGAGAAGGTCAATCAGGCCGAGATCGACCGTATCGAGGCCGGGGAGGCCGCAGACCAAGCGGGCATCGTCCCGCAGCTGGATCACACGGGCGGCCACAAGCCCATCACGATCGAGCGGGCCAACCTGGTCGATCGTGATGGCGCACCCGTCACGGTTGCGACCAGCGGCATGCCCACGACGCTCCGGATCACGTTTGCCGCCCATCTCCCGGTCGCGCAGCCCATCTTCTCCTTTGCCGTGGAGGACATGTCGGGGGTCCACATGGCGAACCCAGCGGTGCGCACCGCGGAGCTCGAACCGGGGATCGTGGTGTCCGGACACGGCCACATCGACTACGTCATCCCTCAGCTCTCCCTGGCGCCCGGGGAGTACCTGATAAGCCTGGCGATCCATGATGCCCATGGCCTCGTCAGGCTCGACTTCGCTGACCGGCTCGTGACGCTGCGCGTGCAACCAGGAGATCGGACGGTGAACGGCAAGGTGGACCTGTTGGGCCAGTGGGAGCACCCTGCCTCCGAGCCCCTCGCGATCGAGACCCCTGACGACGATGGACACTGATCAGCTCCGAGCGGCCGCCGAGCGCTTCCTCCCGCGGGGCACTACCCGTTGGGACGTCGCTCGGGTCGGCGTGCGCGCTGGCCGTGATCTCCGGCTGCACCTCGCAGACCTGCGTCAGTCCCTCACCGCGGGACGCCCGCGTGGAGTCGGATCGTACGGGGGTTGGTTGGCGGACCACCGAGCCCCTCCCGACGTGCTGGCCGCTCAGCGCGACGTCATCGCCAACCCGAGTCGAGCGCTCGAGGTCTCCGTCGAACTGCTCATCATCGCCGGTCCGGGTGAGGAGAAACCCCTGGCCAAGACGATTCGCTCACTCCAAGTCCAGACGGATCATCGGTGGACGGCACGGGTCGTAGGCGGCGCGGCCGCTCCCACAGACGATCAGCGGGTGGCGGTCGGCGGCTCGGATGTCGACGCGGCCGGCTTGCGGGCCGAGCTCCGTGATGGTGCACCCGATGCGTTTGTGATGGCCCTGGTGGCCGGTGATCTGTGTGAGCCAAACCTCGTGTTCGCCGTGGCCGACGCCGTGTGGGAGCGGCCCACCGCCACGGTCGTGCACGTAGATGACGACCTGCTTGCCGCCGACGGCTCTGTGCACGCCCCAAGGTTCCGACCATCGTGGTCGCCAGACATGCTGCTCTCGGCAAACTATCTCGGCCGCTCCTTCGCTGTGCGGCGTCGCGCGCTGGACGGCCTGCCGCCGGCGCCCGAGGCGACCACCACCGACGCGATGTGGTGGGACCTCTTGCTCGGCCTCGACCTTGCGGATGACCAGGTGTGCCGGGTGCCCAGTGTGCTGCTGCACGTGGGGCAGCGCCAGGAGGTGGTGGTGGGGGGAGCGGAGCTGGTGGCCGCACACCTCGCTCGTCGAGGGCACGATCCGTCGCAGGTGGCGGTCGAGGCAACTCCCGAAGGTGGGGTCCGCGTCCGCTGGTTGCCGTCTGTCTGGCCCACGGTGGACATCGTCATCCCCACCCGCCACAACCAAGCCTTGATGAGCGCGGCCCTGGGGTCCCTCGCAGCGACCGACTACCCGGAGCTGGTGGTTCGGATCGTGGACAACGGCGACCGCACGCCTGAGCACGAGGCCTGGTACCGAAACCAGGCCGACGTCCTGGGTCTCGATCTCCGTGTCGAGTGGTGGGACGAACCGTTCAACTACTCGCGCGTCAACAACGTGGTGGCAGCAGCCAGCACCGCAGACGTTCTTGTGTTCCTGAACGACGACACGGTCGCGGTCGATCCACAGTGGTTGCGCGAGGTCGCCGGGTGGGTCGAGCAGCCCGACATCGGGCTCGTCGGTCTGCAGCTGCTGGACGCTGACGGCAAGATCCAACATGGTGGCGTCGTCCTCGGACTTGAGGGCTTCGCCGGTCACCTGTTCCAGGGAATGGCTCCCGGTGAAGACTCGCTCGTCGGGTCAACCCGCTGGTACCGAGATGCACTGTCGGTCACCGCAGCGTGCGTGGGGATCCGCCGCGAGCTGTTCGAGGCAATCGGTGGGTTCGACGAGCGCTTCATCTTGTGCGGTAGCGATGTCGTGCTGGGGCTCGACACGATCTTTCGTGGCCTTCGCAACATCGTGCTCCCACACGTCGAGGTGCGGCACCTCGAGTCCGCGACGCGGGGGTCAGATGTCCCGCCAGCCGACTTCTTCGCGAGCCTCTGGCGGTATCAGAAGCACCTCGTTGCCGGTGATCGCTACTACTCGCCCAACCTCTCGCTGGCGACCACGAGGCCGAGCCTCCGGCCCGGCACCGAGACACCTGCGATGGCACGCGCTGCGGCTCAGGTTGGTCGGCCCTACGGCGTCTTTCGACAGACCACGAATGACGAGGAGACGGACTGGCTCGCCTCGATCTGCCGCTCCGACTCCACGTTGCGGCCGTCGGTCGAGGCGGGGCATGCGGCGGTCCTGGGACGACAGCCGGTGCGCACCATCAACTGGTTTCTCCCCGATCTCGACAGCCCGTTCTACGGCGGTGTGAACACGGCCTTCCGGATCGCCGACCAGCTCGCCGCCGACCATGGAGTCGTCAATCGATTCGTGCTGATGGCCGCGGAGAACGAGCCGTTCTTCTCGTCTGCCCTCGCTGCGGCCTTCCCCGGGCTGGCCGGATCGCCGTTGGCGTTCTACGACGGGTCGGTCGAGTCGATGGAGGCGTCGGTCCCCGCCGCGGACGTGTCCATCGCCACGTTGTGGGTGACGGCGTACTCCGTGGCCCACTTCACCCGCACCGCTCGGCGGATGTACCTCATCCAGGATTTTGAGCCGATGTTCTACCCGGCTGGCTCGTTGTATGCGCTCACCGAAGAGACCTACCGGCTGGGCCTCTACGGGCTCTGCAACACCGAACGGCTCCGAGACATCTACATCGAGCGGTATAGCGGAACCGGCCACGCGTTCATGCCGGCGGTGCAGACGGACGTGTTCCACTCGGTCGGTCGACGCGCTCACGACCACGACGGACCCACGCGCGTATTCCTGTACGCGAGGCCAGGACACTGGCGGAACTGCTGGGAGCTTGCGGGGCCAGCCCTCGACCTTGTGAAGCGACGGTTCGGGCAGGACGTCGAGATCGTGACGGCCGGCTCCTGGGCCCGTCCGGAGGATCTCGGGCGGGGCATCGAGCACCGGGGCCTGCTCGACTACCGCGACACAGGTGCGCTGTACCGCACCTGCGACATCGGAATCGCCCTCACGCTGTCTGAGCATCCGTCCTACCTTCCCCTGGAGCTCCTCGCCTGTGGCACTCCGGTTGTTGCCTTCGACAACCCGGCCGGAGACTGGCTCTTGCGCCACGAGGAGAACTGCGTGCGCACCCCGCGCACGGTGGACGGACTGGCCGAAGGCATCGGCCGCCTCGTCGCAGACGTCGACCTGCGTTCCCGGCTCTCTGCGCAGGGCATTGCGGACATCCAGGCGCGTCATTCGAGCTGGCCAGACGCCCTGGGGGGCATCTACGACTTCCTGTGCGATCCGGAAGCGGCCCGGAGTGATTGAGCGAGCGAAGTATGAGGCCGCGTACGACGAAGCCGGCTCGTCGGGCAGCGCAGTTCGCCTGGTCCAGCGCGCCGACCGTGATGGCGTCGTGCTCGATCTGGGCTGCGGCTACGGCCATGTAGCGGAGCCACTTCGCGATCTCGGACTCACCTATGTCGGCCTCGACATCGACCCTGAGGCCCTGGCCAACGTCGAGCAGCGCGGCTTCGAGGTGGGAGAAGTCGATCTTCAAGCGCCCGCCGCCGAGCTTGCCGAGCAATTGACCGCCGCGCTCAACGGTCGCCCGTTGGCCGCGGTCCTCACGCTCGACGTCCTGGAACATCTCGTCGATCCTGCGGCCTGTGTGGCAGGGCTGGTCATGGTGGCAGAGGGTCACCCGGGTGCCGAGCTCGTGGTCAGCCTTCCGAACGTGACGCATGTTGATGTGGCCGCCAAGCTGCTGCTGGGCCGCTGGGAGATGCTCCCGATCGGCCTCCTCGACAGCACGCACGTCCAGTTCTTCGACGCTCGTCGCGCAGTGAGCCTCCTCGTGGACGCCGGTTGGGAGCCGGTCGACGAGGAGGACGTGCATGCCGTGCTGACCGAGCAGTACACGCTTCCCGAGGCGCCGCACCTCCGGCGTGGGGCGCCTCTCCACGAGGCCCTTGCAGGGATCCGGCGCCGCAGCGACGAGCACGGGCACACCTACCAGTTCGTCCGGCGCTATCGCCTTGGCTCGTCGGAGGTCGCCCCGGAGCGCCTGGCCCGGCCGTCGGCGCCCTTCCTCGCCGTGGTGCTCGATGCAGCTGCAGCTGGCGACGAGGCGCTCCTCGAGAGCCTCCGACTCCAAGCGGATGGCGACTTCATCGTGCTGGCCGATGCATCCGCAGCGGGAGTCGAGGAGCGCACGGGAGCGCCTGTCGTGCCTTGGAGCGACGGGGGCCTGTTGCCCTCGTTGCGCCTGGTCGGAGCTGCGCGCGTCGTGGTGCTCAGTCCCGGCACCGTGCTCGCACCGCACTACGTGGGCGAAGTGCGTCGGCTGGGGGAGGAGGCCCCTGGCTCGGTTGTGACGCTCGGGTGCGCCGACGGATCCTTGGACGGGCCCGCGTTCGAGATCGCTCGATTCGAGATGCTGGGCGTTGTCCCAACGGGGTTTGTGGTCCCCGCTGCCTATGTCCTGCCCAGCAGCGCGCTGGTCGATGGTGGCCTTGGAGAGCTTGGGCCCCACCGGGTCGACCTCGCCACCACCGTTGCTCGCTGCGTCATGTGGTGCGGCCGGGTCGACTCTGCCGTCGTCGCCGTCGCAGCGTCGCAATCGGCGGGGTTTGCGCTCGACGAGGTGCTCACCTCGGTCGTCGCCCGACTGGACGCCGAGCCGATCGTTCATGGCGCCGGAGCGCTTGCGCCAACTGTCGCCCTTGCCCTGGAGGCCGCCCTCTGCCGCTCCAGGTTCCACGAGCTGCGCGTCCGCCACGAGGCCCTCTCCCGCGCTCGCGACGATGAGGTCGCCGAGCTCCATCGCCGCATTGCCCGTCAATCGACGCCGTGGGGCGCGCTGCGCTTCGCGGTCGCCCGCTGGTCGAGCGCAATCGTTCGTCGCATCCGGCGCGAGGCCCCCTCGGAGGACCAATCGTGAAGCTGATCATCCAGATGCCTTGCCTCAACGAAGAGGAGCAGTTGCCCGTGTCGCTCCCCGCCCTTCCCCGGTCGGTGCCGGGCTTCGACGTGGTCGAGTGGCTGATCATCGACGACGGGTCGAGCGACCGGACGATCGAGGTGGCCAAGGAGCTTGGGGTCGACCATGTCGTCAAGCTCACCAACAACAAGGGCCTCGCGTACGCGTTCCAGGCCGGGCTCGACGCGTGCCTCAAGCTGGGCGCTGACGTCATCGTCAACACCGACGCCGACAACCAGTACTCCGCTGCGGACATCCCAAAGCTCGTGGAACCGATCCTGCGTGGTGGGGCGGACATGGTGATCGGCGATCGCAACGTCATGGGCATCGAGCACTTCTCGGTAGTCAAGAAGCGCCTGCAGCGCGTCGGGAGCTGGGTCGTGCGACAGGCATCTGACACGGAGGTGCCGGATGCCACCTCTGGGTTCCGCGCCTACAACCGAGAGGCCGCCATCGGCCTCACGGTCGTTTCCAGGTTCACGTACACCCTCGAGTCCCTGATCCAGGCCGGGAAGAGCCTCATCGCCGTCGATCACGTAGTGGTCGGCACGAACCCGCAGCTCCGGGAGTCGCGTCTCTTCGGGTCGATGTGGGGCTACGTCCGGCGCAACTTCGTAGCGATCTTCAGGATCTACACCGGCTACGAGCCACTGAAGGTCTTCACAGGCCTGGCCATCGTGTTGTTGCTGCTGAGCCTGGGGGCCTGGTCGCCGTTCGTGTGGGACTGGACCGTGAACGGGGACACCGGCGGTCACCTCCAATCGATCGTGGTGGGAGGTGTCCTCCTGGTGGCCAGTGCTCAGGCGTTTGCCTTAGGCGTGATCGCCGACCTCATCGCGTCGCATCGGATCGTGTCGCAGCGCACGCTGGAGCGAGTGCGACGGATCGAGCTCGAGCTCGGGGTGGAGCCGTCTCACTATGTGTATGGGCCAGGCCCGACAGCCGACTAGTCGACGACGTCAGTGCCGAGGAAGGTCTCCAGGAGCTCGTGAGCAGCGGTCGTGGGGGTGATCCGCCCGCCCGCCACGGACTCCTCGAGGCCAGCGACCTGAGCCCGAACCTGAGGATGGTCCCGCATTCGATCGAGCAACGTGTCGGTGACCTCACTCCACATCCAGGCCAGGCCTTGTTGGGAGCGCAGGTGCTCCAGCGCTTCGCCATGGAGCCGTTGGTGGGCGGCTTCGATGTCGACCCAGAGCTCCGGGACGCCCGTGCCGGTGAGCGCCGAGCAGGCACGCACCGACACCTCCCAACCCGGTCGCTTGGGGCGCAGCAGGTGCACGCCGTGGCGAAGGTCGCCCATGGCACGTTGAGCGGCGTCGACGAGATCGCCGTCGGCCTTGTTGACCACGATGAGGTCGGCCAGCTCCATGATCCCGCGCTTGATTCCCTGGAGCTCGTCGCCGCCGGCTGGTGATGCGACGAGTACGAACAGGTCAACGAGGTCGGCGACCGCCACCTCCGACTGGCCCACGCCAACCGTCTCGACCAGCACCACGTCGAAACCGGCGGCCTCGCACAGCAGCAGTGCCTCGCGGGTGCGTCGGGCGACGCCGCCAAGTGATCCCGACGTGGGTGAGGGCCGAATGAATGCATCGGGGTGGCGGCCCAGCTCCGACATCCGGGTCTTGTCCCCGAGCACCGATCCTCCCGAGATGCTGCTGGAGGGGTCGACGGCGAGGACGGCGACTCGATGGCCATGCTCGATCGCGTGCTGACCGAGGGCCTCGATGAGCGTGGACTTGCCGACCCCGGGGACTCCAGAGATCCCGACCCGCATCGCGTGTCCCGTCCGGGGAAGCAGTGCATCGATGAGGGTGGCAGCGCGACTCCGGTGGTCGGGCAGCGTCGACTCGACGAGTGTGATGGCTTGCGCAAGCGCGCGTCGATCGCCGCGAGCTACGCCCGCGACTAGCTCGTCCGCAGACGGCGCCGCGCCAGGGGTGCCGTCAGGCGCGATCGGAGCGCTCGCGGAGCAGGCGGAGCACGGTGGCCGCCGCGTAGGGGATGTTCGAGCCAGGTCCGAAGATCGCCACCACGCCGGCGTCGCGGAGCTCGTCGTAGTCCTGCGGTGGGATGACCCCTCCGCACACGACGAGGATGTCCGCGCCTCCCGCACGCTCGAGCTCGGCGATGAGCTGGGGAACGAGCGTCTTGTGTCCGGCTGCTTGGCTGGAAACCCCGACCACGTGCACGTCGTTCTCGACCGCCGCTCGCGCAACTTCCTCGGGCGTTTCGAACAAAGGCCCGAAGTCGACGTCGAACCCGATGTCGGCGAACGCGGTGCCTACCACCTTGGCGCCCCGGTCGTGCCCGTCCTGACCCATCTTGGCCATCAGCAACCTCGGGCGGCGCCCCTCGTGCTCCGCGAACGCTCGGACGTCGGCAACGATCGCCGCAAAGTCTTCGTCACCGTCGAACGCCGAGCCGTACACCCCGCTGATGCTACGGATCTCTGCCTTGTGGCGGCCGAACACTGCCTCCATGGCGTCGCTCATCTCCCCGACGGTCGCACGCGCCCGTGCGGCGTCGATGCACAACGCCAGCAGGTTGTCGTCGCTGTTCGCCCCCTCGCGAACCCTTCGGAGGGCGTCGTCGCACGCAGCGGTGTCTCGACTCGCACGAACGTGCTCGAGGCGAGCGATCTGCTGCTCTCGCACCTTCGTGTTGTCGATATCCAGCACGTCGACCATTGCGGGTTCGGCGGGCTGATACTTGTTGACACCGACGATGACCTCCTCGCCCCGATCGATGCGGGCTTGGCGGCGAGCGGCGGCCTCCTCGATGCGGAGCTTTGGCATCCCTGAGGCCACGGCCTTGGTCATGCCGCCGAGGGCCTCGACCTCCTCGACGATGGCCCAGGCGCGGTCGGCGAGGGCCTGGGTGAGGGCCTCGACGTAGTAGCTGCCTCCGAGCGGGTCGACGACTCTGGGAATGCCGGTCTCCTCCTGGATGACCAGCTGGGTGTTCCGTGCGATGCGGGAGCTGAACTCTGTGGGCAGGCCGAGCGCTTCATCGAAGGAGTTGGTGTGGAGGCTTTGCGTGCCCCCGAAGACCGCTGCCATTGCCTCGACCGTGGTGCGCACGATGTTGTTGTACGGGTCCTGCTCCGTAAGCGACACGCCGCTGGTTTGGCAGTGGGTCCGCAACATGCGCGACTGAGGGTTCTGTGGGTTGAAGCTGCCCATCACCCGATCCCACAACAGGCGAGCGGCGCGGAGCTTGGCCACCTCCATGAAGAAGTTCATGCCGATGGCGAAGAAGAACGAGAGGCGGGGGGCAAAGACGTCGATGTCGAGGCCGCGCTCCGTGGCGAATCGGGCGTACTCCAGGCCGTCAGCGATCGTGAACGCCAGCTCGAGGTCGGCGGTGGCTCCGGCCTCTTGCATGTGATAGCCGGAGATCGAGATCGAGTTGTAGCGGGGCATGTGCTCGGCCGTATGGCTGATGATGTCGGCCACGATCCGCATGCTCGGCTCGGGTGGGTAGATGTAGGTGTTGCGGACCATGAACTCTTTGAGGATGTCGTTCTGGATGGTGCCGCTCAGCTGGTCCTGGGCAACGCCTTGCTCCTCGCCCGCCACGATGAAGCAGGCCAGCACGGGGAGCACGGCTCCGTTCATCGTCATCGAGACGGACATCTTCTCGAGGGGGATGCCGTCGAACAGGATCTTCATGTCCTCGACGGAGTCGATGGCCACTCCCGCCTTGCCGACGTCGCCGACCACTCGCGGGTGGTCGGAGTCATACCCGCGATGGGTGGCGAGGTCGAAGGCCACCGACACGCCTTGCTGGCCAGATGCCAGGTTGCGACGGTAGAACGCGTTCGACTCCTCGGCAGTCGAGAATCCGGCGTACTGCCGTATCGTCCAGGGGCGGCCGGTGTACATCGTGGCTCGCACGCCGCGCACAAACGGGCTCAGGCCGGGCAGCGAGTCGGTGTGGTCGACGTCGTCCAAGTCGGCCGCGGTGTAGAGAGGGCGGACGACGATGCCCTCGGGTGTCTCCCAAGCAAGTGTGTCCGGGTCGGCGCCCTTGAGGTCCTTGGTGGCGAGCACCTTCCATGCATCCGGGCTCACTGGGTCGGTCACGAGCATGAGGATAGGGAGTGCCGCCAGGTGCCGACGAACCCCGACCGCGAGCGACCCGCTCCCTGCGCGTAGTGTCGACCCCACAATGCTGCGTTCTCGTCGACTGCCCCCCCAATGAGCCGTCGCATTGCCGAAAGGGCCTCGGTGGCGCTGGGTCGACGCGTCGGCCGTCGAGGCTTCCTTGCAGGGACTGCCGTGGTTGGCAGCGCGCTGGTGACCACTCCCGTCCAATTCGCCCTCCGGCCGGGCACCGCACACGCGGCGATCTGCTCCTGCAGCGGCTCCGCCTGCGCCTGCGGATCGCTCTGCTGCGACGGCTACACGGAGTTCTGCTGCACGATCAGCGGTCAGAACTCGTGTCCCCCCGGCACGCTCACGGGTGGGTGGTGGAAGGTCGACGGCTCGAGCTACTGCGGTGGAAACGCGCGCTACTACATCGACTGCAACGCGCAATGCGGATCCTGCGGATGTGGGCCTGGTGGCATCTGCTCAGGGTCTTGCTCGGGCACCGCCTGCGGCTGCGCCCGAGGTTCCTGCGGGAATCGCAAGGCCGGGTGCACCGGGTTCCGCTACGGCCAGTGCAACCAGAACGTGGCCTGCCTCGGCCCCATCGTGTGCCGAGTCGTGACGTGCATCGCACCCTGGCAGACGGATGCCACCTGCGGCACGGCCATCCGGGTCGACGATGCCACCCGCAACCACAACCGCCCGTGCTTGTCCGGGAGGCCCTTCGGTGCGATCACGAGCATCTCCGGCGCCCTCGGGGAGATCCGCGTCGTTGGGTGGGCGATCGATCCCGACACCCCAAGCCCGATTCGGGTGCACATCTACAGCGACGGCGCCCCGAGAGCGTCCGTGCT
>JANOQG010000319.1:0-2290 GCA_031422255.1 Actinomycetes bacterium | reverse complement strand
TCAGGTCCTTATCGACGCCAATTCGAAAGTGCCGATCGAGCCAGACCCCGATGAGCGGCTCGTTGTCAACTTCAAGATCGAGTTGGTCGAGGGGTCCTGGCGCGTCACCTTCATCCAGAAGGTAACGACATGAAGCGAGTTCTATGCGTCATCGCTGCTCTCCTCGTCACGATGGTGGTTTCACCCGGGGCCGCTGCCGAGGAGGGTGACTACAACGACGAGACCGGCTCGGACGTCGGGACGATTGAGGATGCTGTGCGGGTCACGATTGTCCGCAGTGGGGGCTCCTACACCGTTGGATCGGTGTCGGGCGGCGGGTCGTCGGGTCCTCGCGCCGGGTGTCGCTGGACCCTCGTGTTCGCACCGGAGCTCTCGGACGTTCCCTACGGCACCTCGGCGGGACCACAGCCCAGCCCTGAGGCGCGGTTCGCGCTGCTCCTCTGCGATGGCACGATCGTGCGGGCCATCTGGATCACGCCGGCGGACATCATCGACCTCGATGCCCTCGCGGCAGCCGAGGCGCAGCGGTACGTCGAGGACGTGCTCGTACCTGATGTCCACATCGGGGTGAACCCGGCGGCTCGGGGCCTGGTCGGGTTGCGCTCGTGGTTCTGGATCGAGGGGTTCTCGGGGGTCGTGACGGCTCCGCCCATTGCCGCGTTCGGCCTGACCATCGACGTGCGGATGTCCTCCGGAACCATCACCTGGGACTTCGGCGATGGCGTGGCCGAGGCCGGCGATCTGGGCCGGGCCTACCCCGCCGAGTCCACCGTCCAGCACGCTCATCAGCGCGATGGCGCCTTCACGATCGTGGCCACCATCGATCTCGTCCCTGAGTACCGAGTCGACGGTGGCCCGTGGCTCCCCCTACCGGCCCTCCAAGCCGTGGCCACCGCGCCACACGAGGTGGAGCAGCGCCAAGCCGTCATCACCGGCTCCTGATCCCGTTCGCGGTTGGGGGGTGAAGGTCGATGGCGCGGCGAGGCGGAGTGTTGTGGTCGGTGCCGCCACGCCTGGTGTCGGTTGTCCGACGGCGGTCCGTTCGCCTTGGGTCGGATGTCCTGGAGCTGCGCCGAGCCGTCATCACTGGATCCTGATCTCGCGCGCGGTGGAGGGTGAAGGTCGAGGGTGCGGCGAGGCGGGGCGTTGTGGTCGGTGCCGCTACGTCGGGTGTCGGTTGTCCGACCCCGACCGGCTCGCCACCAGGGTTGTGCGAGGGAACGCACGCGTTGCACCCCAGTGCACCGCCCCTACGTCGACGGCGGTCTGTCCGTCGTGGGTCTGTGCACTACGCCGTGTCGTGTGCGGACGGACGCACAGACCCCGTGGTGGCGCGTCAGCCTGTGACACGGGCGCCCGGGTGGGGCACCTGGTGTCGCACAGTGTCTCGGCGGGGCCGGCGCCGGGCGACCGTGACTAGGCGTGGCGACACCGACCGCATTGCTTTGCCTCGCCGCGCCCTTGCCCTGACCCACGTCGCGGAGGTTGGGGGCATGCGCCGTCGGGTGGCGACGCTGGGTGCCCCGAAGGTCGGTGGTCGCGGAGGTTGGGGGCATGCGCCGTCGGGTGGCGACGGTTGGTGCCCCGAAGGTCGGACGAGGGTGTCTGAGGCGTGGCGGCACCGACCGCATTGCTCCGCCTCGCCGCGCCCTTGCCCTGGCCCGCGCCGCGCCGAGCCGAGCCGAGCCGACTACTCGAAGTCGATGGACGCGTAGTCCTTGAGCTTGGAGATGCGGTGGCGGGCATTGACCTGGCGGACGGTGCCTGACTTGCTGCGCATCACGAGGCTCTGGGTGGTGGCGCCGCGGTTGTCGTAGTGCACGCCCTTGAGAAGCTCACCGTCGGTGATGCCGGTGGCGGAGAAGAAGCAGTTGTCGCCGGCCACGAGATCGTCGGTGGTGAGGACCTTGGAGAGGTCGTAGCCCTTGGCGATGGCAGCGGCCCGCTCCTCGTCGTTGCGGGGCCAGAGGCGCCCCTGCTGCTCTCCGCCCATGCACTTCAGGGCAGCCGCGGTGATGACACCTTCCGGTGTGCCGCCGATGCCCAGGAGAATGTCGGCTCCCGAGTCGGCCCACGCCGTGGAGATCGCACCGGCGACATCGCCGTCGGGGATGAGGCGAATGCGAGCGCCGGCGGCCCGCACCTCGGCGATGAGCTCCTCATGGCGCGGGCGGTCGAGGATCACCGCGGCGACGTCGCGCACGCTCTCGCCCTTGGCCTTGGCCACGGCCTTCAGGTTGTCGGTGGCCGACCGGGTGATGTCGATCACGCCGACGCATTCGGGCCCGAC
>JANOQG010000318.1:0-4588 GCA_031422255.1 Actinomycetes bacterium | reverse complement strand
TCGGTGCACGCCCATCCCGACTATGTTTCGACAATGGGAGCCGGCACCGTAGCTAATTATGACAACGACGGGGTGCGCACTGTCCTTGTGTGCTGCACCGGCGGCGAGGAGGGCGACATTCTCAACCCGGCGATGGACAAGGACGAGGTGAAGGCCGACATCGGAGCGGTGCGGCGAGCTGAGCTCGACGCTGCCGCCGCGATCATCGGCTACCGCGAGGTGGTCATGCTCGGCTACCGCGACTCGGGCATGGCGGACAGCGAGGCCAACGCCAATCCCGACTGCTTCGCGAAGGCCCCTCTGGAGGAGGCCGTCGATCGCCTGGCCGCGATCATTCGGCGCACGCGCCCACAGGTCGTGGTCACCTACCCCGACGAGCAGCAGGGCTATCCCCACCCAGACCACCTTCGGGTGCACGAGATCACGCAGCCCGCCATCGACCGTTCCGCCGACCCCACCTGGGAGACGGACGCTGGCGAGGTGTGGCAGGTGGCGAAGGTGTACTACTCGGTCTGGTCGAAGAAGCGGATCGAGCTCACCCACGCGAAGTACCTGGAGCTCGGGCTCGAATCTCCTTACAGCCCGGAGTGGTTCGATCGGCCGTGGCAGGACCATCGGATCACGTCCTCGATCGATATCGAGGGGTACGGAGAGGTGCGCTTCAACGCGCTGCTCGCCCATGCGACGCAGATCGATCCTGCCTCACCGTTCTGGTTCGGGCTGCCCAGGGAGGTGGCGTCGTCGATCCACCCCTACGACGACTACATCCGTGCGAGCAGCCTCGTGGACGCGCCCACCCCGGAGGACGACTTGTTCGCCGGGCTGCGGGCCGAAGCCAGCGTCTCCTAGCCTCCGTCCCGTGCCGACCTACTTGAGCCAGGAGTGGCTCGACCTGCAGAAGGAACTGGCCCAGGCACTACCCAGCCGGCCCGGCGTCTCTGCTCGGCTGCAGTTCGTCGTCACCGGGTCGCCCCACGGTGAGGTGCGCTATCACCAGACGGTGGCCGACGGCCTCCTGGTTGCGCTGCAGCTCGGTGATGACCCCAACGCAGAAGTCACCCTTACCCACTCCTACGCAGTTGCCCTTGAGATCGCCACCGGACAAGTGGATGCCAATGAGGCGTTCATGCAAGGCCGGGTGAAGGTCGTCGGGCCAATGGGCAAGGTGATGGCCGTGATCCCACTCACCCAGAGCGCCGAGTACGCGGCGGTGCTGGCATCACTCGCCGCTCAGACCACCTACTGACCTGCGGACCTAGCGACCTGCGGACCTACCGACCAGCGGGAGCCGCCGTGACGGTGAGCGTGCCCTCGTGGGACGGGTCGGTGAGGTCGTAGAAGCTGATTGCGCCCACCTCGGTGAGCACAAGCGTGGTGTCGTTGCCCGGCTCGAGCTGACCCGTGTTGAACCGATCGACTGCCGTGAACGAGTGCGGCTCGTCCCCAGCGTTGACGAGCAGCACGACCTGGCCCGCCTCCACCTCCAGGCTGGTCGGGACGAATCCGTCGTCATCGACCGTGATGGTGTGTGCCGGCGTGACGTCGATGGCGTCGATGTCGGCGGCGGTGGGCGAGCTCGGTGAGGCATCGCCGCAGGCCGCGAGCAGCAGGAGAACAGCGGCCGGGGCCGCGGTGAAGCGCATGATCAGGCGCTGCGCTGGAGGTCGCGCAGCGGTCGGTATCCGATGCGGTGGACCCCGGCCTGGTCGATCGCCGCTCGCAGCCCTGCGTCGGTGGTGACCAGCGCAAGGTCGTCGACGCGCGCTTCCCAGTCGCCGGCGAACGCCCGGAGCTCCGCCGCATCCGCGGCAGGGTGGACGTACACCTCGGTGACACCAGGGCGCAGAGTGCTGATGATGCCTTCGATCGTGTGCCGAGACCCCACGCCGCGCACGTTGATGAAGTGGTCGGGGAACACGACGCCCTCCTCCGCCGCCAAGCGGCGAAACGGGAACCCGATGGCTCGTTCGCTGGACGCGCCTGACAGGCGCAGTGGCAACCCGAACGCGATGGCGAGCTCGAGGTACACGTCGAAGAACTCAGGGCGCAGTTGCAGCGTGCCCATGTGGCTGTCGAGATGGCTGATGTCGAAGCCCCAGAGGATTGCACGCTCCACTTGGGCCCGAAGCTCTCGGCGCACCTCATCCATGTCGGCGTGATCCCACACATCCGTGACCGTGCGCGGGAAGCCGCCGTCGCCATCGAGCAGGGAGGGAGCGTGGGTGATCGGACCCCATCGGTAGCGGTCGTGCTCGGCGTTGAGCGTCAGGTGCACGCCGACGTCCTCGCCGCGATAGCCCGCCGCAGCGTCGCGGGCCCATGGGCACGGCACCATGAGGGTGGCGCTGGTGGCGACGCCGTCGCGTAGGGCGGCGTAGACACCCACGTTGGCTGCGTGACAGGACCCGAGGTCGTCGCAGTTGATGATCAGCAGGCGGTCGTCGGGCCCGTGGCCCAGCCGCTCGGCGAGTGTCGTCACGGGGGTGACGCTACCGGCCGATCGGGGTGTCGGTGCCGCCACACCGTGGCCACAACCCACGGTTCGCAGCCTTGGCCTCGGCTTCGGCGCGATCGAACGACGCCTGGTGGGCAGTGTTCGGGGGATAGGCGAAGGATTCGGCGTAGCCCTCCTGCACGAGCACGAGATTGATGAACAGGTCGTCCTCCGCTCGGTAGACGTAGGCGAGCAGACGGTCGTACTTGTCCCTGGCCTCGACATCACGCTCGAGGCGCACCAGCGTGCCCGCCGGCAGGAGCTCTGCGGCGCGCTCCTTGGCTTCAGGCCCGTAGCACTCGATCGGACGATCGGGTGCTACCGACTCGGGGGTGTCGATGCCGATGAGGCGAACCGGCTCCTCCACGCCACCGACGGACACGACAACCGTGTCTCCGTCGACCGGCCGCACCACGGTGCCGGTTCCGGCCGGCAGCGATGGCGGCGCGTCACGACCGGGGAACGTGCAGGAGCCGAGCGCGAGCGCGACCACCACTAGACGACGCACGAGGGCCTCCCTCGATCTGGGGCTTGGAGGCCAACCCGTGTCGGCGAAGGGAACGGCTACAGCCGCTCGATGATTGTGCCGGTGCCGAGACCGCCGCCACAGCACATCGAGACGAGGCCGAAGCGGCCGCCGGTGCGCTCGAGCTCGTGGAGCGCCTTGGTGAGCAGGACGGCGCCCGTGCCGCCGAGCGGGTGACCCAGCGCGATCGCCCCACCGTTCGGGTTCGTCTGCGCGTCGGTGAACCCGAGCTCCTTCTGCCATGCCAGCACGACCGACGCGAACGCTTCGTTGATCTCGGCGACGTCGATGTCGCTCGCTGAGAGGCCGGTGCGCTCGAGCAGCCGCTGAGTGGCGTCGATGGGTCCGGTGAGCATCAGCACGGGGTCGACGCCCACGAGGCATGTGTCCACCACGCGAGCACGCGGCTTGAGGCCTAGGGCGTCGGCGCGCTCTGCTGACATGAGCAGCACCGCTGCGGCGCCGTCGGAGATCTGTGAGGAGGACCCGGCGGTGTGCACACCGTCCTCGCGGGCGACGGCCTTGAGCGTGGCGAGCTTCTCGAGGGTGGTCTCGCGGAGGCCTTCGTCTCTGCTGACTGTGTGCGTGGAGCCAGTGGGCTTGCCGTCGTCGTCGAGGTCGGGTGCCTCGACCGGCACGATCTGTGTGCCGAAGCGGTCCTCGGCCCACGCGGCGGCAGCGTTCTGCTGCGAGCGGAAGCCAAAGCGGTCGGTGTCGTCGCGGGTGATTCCCCACTTCTCGGCGATGCGCTCAGCGCCTTCAAACTGCGACGTCATCTCGTACTGCGGGAAGTAGGAGCGGGGGATCGGGATGCCGAGCCCGATGTCCTTGCGACCGCTCGAGCCGATCGGAACCCGGCTCATGACCTCGACACCGCCTGCGACGGCAGCATCGACCACGCCAGCCGCGACGAGAGCGGTGCCGAGGTTGGTGGCCTGCTGCGACGAACCGCACTGGGTGTCCACCGTGGTGTTGGCCACCGTGAGCGGCAGGCCAGCAGTGAGCCATGCGGTGCGCCCGATGTTGAACGCCTGCTCGCCGACTTGGCTGACGCAGCCGGTGATGACC
Organism: Actinomycetes bacterium; assembly: GCA_031422255.1. GTDB lineage: Bacteria > Actinomycetota > Acidimicrobiia > Acidimicrobiales > VFJN01 > VFJN01. The sequence continues at coordinate 500 of JANOQG010000318.1, read as the reverse complement.
TGGCCGATCTCCGCCGGGTCGATTCCGGAACGCTCGACGACGGCCCGTTGCACTGCCGCGAGCAGATCGGCGGGGTGGATGGTGGAGAGGCCGCCGTTGCGCTTCCCAACAGGGCTGCGGACGGCTTCGACGATCACGACGTCAGACATAGGGGCAACCTACTTGACCGGCGGGTCAATCGACCACGGGGCGAGGGCTCAGCGCTGGCGGCGTCCGGAGGCCGCTTCCAGCACGAGGAGCAGGGCGGAAGCACCGATGAATGCCACGAAGATGGACCCGAGGTCGAGCTTGTCGAACGTGCTGATGTCGTCGCCGGTGGCCAGGCGGGAGGCGGCACCGGCGAGCAGTGCGCCGATGACGCCAATGGCGATCGTGCCGAGGCAACCCCGCTTGGGCGTGCCCACGGCTCGGCGGGCAAGACCTCCCGCGAGAAGGCCGACGATGCACCAAGCGAGGAGTCCCATTGGGGGGCGACGGTAGTGCGGTAGCCGGCACCTAGG
>JANOQG010000317.1:0-4958 GCA_031422255.1 Actinomycetes bacterium | reverse complement strand
CAGCGGCCCGACTCGAGGGTGAGGAGGCGTGCCTGGCCGTCGCTCGTCACGAGCTGGAGGCGAGCTCGGCGGCGACAGCGAGCGACATCCCACCAGCGCTCCTCCAGTGGCCACGGTCCGGCCCAGGCGAGAACATCGACCCATGGACTGCTCGCCACCGAAACCCGCGCGGGTGGGGCTGACAAGGCTCCGCGGCCACTGACCAACACCGACTCTCCAGCCGCATCGTGCACGTCGGCTGGAGTGGGCTCGCCGTGGACCCAAGCCGGCGACGGTACTGGCAGTCGACCCGGCCAAGGGCCGGCCACGCGGTCTCGGTGAGCACCGGGGCGCTCCGCGGTGAGGTCGACGGCCTCTGCTTCTACAAGCGCAATCTGCGTGGCCGGATCACGGCTCCCGCGCCACTCGGGCACCGACACCGAGCCCACCCCGAGGAGGCCCTGGACGCGAGCGACGGCACGGCTGGCCCGGTCGACGGTGGCGGCGTCACTCCCCCAGAAGCCAAGCTGGCGGCCACCCGCCGGCACGATCTCATCCGGCGTGAGCCAGAGCCGGCTGATGCCAGCTGTGGGTCGGTGGCGAGTTGAGTCGCTGATCCAACCGTCAAGCTGCCAGCGCAGCCGATCTGCGATGGCCGCAGCGGTGAGGGTGCCCTCGGCTCGCCACACCCGCTCACGATGCTCGCCGTGCTCAGTCTCCGCGCCGATCACCACTCGAGTGCATGCCGAACCCCGCGCCCACAGCCGTTCGTAGAGCTCCTCAGCCAGGCCGCGCGCGAGGAACGCAGCGGGGGCGACCGTGGCCGCAGGAGGGTCGAGCTCAACGCTGACCGTCAGATCGGTCGGCGGCGCGCCCAAGGCTGGAGGGCGCTCGTCGAGACCGCTGGCAAGGCGCCAGGCGGCCCTGCCGTCCCAACCGAAGCGGGCCAAGACGTCGCGCTCAGGCAGAGCCGCTAGGTGACCAAGCGTGTGCAGCCCAAGGCGGCCGAGTACCTCGACCAGCTCCGGACGCTCCAGGCTGAGGGCCGGCAGCGGCGCAAGGAAGGTCGGCGTGGCACCGGTCGGGACGACCATCGTGCGCGGCCCAGCATGGGTGGCCAGCGCGGCAGCAAAGACCCCGTCGGCGATCCCCGCGCTCACCGCTCCCCGCCCCTCCATCGCTTCACTCACGATGGAGCGGGCCCGAGCCACGAGCACGTCGTCGCCACCGAAGAAGCGGGACGGCCCCCGCGTGGGGAAGGCCACCTGACCTGGTCGGGTGATCTCGATCCGCGGGGTGAGAGCGTCAAGCGCGCCGACGATCGGCTCGAAGATCCGGGCGTCACGGGCAGGATCGTGATCCAGCACGATGAGCGACGGACACCGTGACTGCGCCTCTCGTCGCCGTTGGCCCAGGGCAACGTCGTGTGCGCGCGCTGCGGGCGAGGATGCCGTCACCCGGTTGGCGTGGAAGACGGCCGCCGCCTCCTCGAGCGGCACTCCCGCCGCCACGATCGGCCAGTCAGCAACGCGCACCACGAGCGTGCGCACACCTGCCATAGGAGGTCAGCCCACCGCGTGCAGCGGACGGGCAGGCGCGATCACGAGCTCCACCCGACCATCGGTGCCTGGCAACCAGAAGTCCGCCCGGCGTGGCTCGGCAGCCTCACCTCGACCGCTCCGGGTCACCCGTACCTTGCGCGCCCGCAGGTGACCGTGACCATCATCGAGCCCCTCCCAGCGAGCGTGGGTGACCTCCAGCTGAAGGTCGGCTCCCTCGGGCCAGACGGCGCCGAGCTGCAAGAGCACCGTGCCTCGTTCGCGCGCACGCGCTACGAGGCGCCTGGCTTCGCCTGGACGCACTCCGGCGCGACCGGCATGGAGGATGACGAGATCGAACCCGTCTACCAGCGCCGCCACCACTCCACCCCAGGCATCCCGTTCGGGTGCAGTCACCAGCACAAGACGCTCGAGGGCCACACCGAGCTCATCAGCAGCGACGAGCCCTAGCGACGGGATGCCCACCGCTGCCACCCATGACCCCGCCCGTGAGGCCTCAGCAACCAGCGCCAGCGCCAGTGACGTGGCTCCACCGACCCCTGCCGTCGAACCGATCGACACCGTGGCACCCCGCCGCAACCCGGCCCCCGGCAGCAGGTCCTCGAATGCCGATAGCACCGGCAACCGTTGCTCGCGCCTCAAGGTGACCGGGCGCACCCGCTCGGCCAACCCCCCCAGGCTCTCCAGGGCCACCGCACTCCGCATGCGGACAGCATCGAACACCTGTTCGATGCTGTCAAGCCCCTGGCACGGCCCGGGAGGTCAGGGGCTTCTCGTGGTCTAGGTGGTGAGGGCGAGGCCGTTGTCGCGCATGATCTTGCGGATCTCGTCGTCGCTGAAGCCGGCCAAGTCATTGACGAAGCTGGAGGGGTCGGCGAGCCCTTCCGCATGCGGGTAGTCGGAGCCGAAGAGCACGCGGTCGACACCCAGCACATCGGCGACACCCCGGATGTCGTCCTCGTAGTAGGGCGACACCCACAGATGGTCACGCATCTGCTGCACAGGGTCGACGCCGTCGAACGATGCCGGACGCTGCTTGAACGCCTTGCGAAGACCCGCTGCGAGCGCCGGCACCCAGTCGCTGCCGGACTCGATGGTGGCCACCCGTAGGTTCGGGAAGCGACGGAAGATCCCGTCACAGAGGAACGACGCGATGGTGTCGAAGATGGGGCGGTGCCCGGTGATCAGCTGCTTGAACGGGTCGTGGCGGAAAGCCTCGAACTCGGCGTTGCGGCCCCACGCCTCCGCAAGGAAGCCGTACCCCGACTCGCCTGAGTGGAAGGCCACGGGCACACCGGCTTCGTTCAGCTGTGCCCACACCCGATCGTGAGCGGGGTCGCCGTAGCTCCGGTGGCCGAGCGGGTCCTTCACCGGTCCGGAACGCAGCACCACCACGCGCGCTCCGTGCTCCAGCACGCGAGACACCTCGGCCTCGGCGGCCACCGGGTCGAGGAGCGAGACGTAAGGCGCCGCGAAGATGCGGTCCTGGTAGGCGTAGCCCCAGTCGTCCTCCATCCACCGGTTGAACGCGGTGAAGGTGGCGGCGGCGGCCTCTGGATCGTGACAGAGCGCCTCCTCCATGCCCACGCCGAGCGTGGGGAACAGGAAGCACGCCTGCATGTCCTGCGCGTCCATTGCCTCCAAGCGAGCGTCGCGATCTCGGTACTCGGCGCGGATCGGCTCGAGCTCACCGAAGGCGGCGCGGATGTCATCGCCGGGGCTCTTGCCACGGAAGTAGTCGTCGAGCACTCCCGGCTTGGCGACAGGGTCGAACGTGGGGTTCGGAATGAACCGATTGATCTTCCCGGCCACCATGAGCCGCTGCTTGCCATCGAGGTTTGCCCACTGCACGCTCCGCCGATGCATGCCCCGATCCAGGTGCCGGGTGAAGGCATCAGTGGCCTCGTAGTAGTGGTTGTCGGCGTCGAACAGACGGAAGCCGAGTGCAGACAAGTGGTCCCCCTCAGGACGGCAGAACTAGAACGCGTTCTAGCCTACCGGCCACGGTTCAGGGGAAGAGCCCCCGGGCCGCGATGGCAGCCGCGATGCGCTCGAGCGCCACCACGTAGGCGGCGCGCCGAAGATCGACTGCGAGCAGCTGCGACTTTGCCCACACGGTGACGAAGGCGTCGTCCATGCGGCTCCGCAGGCGCTCGGCCACGACGTTGTCCTCCCAGGGGTAGCCCTGCCGACTCTGGGCCCACTCGAAGTAGGAGGCGGTGACCCCACCAGCGTTGGCGAGGATGTCCGGGACGACCACGACGCCCCGCGCTTCCAGCACCTCTTGAGCCGCCACGGTCGTGGGCCCATTGGCAGCCTCGACGATCACTCTGGCCTGGATGCGACGGGCGACCGCTTCGTCGATCACTCCCCCCAGCGCGGCGGGAACCAACAGCTCGCATTCGATGTCCCAGATCGCCTCGCCAGCGATTGGCTCGCCACCGCTGAAGCCTGCGACCGAACCAGTGACGTCTACGTGGTCAGCGAGCGCCCCGACATCGAGACCTCCCTCGTTGGCGACGGCACCGCCGAAATCAGCGACGGCCACCACCCGCATGCCGGCTGAGTGGAGGAGAAATGCGAGCGGACCACCGACCTTGCCGAAGCCCTGGATCACCGCTCGGCTGCCAGCCATCGGGAGCCCCACCTCCACGAAGGCGGCGCGAGCGCAGACGAGACATCCCGATGAGGTAGATCCCTGGTGCGTGCGCGTGCCACCCACCGCGAGCGGCTTGCCGGTGACGGCGGCCGGCATGTGGTTCCCCTGGGTCATCGACAGCGTGTCCAGGAGCCAGGCCATCACCCGGCCATCGGTGTTCACGTCGGGGGCGGGCACGTCTCGATCGGGCCCGAGAAGCGGGCTGATCTCGAAGGTGTAGCGGCGGGTGAGTCGCTCGAGCTCTTGGAGCGACAGCACCGTGGGATCGCATCGGACGCCGCCCTTGGCGCCGCCGAAGGGAAGATCGAGGATGGCTGTCTTGAAGGTCATGGCGGCAGCCAGCGCCTTCACTTCGTCGACATCGACGTCGGGATGGAAGCGGATCCCGCCCTTGCCGGGGCCCCGAGTGGTGTCGTGGTGCACCCGCCAGCCGGTGAACACCTCGATGCGACCGTCATCCATCCGCACCGGCACGGCCACCTCGAGCACCCGCGCGGGTGTGCGCAGCAACCGATGGATGTCCGGATCGATGCCCGCAAGGTTCGCCGCGTCCTCGAGCCGGGCGAGCACGGTCTGCCCTGCGTCGGCGGGCATGATCGGCGTGCCTCCCCCCTCAGTCGTGTCGGCGTCTGCTCTACGTTGTACCCCGCCCGATGCCTGAGGTGGCGCTACCGCTCCCCGGCACGGCTCTGCGAGCCGTGCCGGGGAGAAGGTCGCGATCTACTGGAGGGCCATGTTCGGCTCTCCGTAGGCATTCAGCC
>JANOQG010000316.1:0-3338 GCA_031422255.1 Actinomycetes bacterium | reverse complement strand
GGCTTCCCGTTGATTGATGCCGCTAGGAGTCTGCCGGTGGTACTGCCGGATGCCGAGGTGGGGGTCCGCGATGTGGGCCAGTTTCACGGGTAGAGAATGATTCCAAAGAAGCGAAAGAGCAAGCAGTTACGTGCACTGCCTTACCCGCCGTACGCATCATCCACGCTCTTAAGCGCCGGGATCCCGCGCCGAGGGGCGGGTATCTCCGCATTCACCCGGCGGCCCAAGCAAGCAGTGAAGAACGCGAGTGCATCGGCAGGGCGCTCGCGACGGGTGGCGGCCAGGGCACGGCGCACGTGGCTGGGCAGAGCTTGGAGTCGGCCTTGGCGGCAGCGCTCCCGGATACCGGTCGCCTGCGCGTCGAGGCACTGCTGGCCACGGAGCTGTCTGGCTTCGGGCTGCGCTCGGACATGTCCGACACCCTCGTGGTCGCGATCAGCCAGTCGGGCACCACCACCGATACCAACCGCACGGTGGATCTCGCCCGCGCCCGCGGCGCGACGGTGGTTGCCATCGTCAATCGTCGTGGTGCCGACCTCGCCGACAAGAGCGATGGCGTGCTCTACACATCAGACGGTCGCGATGTCGAGATGAGCGTGGCATCGACGAAGGCCTTCTACTCCCAGATCGCGGCAGGCTTCCTGCTCGCGTGGGCCATTGCCGAGGAGGTCGGTGGCGTGGTCGATCCGGCGCTGGTCGCCGCGCTCCGCGATCTACCCGCCGCCATGGAGGCCACCATCGCGAGGCGAGCGCAGATCGCCGTCGCTGCGCAGCAGCTGGCACCGTCGAAGCGCTACTGGGCGATCGTGGGCAACGGCACAAATCGGATCGCCGCCGAGGAGCTTCGCATCAAGCTCAGTGAGCTCTGCTACCGCTCGATCGCCTGCGATGCCACCGAGGACAAGAAGCACATCGACCTCTCGTGCGAACCGTTGATCCTCGTGTGCGCGGCGGGACTTGAAGGGTCAACCGCTGACGACGTCGCCAAGGAGGTGGCGATCTATCGAGCCCACAAGGCCTCGCCGATCGTGATCGCCACAGATGACCAAGCTCGCTTTGCGGCTGCCCTCCACATCATCTCCGTACCCGTCACGCACCCGCGGCTGAGCTTCGTGCTCACGGCGGTGGCTGGTCATCTCTTTGGGTACGAGGCCGCCCTAGCGATCGATGCGCAGGCCCGCCCGCTACGCGAGGCGCGCGCTGCCATCGAGGAGGCTGTCGGTGAGCATGCTCCCGAGGACGGCGACCTCCTGTTGCGGTCGCTCCAGCCAGCGCTCGCCGCGGCAGCGGCGCCGTTCTTCGACGGTCTGCGCAGCACTGCTTACGACGGCAACCTCGATGCAAGTTCGGCCGTCCGCCTCGCATCGTCGTTCCGCTATGCCCTGGGCATCGCGCCGCTTGAGGCGTACCAGACCGAGCTCGGGCGCATCGGTACGCCGGCGGTCGTGGTCGAAGACCTCACCGCAGCGCTCACTGCTGGCATCGAGGAGCTCACCCGTCCCGTCGACGCGATCAAGCACCAGGCCAAGACGGTCACGGTGGGCATCTCCCGGAGTGACGAAACGCTCCTCCAACCGCCCCTCGTGCAGGCCGTGCTCATCGCCGGGGCAGCGCGTGATCGCCTCAGCTACAAGACGCTGCGCACCCTCGCCGACATCGACCCATCGATCGTCGAGGTGACCGGCTGGATTCGCTACGAGATCGACGGTGACCCGGAGCACGGCGAGGTCCCGGTGGCCGTGGTCGATCGCGGCGGCATCGCCCTCGACATCCCGTCCCGCACCGAGCGCAATGGGGTCCTGCGAGGCACCAAGCACACCGTTGCCGTTGAACGGCAGGTGTTCGTCACTCGTGGCCGCGACGACGGCCGCACGGTGGTCATCGTTCCGGAGACCAAGGACGACCGCGCCACGGGTCTCACCCTGCTCCACGTGCGCTTTCACGAACGCCTCACCGTGGCCACGGCCCGTGGGGCGCTGCAGGGCTACCGCAACCGTTGGGCGGCGCTGCGCGACGCTGTGCTCGAAACGGAACCGACGTTCCGAGAAGACCGGCTGGCAGAGGTTCCGGCCGCCGATCTGCTGGTCGAGCCCATCCGCGAGCTCGCTGACCGTTGGCGAGCCGGGTGAAGGGAATCGGGGTCGACCTCTGCGAGGTCGACCGGATGCGGGTGGCGCTCGCTCGTACGCCGAGCCTGCGAGGTCGGGTGTTCACCGCGGACGAGCAGGCCTACTGCGATGCTCGGGCTGACCCGGCGGAGCGCTACGCGGCAAGGTGGGCGGCCAAGGAGGCCGTCGTGAAGGCGATGGGCGACGGCCTCGGTGCGTGCCGCTGGAGCGAGATCGAGGTGGCACGCTCGGCGAGTGGCGTCCCATCGGTGGTTCTCCACGGAGCGGCGAAGGAACGCGCGGCCGACCGTGGGATCACCCGCTGGCTGCTCACGATGACGCATACGCACCTCGTCGCCGAAGCCATCGCGGTCGCGCTGTGATCGCCGTACTCACCCCCCGCGAGATGGCAGCCGTCGACGCGGCGGCGCCCCTGCCCATCGAGGCCCTGATCGAACGAGCCGGAGGGGCAGTCGCGACGGCTGCCTTGGAGATGCTCGGCGGGGGGTATGGCCACCGGGTGGTGGTGCTCGCGGGCAAGGGCAACAACGGAGCGGACGGCCGGTCGGCAACCAGCCGGTTGCGGCGGCGCGGGGTTCGCGTTGCCGTGCTCGATGCGGCGGCCCCAGCAATCCACGTGCCAGACGCGGATCTCGTCATCGACGCGGCATACGGCACCGGCTTCCGGGGGGAGTACACCGCCCCGGAAGTGGGGGACACACCAGTGCTCGCGGTCGACATCCCGAGCGGTGTCGACGGCCTCACCGGTGAGGTATGCGGGAGGGCGCTCGCGGCCACCCGAACCGTCACCTTCGCAGCCCTCAAACCGGGCCTGCTGTTCGAGCCCGGACGCGGCCTGGCGGGCGAGGTCGTGGTGGCCGACATCGGCGTGGGGGTGTCTGCAACCGTCGGCGTCGTGGAAGCGACCGATGTCGCCCGATGGCTTCCTGATCGCGAGCGAGGTAGCCACAAGTGGCGGGCCGCCACGCTCATCGTCGCAGGCTCGGCCGGCATGACCGGCGCCGCTCACCTCGCCGCCGGAGCTGCCCAACGAGCAGGGGCGGGCATGGTTCGGGTGGGCTCGCCCGGGCTGACCGACGATGCCACTCGCCCCGTTGAAGCGGTCGGACTCGCGCTGCCCCCGACCGATTGGGCCGGGCAGGTGCTCGCTGGCCTCGATCGGTTCCATGCCCTCGTGATCGGCCCCGGCCTCGGGACTTCCGATGACAC
>JANOQG010000315.1:0-14686 GCA_031422255.1 Actinomycetes bacterium | reverse complement strand
CCTTGGGCGTCGTCGATGCGCGCCTCGACCGCGACCAGCAACCGCGCGTCACCCGCATTCCTAGCCATCGTGGACCACCGCTTTCTGCAAGGGTGGAGCCATGCAGGTCCACCTCGTCGACGGCACCTACGAGCTGTTCCGATATCACTACTCGCCGGCCAACAAGGACGAGGAGCGTGGGGCGACGCGGGGAGTCGTGGGCTCGTGCTTGATGCTTCTCGAGCAGGGGGCCACGCACGTCGCCGTGGCCACCGACCACGTGATCGAATCGTTCCGCAACGACCTGTGGGATGGGTACAAGGACGGCTCGGGCATCGATCCGGCGCTGCGGGCGCAGTTCCCGATGGTGGAGGACTCCCTCCGCTCGGCCGGCTTCACCGTGTGGCCGATGGTCGAGCAGGAGGCCGACGACGCGCTTGCCGCCGGCGCTGCCGTGGCCGCCGCTGATGAGCGCGTTGAGCGGGCCGTGATCTGCACCCCGGACAAGGACCTCGGACAGTGCGTCGGCGGGAAGGTATGGCAATGGGACCGTCGCCAGGACAAGTGGTTTGACGCCGCGGGAGTGCACGCTCGGCTAGGCGTTCTCCCCGGGTCGATCCCCGATCTCCTTGCCCTGATGGGCGACAGCGCCGACGGCTTCCCCGGTCTCCCGGGATGGGGCGCCAAATCGGCCGCGGCCATCCTGGACAGGTGGGGCCACCTCGAGGACATCCCGGAGGACCCAACCACCTGGGACGCCGGCGTGCGCGGCGCTGCCAAGCTCAGCGTCACGCTTCGAGAGCAGTTCGAGCTGGCTCTGCTGTTCCGCCGCATCGCCACCGTTGAGACCGACGCCGACGTCGGCACCGTGGACGATTGGCAGTGGACAGGGCCAGAGCCCGGCTTCGCCGCGCTGGCTGCAGCACTGGGCGACGAACGGCTTGCCGAACGGGCCGCGCGCCTCGCCCAGCGCTGACCTCCCGGCGCTACGGCTACGCGTTCTTGGGGAGATCGCGAAACGCGGCGGTCTTGTCGTTGTTGGGCTCCTTGGGGAGACCCAACACCCGCTCGCCGATGATGTTTCGCTGCACCTGGTCGGTGCCGCCGTAGATCGGCGGAGCCTGAGCGAACAGCGCCATACCCGTCACCATCGCTGCGAACGGATTCCCCGTCGCCTCGTTGAGCGCAGCTTGCTGGTCGGGCTTGTACGCGTGCAACGTGCCAAGCGGGCCGATGATCCGCAGGCCGACGTCGCGCTGTTGCCGCACGATCTCACTCATCGAGAGCTTCGAGATGTTGGGCAACCCGGGCACGTCCTGGCCGATGGCCTTGGCCGCCTTCGCCCGGAGGCTGTTCATGCGGCCGAGCTCGTTGAGCGTGTGCAGCTTCATGAGGTCCTGCCGAATGGTCGGGTCGGCGATCTTGCCGTTGCCCTGCGCCAGCTCCACAAGAAGCTTGTATGACGCGCCGAACATCCCGCCTCCGCCGCTGCGGCGCTTCGGGGCGCCGCCGCCGCTGGAGACGAAGTCGCCCGCTCGCTTCACGAGATCGTTCACCACAGTGCCTGGAGTGGCCGCACCCGCAGCGGCGTGACCACCGCCCGAGCCAAGGCCGGCCCGCTCGTTCATGAGCGTGGTGTTGGCAACAGCCCAGCCGTTGTTCAGGCCACCGATGAGGGCGTCGTCGGCGACAACAGCCTCTTCCATGAACACCTCGTTGAACATCGCGTGACCGGTCATCTCGACCAGCGGGCGGATCTCGATGCCCTTCTGGTGCATGTCGATGCCGAAGTAGGTGATGCCTTGGTGCTTGGGGACGTCGGGGTCAGTGCGAGCGATCAGCATGCCAAGGTCAGCGATCTGGCCAGCGGAGGTCCACACCTTCTGTCCGGTAACGATCCACTCGTCGCCGTCCTTGATGGCCCGACTCTGAAGGCCCGCGAGATCGGAGCCAGCGCCAGGCTCGCTGAACAGCTGGCACCACGCCTTCTGGCCGGTGACGATGTCGCGGACGTACAGGTCGATCTGCTCCTGTGTGCCGTGGGCGGCGATGGTGGGGGCCGCGAGCAGCAAGCCCAGGCCACCGGGGGCGCCCAAGGCACCGAACTCTGCGATCGCGTTCTGCACGGCGACGGCGTCGTTGCGATTCAGGCCCTTGCCGTAGGCGTTCTCGGGGAGTCCGGGCGCAGCCCAGCCCGACAGACCAAGCCGATTCCACCATTCAGCGACGGTGAGGTCGGGGTCCCAGTTCTCGCTGAGCCAAGCCCTGACGGCGTCTACCGCGTCATTGGACTGCTCGGTGCGCTCTTCGAGATCAGTCATGTCTCCCCCTGCATCAGGCCTGTACCGCTGGTCGGCCGACAGTCCACCTCCGCCTTGACCGGTGGGTCAAGTCTGGCGGGCTCGGCTCGGGGCGACTCGAGGCGGCTCGTTTGGCTGCTTCGGGTAGACGGGTGGCCACGGCGCGTCCATCAGCCCATCGGCCATGTCCTGTCGGGAACGGGCCAGCAGTGGCTCGAGGTCTTGCAGTCGCTCGTTCTTGGTCTCCCACGGGTCGCCTCGTCGCTCGACGAGCGAAGGCACTGTGGCAATCGTGAGGTCGTCGGGCACAACGTCGACGAGCTCCTCCCAGGTGATCGGCGTCGACACTTGGGCGCCGACCCGGGGCCGAGCGCACCACGCACCGAACACCGTCTTGTGCGGCGCGTTCTGGTTGAAGTCGACGAAGACACGACGGCCTCGCTCCTCCTTCCACCATGAAGCGGTGATCTTGTCCGGATGACGGCGCTCGAGTTCGCGGGCGAGTGCAACTGCGGCCGCCCGAACCTCATAGCTGTCCCAACGCTCCTCGAGCCCGACGTAGAGGTGCAGGCCACGTGAGCCGGAGGTCTTGACGAACACCTCCATGCCGAGTTCATCGAGAAGATCTTTCGTCAGCAACGCCGCCTCTCGAAGGTCATCGAACTCGATCCCTGGAGATGGGTCGAGGTCGATGCGGAGCTCGTCGGCGATCTCCGGACTGGCCGCGTGCACGGGCCAGACGTGGAACCCGAGGCAACCCTGGTTCACTGCCCACAGCACATGCGCGAGATCCTTGGCCACCAGCGCATCGCTCACCGTCCCGTTGGGCGTGGACACGACGGTGGTGGTGAGCCATTCGGGCGCGGACTTGGGAACTCGCTTCTGGAAGAAGGACTTGCCGCTGGCCCCGTCGGGGTAACGCTCCAACAGCACCGGCCGACCGCCCATCGTCCGCAGGATCGGGCCTGCCACGGCCTGGTAGTAGCGGACCAGGTCGAGCTTGGTCTCTCCGCGCTTGGAGAAGAAGACCTTGTCCGGGTGCGACACCGTCACTTCGGTGCCGCCCACGTCGATCACGATCGAGTCAGCCACGCGCTCCCAGTCTGCAGCACCTGAGCGATCGCCGACTGCTCTCGGCCCCTTCTGAGAGCGGTCCATTCGGTGAACAGCGCCTCCGCCCTGGCTCCGAGCGGCTCCCAGCGGGCAGACTTGCGCCTGGCCTCGTTCCCTGAGGCCACCTCCTGATGGCCTCTTCTCTGCGCGACATCCCCGGGGCCCAGCGGCCCACCCGGCGCAAGGCCGACCGCGGCCTGTGGACGCCGTCGCGCTCCACGAAGCTCGACCTCACCCCAGGGTCGCTCCGAATCGGGCGGGGCCGTCGCCGGGGGTCCAACCGACCAGCCCGTCAGGTCGACCTCTTCTTGTGGGCCTTGGTGCTCGGTGCTGCGGGCGTCGCGGCCTGGCTCGGCCACGCGTTCTGGAGCGCCACGAGGGTTGACGTCGCCATGGCGGGCGTGGAGAGCGGACAGGCCCTGAAGCCGGACCACGCTGCCGAGCTCGCCATCGTCCTGACCTTCGCCTCCGCCGACGAGCTCTTCCGCGGCGAGCTCACGGTCGACGGTGTCGACGTGATGCAGGACCTCGCTCCGAAGGACGCCACCAAGACAACCGTGGAGATCCGCCCCCAATCGCTTGTCACGTCTGAGCTGGTCGAACACGCCCTCGACGAAGGCGAGCACGTGATCAAGCTGTCCGTCGGGCGGCTTCTCCTCGGCGACGCTCAGTTCGTCTGGCGCTACTCGGTGGACAGCGTTGCTCCCATCCTCGATGTGCCCAGCAGTCTCGCTCCCGTGCCGATTGCAGAGCCCGTGACTGTGCGCGGAACCGTGGAAGACGGCGCCTCACTCACCTATGAGGGCAAGGCGCTGGACAACGACGGCGGCCGGTTCGAGCTGGAGTTCGACACACCTCCGGCGGGCGCTCTTCACTTCACTGCCATCGACGAGGCTGGCAACGAGACCTCCGCGCAGGTCGTCGTTCCGGTGATCTATCCCGAAACCTCCAGAGCGGTGCACGTCAGTGGCGCGGCCTGGGCCAACGACGAGCTCCGAGGCGGCGTGCTCGACCTCATCGACAGCGGCTTGATCGACACGGTGGAGCTCGACCTCAAAGATGAATCGGGCATCATCAGCTATCAGTCCAAGGTCCCCGAAGCGGTGCGCATTGGCGCCGTATCGGGCGAGTACGACCTCGAGGAGGCCGTGCGCACACTCGAGCGCAAGGGGGTGCGCGTGATCGGTCGTCTCGTCGCCTTCCGCGACTCGATCTATGCCGAGTCGGCTTGGTCGGCTGGTCGCACCGACGAGGTGTTGCAGACCCCCGAGGGCGGGATGCTGACCACCTACGGCGGCTTCACCAACTACGCCCACGCCGACGTGCGCCAGTACAACCTCGACATCGCGCTCGAAGCCGTCTCCTTCGGCGTGAAGGACATCCTCTGGGATTACATCCGGCGGCCCGAGGGTGATCCGGCGACGATGGTGGTGCCCGGACTCGTGGGGCCGAGCTCAGACTCGGTCACCAGCTTCCTGGCCGAGACGCAAGCACAGCTTCGCAAGCGCGGGGCCTACCAGGGAGCGTCAGTGTTCGGCATCGCGGCCGTTGCCGGCGACAGCATCGCCCAGGACGTGCCAGCGATGGCCCAGGTCGTCGACTACCTCGCACCAATGCTCTATCCCTCCCACTGGGGGCCGGGCATGTACCGGGTGCCCAACCCGATCCAGCAGCCGGGCGACATCATCGCCAAGTCACTGGAGGACTTCCAGCGGGTCACCGCCGGCACCGGCGTGCGGTTCCTTCCCTGGCTCCAGGACTTCACGCTCTTCGGCGTGCCATACGGCGATGCCGAGGTACGAGCCCAGATCGACGCCGCCAAGGCTCTTGGCGTCGACGGTTTCCTGCTGTGGAATCCCAACGTGCGCTACCACGCCGACGCCCTCGACCCCATCGAGGGCTAGCCGCTCACGACCTCAGAGGAAGAGGGAGGCAAGCTCGGCTGGGGCCACCTCTTCGAGCTGCGCGTAGGTGCAGGACTCGGGGGTGCGGTCGGGTCGAAAGCGCACGAGTCGGCCCCCGTGACGGAAGCGGCCCCCGAGCACATGCTCGTAGCGGACCTCTGCCACCCGCTCGGGGCGGAGCGGTTCCCAGGACAGGTCCTTCTGAGCATTCCATCGGCTCACGCCTCCGGGCATGCGGCCGGCGTCCTTGGCCTCGGCGGCAGCCTCGGCCCAGTGCTGCCACGGATGACCGTCGAGGGCACCCTGCCGCAGCGGAGCCAGCTCATCCACGAGCTCGCGGCGCCGGGCAGCCGTGAAGCTGCTGGCAACCCCGACATGGTGCAAGGTGCCTTCTGCGTCGAAGAGACCAAGGAGCATGGAGCCGACGCCCTGGCCATCCTTGTGCCAACGAAAGCCCGCCACCACGCAGTCCGCGGTGCGCTCGTGCTTCACCTTCCGCATCACGCGCTTGTCCTGCTGGTAGGGCTGATCGCCTGGCTTGGCCATCACACCGTCGAACCCGGCCCCCTCGAAGCGAGTGAACCAGTCCTCGGCGACGTCGGGATCGTCGGTCATCGGCGTGAGGTGCACGCGGGCGAGCTGGCCGTCCAGCATGCTCTCGAGCAGGCGGCGGCGCTCGACGAACGGCTCGCTGGTGAGGTCGCTGTCGCCGAGAGCGAGAAGGTCGAAGGCGACGAAGCTGGCCGGCGTCTCGAGCGCGAGCTTGTTCACCCGCGAAGCGGCTGGATGGAGGCGCTGCTGCAGCGTGTCGAAGGCGAGCCCGGATCCAGTGACAACCACGATCTCGCCGTCGACCACGCAGCGATCCGGGAGCGCTGCCTTCAAGAGGTCGACCAGCTCGGGGAAGTAGCGGGTGAGGGGCCGGTCGTTTCGTGAACCGAGCTCGAGCTCGTCGCCATCTCGGAAGACGATGCAGCGAAACCCGTCCCACTTCGGCTCGAAGAGCAGACCCGCGTCTCTGGGCACCTCGTGCACAGCCTTGGCCAACATCGGCTTCACCGGTGGCATCACGGGCAGGTCCACGGTTCGACGCTAGTGCCGACCCAGAACTAGAACCTGTTCTAGTGCCTCGTCCGCAGACGTTCCCCCCGTTCACGCCCGCCCGACTCGCCAAGGGCCGGACGAACCTTCACTGCCGGTGCACCAGTGGACGTTGACGACACCCGGGCGGAGGCGGCGGTGCGCGCGGAGGCGAGGGCCTGGCTGCACTCCGTCGCCAAGACTCGCGGCCAGGGCGACGGGGACTGGAAGGCGTTCCGGGCCAAGACAGACGACGCCGATGTTGCCCAGCTTGAGATGGCCAAGACCTGGCAACGAACGAAGTTCGACGCGGGCTGGGCCGCCCCCCACTGGCCCCGCGAGTACGGCGGGCAAGGGCGTTCCGGCATCGAGGCCGGGGTCGTGTCCGAGGAGGAGGCCCACTTCGACGTCGCCGCCAACTTCTTCGTCGTGGGCATCGACATGGCCGGACCCACGCTCATGGCCCACGGCACCCGCGACCAACAGAAGCGGTTCCTCGAACCGATGCTGCGCGGCGACGAGGTGTGGTGCCAGCTGTTCAGCGAACCCGGTTCAGGCTCCGACCTGGCCTCGCTCAGCACGCGCGCCGAACGCGATGGCGACGAGTGGGTGATCACCGGGCAGAAGGTGTGGACCTCGTCGGCCCACACGTCCGACTGGGGAATCTGCCTCGCTCGCACGGACCCCGACGTCTCCAAGCACGCGGGGATCACCTACTTCGTGGTCGACATGCACGCGCCGGGCGTCACGGTCCGGCCGTTGCGGCAGATCGATGGCGCCATCCACTTCAACGAGGTGTTCCTCGACGCCGTGCGAGTACCGCACCACAACGTGATCGGTGACGTCGGCGACGGGTGGCGGGTAGCCATGACCACGCTCACGGCGGAGCGCACGTCGATCGGCGAAGGCGGCCAGACCGGTTGGCGCGACATCGTCGCGCTCGCTCGTCAGTTCCACGTCGCCGACGACCCGATGATCCGTCAGGAACTGGCTCGTGTCGCCACCCGGGAGATGATCCAACGGTGGCTCGTGTACCGCGTGCGGACCGCGATCGCGAACGGCGTCATGCCCGGACCTGAGGCCTCAGTGCTGAAGCTCGTCAACAGCCACCAGGTCGAAGACGTTGGGGCGCTGATCATGTCGATCATGGGCGCCACCGCCACGCTCTGGCACGACGACGCTCCCGACGGTGGCTTCTGGCAGGACGTCTTCCTGTTCCAGTGGTCCAGTCGCATCGGCGGCGGCACCGAGAACATCCAGCGCAACATCCTCGGCGAACGGGTGCTCGGTCTGCCCCGAGAGCCTGACCCGCTGAAGGGTCAGCCCTGGCGAGACCTCCCCAAGAGCTGACCCAACCTGCCCCCCGAGGTCGAGTTCAGGCTCGGGTCCAGACGGAGCCGCTGGTGTAGCGGCGGAGGCCGAGGGTGAACGTCATCGCTGCGGCGATGGCGAAGATCGCCGAGACGCTCACGAGCTGCACGGCCCGCCCGACGTCGAAGTCATCGATCAGGCGAGCTGGTACGGCCGCGACGAACGCGGCGGGCACAACGGTGAAGAGGAGGACCTTGACCGTGCCCGCGAACACGTCGACCGGGTAGGCGCCCAGGAGGAGCATGGCGTGGAAGCCGAGCTCCCCGCTCTCGCTGCGACCCAGGAAGAAGGCCAGCGCCCCGGTGAGCACGAGGAACGAGGTCAGGAGGATGGCCGACGCCAGGACGACCAGAACGAAGATCGCAGTGCGCGTCGGTGTCGGGTGGCCGACGACGGCGAAGAGAACCAGACCGAAGGCGAGGTCGCCCATGTTGATCGGCTCGATGCGCCGGACCAGCACATGGGAGAGGGGCGGGACGGGCAGCGACAGCACTGCGTCTAACTCTCCTCCCACCGCCATCATGCCAATGCGACGGGCGTTGGCGAAGACCCCCAGCGAGATGCCGCCGGCCGCCGTGAGCACGGCCTGCAGGATCAGGATGCGGTCGCGGTCCCATCCCCCGATGTCACCCACCCGGTCAAAGAACAGCACCCAGAAGATGACCCACACGAAGTCGTTGGCCGCCATGACGAGCATCTGCGAGACGAGCGCTGCGGGCTTGGCCGCCGCCTCGGCGAAGGCATTGCGCAGGGTCGCCCAGAGCCCCCTCACCCTCCCACCACCTGCAGCCGTCGCTCGCCCGCCCCAAACGCGGCAACGGCAGCGGCCCAGAGCACCACGATCCACGCGACCTGTTCAAGGAGGAGGCCAGGCTCGACGTGCCCCGCCGCCAGCCGACCAGGCGCGTAGGCCATCGCCCGGAAGGGTAGGAACCGCGCGACACGCTCCAGTGCGTTGGGCAAGAGCTCGAGTGGGATGATCATCCCGCCGGTGATGAAGACCAGCTTCAGGTAGAGGAACCAGGCGGAGCCGGCGTCGCGAAGCCAGAAGGCGGCGGCCGCCACCGCGTGCTGGGCGATGAGGTTTGCAATGACGGCCAGCACCAAGCTTGGCGCGGCGAGCAACAGCGCTGCTGGCCGTGGCGGAGCACCGGCGACGACTACCGCCAGCAAGCCTCCGAACATCCAGAGGATCGCCAGCTTCGGAAGGGTGCGCCCAACCTCAGAGGCCACTCGAATGCCGAGCACGGACGCGGGGCGGAGCAGTTCGACGGCGATCGCCCCCGAGCCGATGTCGTCGCCGATGTCCGCAATGAGCCGTGCGTGGATCGCCACGGTCGCCGCCTCGGACGTGATGATGTACCAGGTCAGGGCGACCGCGCTGTACCCCGCGAGGTCGCCACCGTTGTTCTCGACGGCCACGCGCCAGAGGCCCGACAGCACGCCGACGATGACCAGGTAGAAGGCGAGGGACACGCCGAGCCCGCCTGGCGCGGCCACGACGCGCTGTGCCGCCCCGCGGACGGCCTCGCCGAGCGCTCGGCGCGTCATCGGGCCGGCAGCTCGTAGATCTCGGCGATGACCTGTTCGAGGGGCGGATCGACGACCGAGATGTCGACCACTGCCGGACCGGCGAGCAGCTCGTCGAGAACGACGCGGATCGGCGTGACCTGGGTGTCGACCACGAGCCGCATGGCCTGATCAGTGTGCTCGAGCAGGGTCACCCCGGTATGCGTGGGAGCGGCGATCGGGGCAATGAGCCCGACCTCAACGACCTTTGTAGCGAGCAGCGATCGCCGCATGGCGGCCACTTCGTCGTCGTAGATCACCTCGCCGTGATTGATGACGATGGCCCGCTTGGCCACGTGCTCGATGTCGGCCACGTCATGCGAGGTCAGGAAGATCGTGGTGCCCTTCTGCTCGTTCAAGCGCACGAGCAGCTCTCGGAACCGCTGCTTGGCCACGAGGTCGAGGCCGATGGTGGGCTCGTCGAGGAACAGGATCTCGGGGTCATGGAGGAGGCATGCCGCCAGTTCGCAACGCATGCGCTGCCCCAACGACAGCGAGCGCACCGGCTGGTCGAAGAGATCGATCGCGCCGAGTAGGTCACCCAGCTCGCCGACGCGTCGCCGCTCCGCGGCGCGATCCAGGCCGTAGATGGCGGCGAGCATCCGATACGACTGCCGGGGGGTCAGCTCGAGCCAGAGCAGCGAGCGTTGCCCGAACAGGGTGCCGATGCGGCGAGCCAGCCGCTTGCGGTCCTCCCATGGCGTCAGGCCGAGCACGGTGGCCTCGCCAGCGGTTGGGTGGAGGATGCCGGTGAGGATCTTGATTGAGGTTGACTTCCCAGCACCGTTCGGCCCGATGTAGGCAACACGCTCGCCGTCAGCGACGGACAAGGTGAGCGCTCGCACTGCCTCGATTCGCTGACGGGATCGGCGGCGCCCTGTTTGGAAGACCTTGGTGAGCGCACGCGCCTCGATCCCCATCGCCACAGCGTGGCCGACCCAGGCCACCGACGCGTACCGCTTTCCCGATCAGAAGCGGACGAGGCCCCCGGGGCGTGCGCCCGTGGGCTCGCAGTGCTCCATCGTCACCTGGCCGGAGACGAGGGTGGCGATGTAGCCGTCGGCCTTCTGGATGAGGCGGCGGCCGCCGGCCGGAAGGTCGAAGACCATCTCCGGCGCCCGGAGGTGCATGCCGTCGAGGTCGATGAGGTTGATGTCGGCTCGCATCCCAGGGCTGAGCACACCGCGGTCCGTGAAGCCGTAGGCGGCCGCGGTGCGGGAGGTCTGCAGGCTGATGGCCTGCTCGAGGCCGAGGCGCTCGCCCCGTTGGCGACCGTTCACCCAGTGGGTGAGCAGGTAGGTCGGCATGCTGACGTCGCAGATGAGGCCGCAGTGCGCTCCGCCGTCGGAGAGCCCGAGCACCGTGTTCGGGTTCGTCATCATCTCCCGCAGCGCGTCGTGGTTGTGGTCTGCGTAGCTCGCCAGCGGAGCGAAGAGGAACGCCTCGCCCGCCCGTTCGAGCAGCCAGTCGAGGACTACCTCCTGCGGCGATCGACCCTCGCGTTCGGCCACCCCGGCCACGCTCGACGAACGAGGCGGCTCGTACTCCGGTGGGTCACCGAGCGGAAAGATCTGCTCCCACCGTTGCATGAGGCCGCGGGCGATGGGGTTGCGGGTGTGCGGCTCCTCGGCGAGGAGAGCGGCGCGCACATCAGGCTGCCGGAGTCGGGCGACGCGCTCGGCCAGCGGCAGGTCGGCCAGCGTGCGGTAGGTGGGGTGTGTGACAAACGGGTGCAGCGACGACTGCAGCCCGAAGAGCATGCCGGTGGGCCGGCACGAGACCTGCGGGATGATGTTGCGACCCGCTGCCTGATCCTCGACGGTGGCCGCCAGGGCTCCGCGCCACGCCTCCGGCGCGTAGCCAGCCTGGGCGAGCGTGTAGGTGGCTGTCGCTCCCGTGCGCTCCACCAGCTCGACAAGCCAGTCGCGGTCGGCCGCACCCCCCTGCGCGTCTGACACAAGCTGGAAGACTCCATGCCCGGCGCGCGCGATCGCATCGCCCAGCGCGAGGAGCTCCTCGGGCGCCGCGTCGGTGCCCGGCACGAGCCCGTGCTTGGA
The DNA here is from genome assembly GCA_031422255.1 of Actinomycetes bacterium. Taxonomy (GTDB): domain Bacteria; phylum Actinomycetota; class Acidimicrobiia; order Acidimicrobiales; family VFJN01; genus VFJN01. The sequence goes on along the minus strand of JANOQG010000315.1, from coordinate 3,313 downwards.
GCTGTGGAGGATCGTGCGGCTGGTGCTCACACCACAAGCGCCCGCGAGGAGCGCCTCCTCGGCGAGCCGCGACATCTCGCCGATCTCCTCGGCGTTCGCGTCGCGCTCGTGCGCCCGCTCCCCCATCACATAGGCACGGAGCGCTGCATGGGGCACCTGCGTGGCCACCTCGATGGCGCGCGGTGTCTTGTCGAGTGCGTCGAGATACTCAGGGAAGCTCTCCCAGTCCCAGGCGATGCCCTCGTGCAGCGCGGTGCCGGGGATGTCCTCCACCCCTTCCATGAGCTCGATGAGGAAGTCCTTGCCGTCGGGGCGCACGGGCGCAAAGCCGACGCCGCAGTTCCCCATCACCACCGTGGTGACGCCGTGCCAGCTGCTCGGCGTCAGCTCAGGGTCCCAGGTCACCTGGCCGTCGTAGTGCGTGTGGATGTCGACCCAGCCCGGCGCGACGACGAGCCCGTCCGCGTCCAGCTCTCGTTCGCCGCTCCCGTCGACCCGGCCGATGTCCGTGATCCGGCCGCCGTCGACAGCCACATCAGCCGTCATCGACGCCGCCCCCGTACCGTCCACGACGGTCCCCCCACGGATCACAAGCTCATGCATCTGGCCCTCCCCCCGTTCTGTGAACGGATACGTCCGCATAGCGGACGTATCCGTTCACAGATCATGGCGGTTTTCTCGCCAGTCGGGCCGCCACTACCTTGGCGGGGTGACTGAGCACACGATGACCGAGCGCCTGTCCGAGCTGGCCAAGCGCAAGGAGCAAGCCCTCCACGCCGGATCTGAGCGTTCCGTCGAGCGCCAGCACAGCAAGGGCAAGCTGCTCGCCCGCGAGCGCATCGAGTTCCTGCTCGACCCTGGCTCGTTCCACGAGCTCGACATGCTCGCCCGCCATCGAGCCCACGACAGCGGCCTCCTCGAGCGCCCGTACACCGACGGAGTGGTCACCGGCTGGGGCACGATCCACGGTCGCAAGGTCTTCATCTTCAGCCAGGACTTCACCGTGTTCGGTGGCGCCCTGGGAGAGGTGTTCGCCGAGAAGATCCACAAGGTCATGGACCTCGCCATCAAGGTGGGAGCGCCGCTGATCGGGCTGAACGACGGAGCTGGAGCACGCATCCAGGAGGGCCCGGTATCCCTCGCCAGCTACGGCGGCATCTTCCACCGCAACGTGCAGGCTTCCGGCGTGATCCCGCAGATCAGCGTGATCCTCGGTCCGTGCGCCGGCGGCGCCGTGTACTCCCCCGCGATGACCGACTTCATCTTCATGGTGAAGGAGCACTCGCACATGTTCATCACGGGCCCTGAGGTCGTGAAGACGGTGACAGGCGAGGAGGTCACCCTCGAGGAGCTGGGCGGAGCGATGTCGCACGCATCGAAGTCCGGAGTGGCCACCTTCGTGGGCGACACCGAGGAGGCCGTGCTCGAAGAGGTGCGCTACCTCCTCGGCTTCCTCCCCTCGAACAACCTCGAAGAGCCGCCCGCGCTCGCTCCCACTGACGATCCGAATCGCGAGACCCCCGAGCTGCGCGATCTCATGCCGGCCAGTCCCAACATCCCCTACGACATGAAGGCCGTCATCGGCGCGGTCGTCGATGACGGCGACTACGTCGAGTACTTCCCACATTGGGCCGGCTCGATCACCTGCGGTTTCGCTCGGCTGAACGGTCGCCCGGTTGGCATCGTGGGCAACCAGCCGATGGTGTTGGCCGGAGTGCTCGACATCAACAGCGCCGAGAAGGCAGCCCGCTTCGTGCGCACCTGCGATGCCTTCAACATCCCGCTCATCACCTTCGTAGACGTGCCGGGGTTCCTGCCGGGAGTCGACCAGGAATACGGGGGCATCATCCGTCACGGAGCAAAGCTCCTGTACGCCTACTGCGAGGCCACCGTGCCGCGCATTCAGATCATCACCCGGAAGGCCTACGGCGGCGCCTACGTGGTCATGAACTCCAAGTCGATCGGCGCCGACCTTGCCTTCGCGTGGCCCAGCGCAGAGCTGGCGGTCATGGGGCCCCAGGGAGCGGTGGAGATCGTCTACCGCAAGGAGCTCGCGGCTGCGGATGACCCGGTCGCCAAGCGGATTGAGCTGGTCGACGAGTACACCGAGAAGTTCTGCAACCCCTACGTGGCGGCCGAGCGTGGCTTCGTTGACGACGTGATCGACCCCGCGGAAACCCGAATCAAGCTCATCGCCGGCTTGGAGCTGCTCCGTTCCAAGCGGGAGGACCTCCCGAAGCGCAAGCACGGCAACGTCCCGCTCTGATGGACATTCACCCCGTGCCCACCGACGACGAAGCCGCGGCGATCGCGGCCGCGGTCGAGGTGTCCTGGCCACGAGCCGCTGCCGAACCGACTCTCGGTGAGCCCCCGCGCTGGCGCTTTGCGGGCCGTTGGTGGACCAAACCGATCCCGGTGCGTCGCGACCGACCCTGGTAGTCCCTCCTGCAAGCCACCAGGCCCCGTAGCCTCCGCTCATGAGCGACTTCCCGCCCCCGCCCCCAGGCAATCTGCCGCCGCCGCCACCTCCTGAAGGATTCGGCGCGGCTCCCCCCGGATACACGCAATATGGCCAACACACCGGCGGGGAGCGAGCCGGGTTCTGGATCCGCTTCGCTGCCGCGTTCATCGACGGACTGATCTACGGCATCCCCGTCCTCATCGTCGCCGCCGCCCTGGGCCTCTCGCGGCCTGCGCAGCAGTTGCTCAGCCTCGTCGTCGGCGGTGCGTACTTCATTCCGCAGGAGAGCGGGCCCGCCGGTCAGACGATCGGCAAGAAGCTCTGCGGCATTCGCGTCGTCGATCAGACCTCGGGCGGCCCGATCGACCAGGGCCGCGCCGGGATGCGCTACCTCGTCAGCATCCTCAGCGGGTTCGCCTGCGCGCTCGGCTATCTCTGGATGTTGTGGGACGACAACAAGCAGACCTGGCACGACAAGGCCTCGCAGACGATCGTCATCAAGGCCTGATCCGATCGGGGGCGGCGCTACCGCCCCCGGTTGTCCCGACGGAATACGGGCCGCCCACGTAGCCTCCGCTCATGAGCGAACCGGCGCTTCCGTCGCCTGACGCCCTGGCCCCGCTCTCGACGGGGTTCGGCCCGCCGCTCGCAGGCTTTGCGTCCCCCCAGCCCAGCACCCCCGCGCAGGCGGTGCCCACCTACGCCGGCTTCTGGGTGCGCGTCGTGGCGGCGTTGATCGACGGCTTCGTCACGGGCCTCTTCGCCGTTCCCGCGCGCCTCGTTCTGTCGAACGGCGCCACCCGCATCACCGAGTGCAGCATCAACGCGTCCGGAGACATCACCGGCTTCGGT
>JANOQG010000314.1:0-3140 GCA_031422255.1 Actinomycetes bacterium | reverse complement strand
GAGCAGACCGCCGTACTCGCGAGCGAAGGGCACGCCCTGGGCGACCATCTGGTCGATGATGTCGACCGACACCTCGGCGAGGCGGTGCACGTTGGCCTCGCGGGAGCGGAAGTCGCCGCCCTTCACCGTGTCGTAGAAGAGGCGCTGCACGGAGTCGCCGTCGCCCTTGTAGTTCTTGGCGGCGTTGATGCCTCCCTGGGCGGCGATCGAGTGCGCCCGACGGGGACTGTCGTGGTAGGTGAAGACCTTGACGTTGTAGCCCTGCTCGCCCAGCGTGGCGGCAGCGCTGGCCCCCGCCAGGCCCGAACCGATGACGATCACGTCGAACTTGCGACGGTTGTTGGGCGCCACGAGCTTCATGTCGAACTTGTGCTGGGTCCACTTCTCGTCCATCGACCCCAAGGGCACGTTGCTGTTCAGGGAACCGATCACGGCGTGGCCTCCTCGTCCTTGTACCGGCTGCACGTCACGATGACGTCGCCGCTCTTGGCACAGTCGGGATTGTCGTCGGCGTCCACGATTCCCGTGAGCACTGCGATCGGAAAGCTGAGGTTGACGATCATGATCAGCCCGGCGAATCCAATGGCGAACCCCTTGCGCCACGCGTTCCACCGCGGGTTGTTCAGCCCGAGGCTCTGGAACATCGACCAGGCACCATGGAACAGGTGCATGCCCAGCGCGACGTTGGCGATGATGTAGATCAGCGCAACGGGCGGGCGGCTGAAGGTTGCCACGAAGTTTCGGTACACGTCGCCGCGTACGAAGTCGGGGTTCACCGTGCCCCAGGTGAGGTCGGCGAGGTGGAAGAGGATGAAGAGGCCGATGATCATCCCGGTCCAGCGCATGGAGCGACTGGCGGCGTTGGCAGCCTGGTAATCGCGACTGTGCTGGTAGCCAGGGCCACTGGCGCGGTGGTTCATTCGGGTGAGTCCGTAGGCGGAGTGGATGTGCAGCACGAAGGCGATGAGCAATCCGCCGCGCATGAGCCACAGGGCAACCGTGCGGGGCAGGATCGGCACGACGAGCTCGCGGAGGAACTCGCCATAGTGGTTGAAGTCCTCGGCGCCCAGGTACACCTTCAGGTTTCCCACGGCGTGGAAGAACACGAAGCCCATGATCATGATGCCGGTGACGGCCATGACCCACTTCTTGCCCACGGCGGATCGGTAGAAGGCCAGGGGCCAGGGGGCGTTGCCCTTCGGCTTGGGATGCACCGGATTGGGTCCGGGCCGCTCCATGGTCGTCGCCATCGCTCGATCAGCCTCCAAGGGCGCCATCGATCTGTCGTACGGACCGGAACCTACCTGCTGCTCCCACCCGCTCCGTAAACCGAGGAAGCGGCGGTGGCGATGGTGCTGTCGTAGCGGTTGGTGATCGCCTCGCCGCGCCACTGGCAGCGCAAGATGAGCGCGAGCGGACCGGGCGCGTCGGGCACCTCGATGGACACGGTGCCAACGCGCTGACAGCCGTCGGCAGGGATGTCGCCGCTCCATCGCCATGTGCGAGTGCCGCCGTCGGCCCAGAGGAGGCTGGCAGTGATCTCGGCGTCGTCCACCGCGGCCCTCAGGTCGCTGATGACGTGTACGTCTAGGTCCAGCGGGTCGCCCGGGTGGACGTCCTCGGGAAGCCGGTCGGCCACGACGATCACCGGGCGGCAGGCGTCGCGCAGCGCCTCATAGGCCAGCTTTGGTGCGCGGTCATGGCCGAGCACGGACCACGTGACGGCCGGATGGCCGTCGGCGAAGCAGAACTGAGCGAAGCCGCCGGTGGGCTGGTACTTGATCCGACGCAGGGCCTCGATCTGGCGCCGCACGACCGTGGCTTGGTACGTCTGTGTCGCCGCTTGCCACTGCTCGAACGTCGCGTGCTCCGCTGGAGGCACGACCTTGTCGAACATGGCCTTCTGCAGCGAGTGCGTGTGCCCGAGCTTCGTCCAATCGAGATCGGGCCAGCGTTCGGGTTCGCAGAAATCGGCCGTGGCGGGGACGGCTTGGGCCCCGAACTCGGTGACAAACCGACCGAGGCGCGGCATCGCGCGGAGAAAGGCGGGGAGGTCACGCTCGTGGCCGCGATACCACCCGAAGTAGAGATGGCTGTCGGTGCCATCGAGCAACGGCGGATGCGGGAGCACGCCGGAGTGCGCGATGACCGGTCGGGAGCTGTCTGCCTTCTCGAATGCCCGCTTCACGGAGTGGTCCAGCACCGTCTTGTTCCAGGTGGGGAGCTCCTGGGCGGCGAAGGCCCGCGCTGCCCGCTTGCGCAACGCCTTTGCGTCGCCCCACGACGACGGGTCGTTCTCGATGGCCAGCGGCTCGTTGTGTCCACACCAGACGGCGATCGAAGGGTGATGGCCCAGGAGGTCGACGGCCTGCCCAGCCTGACGGACAGCCTGCTTGCGAATGCCGCGGGCGTAGCCCCACTGGAGCGGGAAGTCCTGCCAGAGGAGCAGGCCCGCCTCGTCTGCGGCGGTGTAGAGCTCGGGCCGGGTGATGTGGGCGTGGAGCCGCAGGAGGTCGAGGCCTGCTTCGGTGGCGAGCGTGACGTCGCGGACCAGCTCGGCGGGCGTCGCCTCCGCCAGCGCCATGCGGGTAGGGCCATGGTTGGAGCCCTTGAGGAAGAGGCGTTCGCCGTTCACCGATGCGATCCAGTTTCGCAACCGCACCTGGCGCAACCCTGTGCGCAGGCTCCGCTCATCAGAGATGCCTCCGCCCTCGCTGGGGTCGAGCTGTACGCGCACTTGCAGGTCGTGGAGCGTCGCGTCGCCGAGCGCCCTCGGCCACCAGAGTGCGGGGTCATCCACCGTCAGGCTCCACTCCACGTCGTTCGCTCCGGCGGCGAGCGGTTGGTCGGCGGTGTGGTCGAGGCCCCCCAAGGTGGTCTGGAGGGTGACCGTGCGCGCTTCGTCACTGTCGAGGGTGGCGCGCAGAACCACGACAGCACGCTTGACGGTGGCCTCGCGGCACAGCACGCGAAGGCGTTCGATTCGCACGGGGCCGGTTTCGGTGACTCGCACCGGTCGCCAGAGCCCGCCTGGGGTCCAGTCTGGGTCGAGACAGCTCCAATGCTGGAACACGCCCGTGATGTTCCGTTTGGCGGTCAGGTCTGGCGGTCTGTCGCATGTCACCTCCACGGCGAGGTGG
>JANOQG010000313.1:0-1840 GCA_031422255.1 Actinomycetes bacterium | reverse complement strand
GCTTGACGGCGACGAAGCCACTGGTGCGAAGTCGGTGTGGCAGGCCCTCGAGGCTCCCGCCCGTCTGATCGCCACCAATGCCGGTCACGAGGGTGCCGTCGTGGTGGAGCAGGTGGAGCGCGAGACCGGTCCCACCGGCTTCAACGCCGCCACCGGCGTGTTCGAGGACCTGATGAAGGCCGGAGTCATTGATCCGGCCAAGGTCACCCGAGCAGCGCTGCAGAACGCAGCGTCGATCGCTGCCATGATCCTCACCACTGAGGTGCTCATCACCGACGCTCCGGAGCCTGCGGGCGCTGGCGGCGGTGGCGGCATGCCTGGTGGCATGGGCGGCATGGGTGGCATGGGCGGGATGATGTAGCCCAGGCCCATCAGCCTGAAGTGATGTCGGAGCGGCCCCCGCAAGGGGGTCGTTCCGCGTCCTGGAGCAGATCTGACGGCGCCAGAACCTGGCGTCAGCCGCCGGAGACGAGCAGCTCGGCGCCGACCGGCGGCGTGGGGTCGTCGATGAGGTCCAGCCAGCCATCGGGTAGATGCACCGGGCGAGGGCCATTCGTGTGGCCGCGGGCGGCCCGAAGCGCGTTCTCCTTGATCGCCGCGTCGGGGTCCAGCTCGGCGATCACCCCGTCCAGGTCCGCAAGCGTGGCGACGAGAGCGGCCCGGGCGCGCAACCGACTCCCGGCCGGGTATCCGGTGAGGTACCAGCTCGCGTGCTTTCGGAACGACTTCATGCCGCCAACCTCGCCGTTCCAGTCGGCCAGTCGCTCTGCGTGATCGCGCATGACTGCGCACACCTCGCCCAGCAAGGGCGGAGGCTGCACTGGGCGACCGGCGAATGCGTCGACAAGGTCGCGGAACAGCCACGGTCGGCCGAGGCAGCCCCGGCCAACGACCACGCCATCACAGCCGGTCTGAGCCAGCATGGCCAGTGCGTCGTGCGCTTCCCAGATGTCGCCGTTGCCGAGCACAGGGATGGTGGTGACGTGCGCCTTGAGGGCGGCGATGGCCTCCCACCTGGCGGTGCCGCTGTAGAGCTGCTCCGCGGTGCGGGCGTGCAGCGCGATGGCGGCCACGCCCTCCTCCTCGGCGATGCGGCCGGTCTGGAGGTAGGTGAGGAGCGTGTCGTCCACCCCCATTCGGAACTTGATGGTCACCGGTATCGGGCCGGCCGCCGCAACCGCGGCCTGGATGATGTCCCGCAGGAGGCGGCGGCGGACGGGCAGAGCGGAGCCTCCGCCCTTGCGGGTGACCTTGGGGACGGGGCAGCCGAAGTTCATGTCGACGTGGTCGACGCCCACCTCGTTGGCAAGGAACCGGACGGCCTCGCCGAGCGTGCGAGGGTCCGTGCCATAGAGCTGCACCGATCGAGTGGCCTCTGAGCCATCGAAGCGCAGCATCGAGAGCGTCCGCTCGTTGCGTTCCACGAGGGCACGAGCCGTGATCATCTCGGAGACGTAGAGCCCAGCTCCGAAGCGCGAGCACACCCCCCGGAAGGGTGCATCGGTGACCCCCGCCATCGGGGCCAGCACGATCGGAGGGTCGACGTTGAGCGGACCGATCTTGAGCGTCATGCGTGCGCCCAGAGCTCGGTGATCTCGACGCTGATCTCCGCGAGCAGTCGGCGCAGCAGCGGCAGCGAGATGCCGAGCACGGCGCCATGGTCGCCCTCGATCGAGTCCACGAAGGGAGCGGCGTACCCGTCGATCGTGAATCCGCCCGCCACGGCGAGCGGTTCGCCAGTGGCGAGGTAGGCGTCCATCTCGCTCTCGGACGGCGTGCCGTAACGAACGATCGTCGTTGCTACTCCGCTTGCGTGTCGGCCGCTGGCGGTGTCGATCAC
>JANOQG010000312.1:0-3458 GCA_031422255.1 Actinomycetes bacterium | reverse complement strand
GGGCCTGGGTGGATTGCCTCGCGCCCGGCGTCGGAGACGACCCCAGCCACCACCTCGGCGTTATCCCCCAACTCCGCTAATCGCGTTTGACTAGTTCGGGCCCTCAAACGCCTACCCCTGGGTCGTCTTTACCGGGCCAGAACTCGTCAACCGCTAGTAGCGGAGTTCCGTGAGCACGCCTAGGTGGTCGCTGGGGACGACGCCGTCGACGGGCTCGAGGCACTCCACGCTGGCCCTGGTGACGTGCCCTACCCCGCCTGCCTTGGGCCAACCGACGAAGACGTAGTCGATGCGGCGGTCGGGCTCGAGGTCGAGCTTGGCGTAGGGGTTGTCGTTGGTCCACGTGGCGCCGGTGGCGCTGGAGTTCGACGCCTGGCCGGCCGCGAGCCACGCGTCGTGGAACACGAGCTTGGGGACGGGGGTGGCGGCGAGTCCGCTCAACATCCGGATCTCGTCGCTATCAGGGTCGGCGTTGAAGTCGCCGCAGAGAATCGGGGGCACGGCGCGTCCACCCGCGGGCCTGGATGCTTCGATGAAGCTGCAGATTGCGGCCACCTGGTCCTGCCGGGTGTCGCTCTGGTCGAACCGCCAGTTCAGGTGGGTGCTGAACACCTGCAGCCCACCTCGGGGGCCATCGATGTCGGCCCGGACGCAGGTGCGCTGCTCCTCGACCTCCGGTTCGGCGGGAAGCGGAAGCACCTCGCTGCTGGTGATCGGCCAGCGGGAGAGAACGGCGTTGCCGAACCGCAGGCCCTCCTGTTCGGACCGGGACCCGTAGACGTGATCGAAGCCGAGGTTGCCAGCCAGCTCGGCCGCGAAGTTCACCTCGCCGTCGTCCCACACCTCCTGCAGACAGACCACGTCGGCATCGAGCCGAGCGAGGGTAGCGGCGATGGCCGGGCGTCGGGCCTCCCAGGGTCCGAAGCGCCACCAGAGATTCCAGGTGAGGACGCGGAGGCGAGTCTCTACGAGGGTTCCATAAGGCCCGATGGGGTCGGTCACGACCCCCAGCATGACCCAGGTAGGATCGCGAGTCCCCTTCTTCCAGCGGAGGATGATTGGCGTCCCATCCCGACCTGTCTTCCGAGCAGGCCCACATCGATCGTGCCTACACGAGCCTCGAGCGTTCGCGCGAGGAAGCCACCCGTCTGCGCTCGATGGTGGAGGTGGGCAAAGGCGGTACGGAGCAGGCGCGCTGGGAGCGCGAGATGATCGAGGGGAACATCGCTCACCGCCTCGCCTCGCTCCAGCTCGGCGACGCCAGCCTCGTGTTCGGGCGCATCGACCGCACCCAGGGTGAGGGCGGCGACTCCTTCTACATCGGACGTCTCGCCGTGTCCGACGAGCATCGGGAGCCGCTGGTGGTGGACTGGCGCGCGCCCGTCGCGGAGCCGTTCTACCGAGCCACCGGCCGACAACCGATGGGGCTCGTACGCCGCCGCCACTTCTCCACCCGCGGTCGACAGCTGCTGGCGATCGAGGACGAGCTCTTCGGCGAGTCGGCTGGTCTCCTCGGCGGTGCGCTCTCGGTGATCGACGAGGGTCGCGAGATCCGCGGACAGAGCACCCTCATCGCCGCGCTCGAAGAGGTGCGCACGGGTCGACTCGGCGACATCGTCGCCACCATCCAGGGGGAGCAGGACGAGATCATCCGGGCCGAGCTCCCCGGTGTTCTGGTGGTCCAAGGTGGCCCGGGCACGGGGAAGACGGTGGTGGCGCTGCATCGCGCTGCGTATCTCCTCTACACCCACCGCTTTCCGCTCGAGGGCCAGGGCGTGCTCGTCGTCGGCCCCAACCGACTCTTCCTCGGCTACATCGAACAGGTGCTCCCGAGCCTCGGCGAGGCCGGGGTGGAGCTGGCGGTGCTCGCAGACCTGCTGCATCGCCCGGGGCATCTCGAGATCGAAGGGCGCGACCTCCCCGAGACAGCGCGGGTCAAGGGCGATCTGCGCATGGCCCGGGTGCTCGCCAAAGCCGTACGCGATCGCCAGCGCTCACTGCGCGAGACCATGCGTGTCGGCTACGGCGTGCAGACGCTCACCCTCACGCCCGGGCAGAGCAAGGCCATCGTGGCCGACGCGAAGCGCCGGTTCCGCGCCCACAACGCGGGTCGTCGTCACGTCGAGGCCAGCGTGTTCGCCACCTTGGCCGACAGCGCTCGCGTGCCGGTGGAGGCGCATGAGGTGCGGGAGCGCCTTCGCCACGCCCCCGAAGTGCGTGAGGCCCTCGAACGCATGTGGCCGGTCCTCACCCCCGCCGACCTCCTCCACGACCTCTGGGGATCGGCCGCCCTCATCGATCTCGCCGCGGGGTCGCTCCTGTCCGAGCACGAAAAGGCAGCGCTTGAGCGCAAGCGAGCGGGATCCGTGCACGACGTCACCTGGAGGGTTGACGACGTCCCGCTGCTCGACGAAGCCCGCTCGCTCCTCGGGCCAAAGCCTCGTCGCCGTCGCCCGGGACTTCCACCGGACGACGAGGTCCGCACCTACGGACACATCGTGGTCGATGAGGCGCAGGATCTCTCGCCGATGCAGCTGCGGATGCTCACACGCCGGTCGTTGAGCGGCTCGATGACGGTGGTTGGCGACATCGCGCAATCCACGGGAGCCTGGGCCCACGCCGACTGGGAGGAGCTGCTCGAGCTGCTGCCCGACCGACGCCCGCCTCGCCGCACCGAGCTCACGATCGGCTATCGACTTCCCGGCCCCAACATGGTGCTGGCATCCAAGGTGCTCGCGCTTGCTGCGCCCGACCTCAAGCCGCCGTCGTCGGTGCGTCAGACGGGCGACGATCCGCGTTTCGTGCGCGCCTCGCCCGGCCGACTGGCCGCGGAGGCAGTCGAGCAAGCCCTCGTGGAACGCGACGCTGTCGATCCCGGGAGCGTGGCGGTCATCGTGCCCGACTCGCTCGTTGGCGTGGTGGCCAACGCGTTCGACGTCGCGGGGGTCGAGTTCGGCCGTGCTGCGCGCAACGGTCTCAACGTGCAGATCACGCTCGTGCCAGTGAGCCTGGTGAAGGGCCTCGAGCTCGACGCCACCGTGGTCGTGGAGCCCGCGGCCATCCTCGCCGAGGAGGTGCAGGGGGCCCGAGCCCTCTACGTCGCGCTGACCAGAGCCACCAAGCGTCTGGTCCTGGTCCACGAACGCGAGCTTCCCGAGGTGCTGCGCTAGCGCCCTTGAGCATCTGGCGTTGCTGATGCCGACGAGAGCGGCTCGGACCTACGCCAGATCTTGTGTGCTTGCAGCGCTACAGCGTGACGAGGATGCGTTGGCTCGCGAACGCTCCGATGCCGATGTGGCGACCGTTGACCTCGACGGTGGTGGTGCCATCCGGGGATGCGGCGGTGATCGTGCCGGACTTGCCGGGGATGACGTCGGCCTCCTCGAGGAACTCGAGGAGGCCAGGCGCGAACTCCAGCTCCTCAGGGATCCGGCTCACCGTGAACCCGCCGCCGACGG
>JANOQG010000311.1:0-1873 GCA_031422255.1 Actinomycetes bacterium | reverse complement strand
GGTGGCGGCGCCATCTTCCTGCGGGGCTACCTCGAGGCGCATGAGATGGCCGAGCGGGCTGTCTGGGTGGCCGACAAGTTTCGCGCGTCGCCGGCGCCGTCTCGCGAGGCGGCAGCCATCGACGGCTCAATGGACGACCTACGCGGTGATCTGAACCTGGTGCGGGACGCGTTCGAGCGGTTCGACCTGCTTGATGATCGAGTCCGCTTCCTCCTTGGTGACGTTGGCTCGTCCACGGCCACTGCTGACATCGGTGACATCGCGCTGCTGCGGCTTGGAAGCGATATCGGAGCCGACGCCGGGCCTGTGCTGGAGGCGCTGTACCCGCAGCTCTCGCTGGGGGCCTTCGTGGTGGTCGACGGGTACACCGACCCGGACTGTGCAAAGGCGATCACGGCGTTTCGGGTTGACCACGCAATCGATGATCCCCTCGAGCCGGTCGATTGGTCGGCAGTCGCGTGGCGGAAGTCGTCCGCGATGGCGGCGGACCGAGCGAGCACCCGAGCCGCCAAGATGGCGTCGCTGGGACTTCCGCTCGCTCCTCCGGCGCCGGTGGATTCAATCGATCTCACTGTGGTCGTGGTCTTCTACAACATGCGCCGAGAGGCGGAGCGCACGCTCCGATCGCTCTCGCGGGCCTACCAGACGGATCTTGGCGACGTGCGGTACGAAGTGGTCGCGGTCGAGAACGGGTCGGCCCCCGATCAGAAGCTCGGGGCGGCGTACGTCGAAAGCTTCGGGCCGGAGTTCCGGTACCTCGATCTTGGCGACGACGCCCCGCCTTCCCCATCGCATGCACTCAACGCGGGGATCCGCGCCGGACGAGGCAACGCGTACGCGCTCATGATCGACGGCGCCCACGTGCTGACCCCGAGCGTCCTGCGGTTCGGCCTGGACGGCCTACGGGCCTACGAGCCCGCGATCGTTGCCACGCAGCAGTGGTATGTCGGTCCGGGCCAACAGGGCGAAGCGATGCGGCATGGCTACGACCAGGCGGCAGAGGACCACTTGTTCGAGCGGATCCGTTGGCCCGAGGACGGCTACCGGCTCTTCGAGATCGGGCACTTCGTGGGCGGCCGTGATTGGCTCGACGGTGTGTGGGAGAGCAACTGCATGTTCGTTCCCCGCCGCCAGCTCGAACAAGTGGGTGGGTTCGAGGAGAACTTCGACATGGCGGGGGGTGGCTTCGCGAACCTTGAGCTCTACGAACGTCTTGGCTCGGCCCCGGATGTCACCGTCGCCACGATCATCGGCGAGGGCTCGTTCCACCAGGTCCACGGAGGCGTCAGCACCAACCAGCCCGACGCCGAGGAGCGGCGGAGCCGCGTTTTCGGATACGGCGAGCACTTCGCCGACCTCCGGGGCCGTCGTTTTCGGGGCCCAGGAAAGCCGCTCCACTACGTCGGCCGCATCGCCTCCCCCGACGCCCGTCGCAGTCGTGCCCGCAGGCTCAGTGCCGAGGCCTTTGGGCGAGGAGCCTTTGCGCCGGAACCCGATGGCATTCCCGCGACGGCCACGTCGGTTCCTGAGGACTTGCGGTGGAGCTTCATCGACGCTGTCTGGCAGAGCATGGCCTGGAACGAGGAGACCTGGCTCGGGCATTCGGTCACGAGCGCACCCACAGATCTCTTCGCCTATCAGCAGCTGATTGCCGCGCAACGCCCCGACTGGGTGATCGAGACGGGAACCGGAACCGGGGGCCGCACGCTTTTCCTCGCGTCAGTCTGCGAGCTCATCGGTCATGGTCAGGTGATCTCCATCGCGGAGACGCTCCCCGACGACCTTCCCGCCCATCCGCGCATCACCTATGTCGAGGGGTTGCCTTCCGCTCCCGACACGGTCGAGCAGGTGCGCGCCACGGTCGGCCCCGACC
>JANOQG010000310.1:0-3860 GCA_031422255.1 Actinomycetes bacterium | reverse complement strand
GATGCTCGCGGCCCGCATGGACGCCTTAGAGGCACGCATTGCTGAGCTGCGCGAGCAGGAGGAGCTGGAGTCCATCCGCCCCGATCTGGATGGGCAGGCGGTCATGGCCCACCTTGGCCTCGCTCCGGGTCGTGAGGTCGGCGAAGCGCTCAAGATGCTTCTGGAGCTGCGCCTGGACGAAGGGCCTCTGTCCGAGGAAGAGGCCTACCGTCGCCTCGATGCGTGGTGGGCCGCCCGCTCCTAGACCCTCAACTCTGGTTCGCCGCGGAGCCGCAGTCAGATGCCTTGCTTGCGCGCCCGGATGATGAGGGTGGCCGGTACGTAGCGCATGTGGTCGTGCCACTGAGGGCTGCGGTGGCCCGCCGTGCCCGGTTCCGGTTCGAGCACGGTGTCGACGCGGAAGTTGGCTCGGCCGAGGGCGGTGAAGAGATGGCTGATCGTGCGAGGTACATCGCCGTTGATCGACGCCGGGTCCCAGTAGGAGCGCTGGATACGGCGGTCGGGATCGTCGGTGTCCAGCATCGCAAACGCAGGGTGAGGCATGGAGAGAACGAGCGGGTGCTCAGGGCGTAGGACGCGGTCGACCTGGCGGAAGACCCGATCGAGATCGTCGACCGGGGCCAGGCCGTGCACGGAAACGGCTGCGTCGATCGTGTCGGCTCGTATGAAGGCCAGCTCCGCGAGCGGTGCGTGGTGCAGCTCCACCTTGAGGCCTTCGCGCTCGCACGCGGCGCGGGCCTCTGAGATCTGGTCGGACGACTCGTCGACGCCGATCACCTTGGCGCCTTGCCTCGCGAGGGCGATGGCGTTGTGCCCGGCACCGCACCCGAGGTCGAGAATGCGCTTGCCGTCCACGTTCCCCAGCAGCTTGAGGATGTCCTCGCGGGGCACGTCGGGGCCGTAGCTCACGACGTCGGTGGGCAGGGCGCGGCCCGCGGGGCTGGCCACGGTGAAACGTTGGTACATCGGTGCAGTCTGCCTCCGAGCGCGAGGCTGCGCTCATGCGCGTCGTCTCGTGGAACCTCCAGCACGGTGTCCCGGACCCGAAGGGACGTCCCGCGCTGGCTCGAGCGGTCATTCCGCTGCGCACGCTCGCGGCCGATGTCTACGGGTTCCAGGAGCTTGATCGCTCTCGGTGGCGCACGAGGTTCGAGCACCAGGGATCGCTGCTCGCCGCCGCGCTCGATGGCGAGCTGGTCTGGGCCCGCGCCAAGCGGTGGCTGTGGGGCGCGCAGGCCAACGCGCTCGTGGTGCGGGGCGAGGTCGACGCACGCGAGGTTCTCCTGCTCCCAGGCGCCGGCGAACGTCGTGTCGCCGTGCTCGCTCACGTGACGATGGACGAGACCCCCTGGTCGCTCGCGACCACGCATCTCTCGCTCGACCCCGTCGTAGCCGATCGACAGCTGGAGACGGTGCTCGACGCGTTGGCGGCGCGTCCCCGACCCCGCGTCCTGATCGGTGACCTCAACCTGCGACCAGAACGCGTGGCGCAGGTAGCGACCCGCACGGGTTTCTCCCTCCTGGACGGGCCGCCCACCGTCGACGCTCGAGCCCGGCCCGACCGCCGCCTTGATCATGTCTTGGTCCAGGGCGCCACGATCTTGGACGGCGGCACGACGAAGCTCCCGCTGAGCGACCACCTCGCGGTCTGGGCCGACGTCTCGCCCGCCTGATCCGGGTCCGCCGGACCGCCGCGTGCCTCGCTGGCCAGGGCGGGCTGGTCGATGGCGCAGGTCAAGGGCGCGGCGAGGCCGGTGGTCGCCGGGCCGCCGGTGCAATGTGCGGCAGGGAGCGCCCGGATCGGGCCGGTGGTGCCGCAGGTTCGCGTGGGGTCCGGCCGCCCGTGGAATGTGCGGCAGGGAGCGCCCGGATCGGGCCCGTTCTGCCGCAAGTTCGCGTGGTGGTCCCACAGCGGTGGTCCTCGCCGCGCCCTTGACCTGAGGCCGGCAGCCGTCTCGCCCTCGCCAGTGGGGCACGCGTCCGTCCAGCGGACGCGACACGGCCGACCCCGTGAGGTCGGCCGTGTCGTAGACGGGGTTTGGGGACCTACAGCAGCTCGGCCTCGCCGTTGGCGTAGGCCTCGACGAGGCGATGGGCCTCCTCGTCGCGGTACTGCTTGAGCGGGCTCTTCATGAAGTACGCGCTCGGGCCCTCGAGGGGGCCACCCATGCCGCGATCGAGGCCGATCTTGGCGCAGCGCACGGCGTCGATGATCACGCCGGCGGAGTTTGGCGAGTCGTGCACCTCGAGCTTGAGCTCGACGGTGAGCGGAACGTCACCGAAGTTACGACCCTCGAGGCGGATCATCGCCCACTTGCGATCCTCGAGCCACGGCACGTGATCGGACGGGCCGATGTGCACGTCGCGGTCGCTGATTCCCTGATCGATCTGACTGGTGACGGACTGCGTCTTGGAGATCTTCTTGGACTTGAGGCGCTTGCGCTCCAGCATGTTCATGAAGTCCATGTTTCCGCCGAAGTTCAACTGGTACGTGTGGTCGATCGTGGTGCCGCGATCCTCGAACAGGCGAGCGAGGGTGCGGTGCACGATCGTGGCACCCACCTGGCTCTTGATGTCATCGCCGACGATCGGAAGCCCCGCGGCCCGGAACTTCTCGGCCCAGACGGGGTCTGACGCGATGAACACGGGGATGGCGTTCACGAACGCAACGCCGGCATCGAGGCAGGCCTGCGCGTAGTAGCGCTGCGCATCCTCGGAGCCGACCGGGAGGTACGACACGAGGACATCGGTCTTCGTGTCGCGCAGCACCTGGGCAACGTCTACCGGCTCGGCCGGGCTCTCCTCAGCCACCTCGCGGTAGAACTCGCCGAATCCGTCGAGGGTCGGGCCCCGCAGCACCTCGACGCCGAGATGCGGCACCTCAGCGAAGCGAATGGTGTTGTTGATGTCGGCCTGAAGCGCCTTGGACGAGTCGAGACCCACCTTGGTGGCGTCAACGTCGAAGGCAGCCACGAGCTCGATGTCACTGATGTGGTAGCCGCCGAGGGTGACGTGCATGAGACCGGGCACGCGGTCAGCCGGATCGGCGTCCTTGTAGTACGTGAGGCCCTGCACGAGGGAGCTGGCACAGTTCCCCATGCCGGCGATCGCTAGCCGAATTCCAGTCATGTCTTTGCCTCCGTGGATTGCATGGATGGGGTGCGCTCGAGCTCGATCAGACGATCGAGCCAGGCGAGGTCGTTGGCGAGGTGGTCGGCATCGCGTTCCTGGAGCGCGCCGAGGTAGCGGTCGCTCCGGCGGGTGGCAGCGCGGCGGCGCAGGTCGTCGCGGCGGCCGAGCAGCTCGGTGCGACGTCGTTCGAAGAGCTCAAGACGGGCGCTGAGCTCGAGATGGCGAGCAAAGGCGACGCGCAGCGTGAAGGCACGGTCGTCGCTGACGTCGGGATCGGCCAACAGCTCAACGAGCCGCTCCCGCCCAGCGTCAGTGATGCCGTAGACCTTCTTGCCGCGTCCGGCGCCCTTGGCGATGCTGCTCTCCCGCACGCGGGCTTTGAAGGCCGCTAGCTCGCCGGCCAGCGACCCGGTCATGGGGGTGGGCGGCACGACGGTGCGTTGCTCGACTGCCTTCACGTTGCCTTGGGCTTCGAGACGGGCGAGGGCGGGGTAGAGCGATCCGAAGCTGATCGACGCGCGGCTGGACAGCAGCTCACCGAGCCGCTTCTTGAGCTCGTAGCCGTGGAGCTCCTGCTCCGTGAGCAGTCCGAGGATGGCGAGGTCGATCATGAGGGAGGCATCGATCGCTGCATCGGAGTGATGTATCGAATCGATGTAACGGACACACTCTATGACGGAGACCGATCCGTCAAGCGCGCGTGCCCGGTGACATTGGTCACGGGCGGC
>JANOQG010000309.1:0-2568 GCA_031422255.1 Actinomycetes bacterium | reverse complement strand
CACCGGTTGGCGCTCGGCAGAGGCCCACCGAACCGCCCACGACGATGGCGACGAGTAACAGGAGCACGCAATGACGGTACCGACCCCGCTCCTCGGCGTCGGGGACCGATAGCGTCCGCGCCATGACCGGCGGCGCCTACGAGGACCTTCGCTATGAGGTCGACGGCCCCGTGGCGCGGCTCACGATCGACCGCGAAGCGCAGCGCAACGCCTTGTCGTGGGGGCTCGTGGCCGAGATGCGACGCGCTCTGGCGGCGGCCAAGGCGGACCCAACAGTCCGCGTCGTCGTGCTCACCGGAGCAGGCGATCGAGCCTTCTGTGCGGGGGCCGACCTCACCGGGATGGCTGCGGGTGCAGGCTTCGCTGCGCTGCACGCGGGTCGGGGCGGTCTCGCCGATCTCTTCCGCGAGATGTACGCGCTGGGAAAGCCGACGATCGCCCGCGTGCGCGGGTTTGCCCTTGCTGGGGGGTTTGGGTTGGCCATGGCATGCGATCTCGTGGTGGCCTCCGATGATGCCGTGTTCGGCACTCCCGAGGTTGACCTCGGCCTGTGGCCGCACATGATCACCGTGCCGCTCCTCCGGTCGATGCCGCCGAAGCGAGTGCTGGAGCTCATGCTCACGGGCCGGCGGATCGATGCCGCGGAGGCCGATCGTCTTGGCCTGCTCACGAGTCTGGTCACGCCCGAGGAGCTCGACTCCACGGTCGCGAGATTGGCCGCCGTGCTGGCCGCCAAGCCTCCGGACACCGTGCGTCAGGGACGCGACTCGTTCTACGCGGTGTGGGATCGCGGGGTCGACGACAGCCTGCGGTTGTTGCACCCGCTTCTCACGATCACGGCGAGCAGCCCGGAAGCCGTCGAGGGGATCGCTTCGTTCAGCGAGAAGCGCCCTCCACGTTGGGCCGTCGAGCCCCAGTAGCGGCCCGGCGTCACGCGCCTTCGTCTGGAAGCTGTGGGGCGACGGCTGTTGACGTGGTTGGTGTGCCGAGGAGAGCGCTGGCCACCTCGGGCGGAACGCACTCGACGATCCCCCGGATGATCTCGGCTCGCTGAGCGATCGTGACAGCCCCAAGGGGTCGTGGTTCTCCCACGAGTTCCGTTGCGCCTTCGGGGCCTACAACGGCAAGGAACGCCCCGGCCACACAATCGGCTTGAGCGGTTGTCAACGGGACCTCGAGCCCTTGCGCGAGCTCAGCGGCTATCGCGGCGCCGAGCTCCGCTTCGGTGGGTGGTCCTTGGGTGGACGTGGTCGCAGCCACCGGAGCAGGCGAGCTGTCGTCGCGGGCCAGCAGGAATGCGGTGCCTCCCACTGCGGCGGCGAGCGCTATGAAGGCGGCGGCCGTGGCCGCCGCCTTCATCCCAGGCATCAGTTGGTGCCGAACTCGTCCAGCGAGATATCGCAATCGGCGAGGTAGTCGAACACGGCGGAAGCTGCCTGGTTCTCGCTGAGGTCGCCCGACTTGATGGAGTCGGACAGCTTGCCGGCCAGGCATTCGGCCTGCGGCCTCGAGAGCCCAAAGGTGCCCTCGTACGTGTCAGCCAGGAGCTGTTCGAAATCGTCCGGGAGATCGGTGCTGCCGCCGCCTGTAGTGGTCGTCAGCTCCGAGCCCGAGAAGCCGATGTTGCATTCCCGCATGGCCTTCATCGTGGCGGCGCCGAAGTCGGCCTCGAGCCCCGCCGGCGGCTCGTCGGCGTCAAAGTCGACACCCTCGAGGCGGTCGACGCCGATCTCGTCGATGATGACATCGGCGGCGCACTCGGCGTCCTGCTTGCTGAGTCCGCTGTCGTTGGTGAGGAGCCCCACCAGGCTGGCGCGGACCCCATCTGTCGGGCTGGCCTGCGTGGTACTGGTCGGGTCGCTGCTCGTGGCTTCTGTAGAGATCTTGTCGTCGCCGCCGAAGGCGACCGCGGCGATGACCAAGAGGATCACGGCGGCCAGGATCCCACCTCCGATGAGGAGGCCCTTCTTGGATCCGGCATTGCCGTTCGAACCGGCGGCCGCGGGCTGTGGCAAGGGAGGGACGGGAGCGCCCGGAGTGGTGGACCATGCAGCGGTTGGGTCCGCCGGAGTGGTGGGTGTGACGGCGGTCGGCTCGTCGCCGGCGCCTGCGACCGGATCGGTGCTGGCCACGCCGGCGGTGGAGACGTTGTCCGTCCACATCGTGCCGTCCCAGTACCGGTGTTCGTGGCGGCCGGTGGGATCGGGCTGCCACCCGGCGGGGTTGGTGTCGCTCATGGCGTGTCTTCTCTCGTGAGTTGGGTTGGTTCTGCCGCCTTCGGGCAAACCGCACTCGTCGATGGCCTTCTCGGTAGCTGTCGCTACCGCATCCTGGATCTCGGCGGGTGGGGTGTACGCTGAAAGATCGATGTCCTTGAGCTTGTCGACCCCAACCTCCTCGATGAGGAGTTCGGCGTAGCAGTCGGCCTGCTCCTTCGTGAGCCCATCCCCGCCGCTCTGGAAGTTGGCGGACAGCTCCGTCTTGATGTCCGCCGCGCTCAACTCGTCCTCGCTGCTCCCACAGGCGGCGGCTGTCAGGAGCAGTGCCGCTGCGGCGCCGAGAACTGAG
>JANOQG010000308.1:0-5859 GCA_031422255.1 Actinomycetes bacterium | reverse complement strand
GGTCGCTGGCCAGGCCGACGTACAGAGACGCGGGATGGACCAGAAGATCGACGGTGGATCCGAAGGACTGGCGGTTGACGTCAGTTACCGAAGCGTTGGCCGAGACGGTGATCGGCTCGTCTGGCTTCTGGCCGCGGAAGTCGAGCTGGAGGAAGTGCGTGCCCTGCGCGTCGGTGCGGCCGTCGTAGGTCAGGTGCTCGACATCGGGTTCTTGGATGGGGCCTCCGCAGCACGAGTCCTCTGCGAAGTCGACCCGGCCGAAGGCCCGATCGCCGAAGTCGTTGAGGCCAACGTCCTCGAGCCACGGAGGCATCCATACGCCGAAGGAGAAGTCGGACCAGTTGGGCGGCGAGTACCGGGTCGGCTGGTTGGCGACTCGCCAGGTCACAGGTGCGTCGGGCAGCGTCCCGCCCGCGAAGTACTGCGCCATGGCTGCCACGGTCAGGGGCTGAGTCAACAGATGCGGCTCGGAGCTCTCCACGCGGGTGACGACCTCGAACTCGGGACGCCGGAACTCCTCGATCTGAACTTGGTGCTGCGACATGGTCTCGCCGATGGCGTCGCCGCCAACCAGCTCGAGCTGCACGAAGGCCGGGCCGAGGTTGGCCCCCAGCGGAAGCTGGATCTCAAGGTCGAAGCCACCGGAGCGTGAGAGGGAGACGGTGTCGGCGGCCAGCTCGTTGCCGAACGAGTCGTTGACGATGTACTTGATCGTCGGGGTTCCGCCGACTGGGGCGATGTGTGCATCGTTGGAAAGGGTGAGTCGCCGGACCCAGCCCTTGAGGTGGGCCGTCTCGCCGGGCCGGTAGAGCTGGCGATCATCCATGACGAACCAGCGGGCGATGTCGCTCACCGGAACCGGCTGCCATCCGTAGTCGGGTACGAGCAGAGCAGTTTCGCCGTTGCGCTCGGCGATGAGGTAGCGGGCTTCGGTGAGGGGGACATCCGCCAGCCCCTCGCCATTGGTGCTGACCGATGCGTCGGACCCTTCGAGGCGGATGCCGACACCCTCGAGGGGCGACCCGTCCCTCAGGTCAGTGGCCCACGCGAGGAGGTGGTCGGCGTCGGTGAGCGCATCGACTCCTAGTGAGGTCGCCTGCACCCATGCGACCGTCGGGCGGTTCTCCCAGTATTCCTCAGAGTCGGCTGGGAAGTCGCGGGTCGATGACACGACAACGACGAGATGGCCCGGCTTCCCATCGAGCGCGTTGGCAAGGCTGATGCTCGTCTCGGAGATCTGCCCGGGATCCCCGGCAACATCCACGGTCGTGGACGACACGAGCCGACCCGGACTCCCCTCGGTCTTCTCGCTGTTCCAGAAGTCGTCGAGGAAGTCGGTGTAGGCGGGGTAATCGGTTGGATTGACGGAGTACAGCGTCACCAAGAGGGTCTCGTGTCCGCTCGTCGTGACTGACACGGCCGGCGCGTCTGCGAAGGGGTCGGTCGTGATGAGTCGCTTCGGGAAGGGCGTCAGTCGAGGACTGGCATCGCCCACCTCGAACGTGAGCGTCTGTCCTTTGCCGAGGGTTTGACCGAAGGTGTCCTCGAGCGAGCTCGGCAGTCTCACCTTGTAGGTGGTGTTGGAGTCGGTCGATCCCTGGATCGACAGGCGGTCCTCGTACACGCCGATGGAGGCGCCGATCGGCGGGCTCACCTCGATGAGGTCCGAGTCGAACGACTCGAGGTCGAGGGGGTTGTTGAAGACGATGGCGAGCTCGTCGCCGGGTCGACAGGCGCCGGAGTACCCACACTCCTGGCTCCGCACCCTGAGCGGGGCGTACGTGCGAGTTCGGTGGAGCGACGCCTCCGCCGTGACGGCGGGACCCTCTGCAGATGGAGTGCCGGGGCCGATGGCGATCTCGACGGCGGTATCGAGCGGCAGCTCCGACGCGGTGGTGAAGGCGATCCAGCGCCCATCCAGGGCCTCCTCGGTGCGCTTGCGAGCTGCGTCGTCCGCAGCGATCTGCGCCTCCGTGGCGAGCCGGAGGGACCGTCTGCCCCCGGCGGTCAAGGTGATGGTGTCGAGCACGGCCTTCGGATCGACCCGCTGATCGAAGGTCGCGACGAAGATCGTGTCGTTGTCGATCACGTCGGCATCTGGGGTGAGTGATTCCACCCGGGGAGGCGGCGTGCTGAAGGTCCACGTGACCGCCTCCGCCATGGCCGAGCCGGTCGTCGAGGTCGTGCCAGCGGGGATCTCCACCGTGTAGTCGGTGGCCGCAGGCAGCCGATCGATGTTGGGGTCGTCATGCTCGAAGCGAAGCGTCCTCGTGCCGATCCAGCGCCAATGGCCATCGAGCTCCGGCGTGACGGCCACCGGCACCTTGGCCTCATCGAGCTGCTCCAGCGTGCCGAGCGGAACCATCGGATGGTTGAACGTCACGCTGAGGAACGGGGCTGTCTCGACGTCGCCATCGGGCTGGTGGCGGAGCACCTTGAGCGGCCCGGAACCGACCGCGGGACGGGGCACATCTCCCGTTCCGCCGAACAGGGTCTCGATCGTCTCACCGACACGAGGGCGAGGCAGGCTCTGTGGCGGCCGCTGGAAGTCCACCTGGTCGCCGTCCTCGCCAGCGAACGTCGGCAGCCGATCGGTGATCGCGGCAATCTCGTTGTCCTCGAGCGCATCGCCGACGACGAACGGAGCGGGTTCTTGCGGTGCTGAGCTGGACCGCCCGGCGCTCAGCTGAAGGGTGAACGGACCCTGGTCGCTGCCGTTCGCCGGATCAGAGGCGCGGGAGGCGTTGTCGTCGTGTCGCACCACCCAAAGCGCGCCCACGACGACGGCGAGGCACACGCCCATGCCAATCGCGCTGCGCTGGGTGATCCGTCGATGCATGCGATCAACCTCTCGGTGGGCGCGGGGGCGCGACCACATTGCCCTATCTGACGAACGGATGGTGTCTGCAGGTTCCCGCTACCGTCACTCGCGATGGGCATCGTCGACGACGACATCCAAGCATTGCGGGCTGCCACCGACATCGTCGCTGTCATAACCAAGTACACCCAGCTCCGCCGGTCCGGGCAGCGCTGGGTGGGGCTTTGCCCGTTCCACGCCGAGAAGACCCCGTCCTTCAACGTCAATCAGGAGCTCGGCCTCTACCGCTGTTGGGGCTGCCAGGTTCGCGGCGACGTCATCACCTTCGTGCGTGAGGTGGAGCACCTCGACTTCGTGGGGGCTGTCGAGCTTCTCGCTGGGTGGGCGGGCATGACCCTGCGCTACTCCGACCAGGGGGAGGGAGAGTCGCGCCAGCGACGGCACAAGCTCGTAGCGGCTGTGGAGCGGGCGGTGGATTGGTACCACGAGCGTCTCCTGTCGGCTCCCGACGCGTCCGTGGCGAGGAAGTACCTCCGCGAGCGCGGCCTGAGCGGCGACGAGGTGCGAGCCTTCCGTGTCGGTTGGGCGCCCGAGGGGTGGAGCGAGATGGTGCAGGCACTCAAGCTGCCCGACGACATCGTGCGCGACTCCGGGCTCGGATACCTCAACCGGAACGACCGACAGACCGACGCATTCAGAGGACGGATCCTGTTTCCGATCTTCGATGCCAATGGTGATGCGGTGGGCTTCGGTGGACGGGTGATGCCTGGCGGCGAAGGCCCGAAGTACAAGAACACACCGGAGACCGTGCTGTACCAAAAGTCCAAGCTCCTCTACGCCTTGAACTGGTCGAAGGCGCGCATCGTCACGGACGATCGCGCCATCATCTGCGAGGGCTACACGGACGTCATCGGCTTCGCTCGCGCCGGCTTGCCCGCAGCGGTGGCTACCTGCGGCACGGCCCTCACCGAGGAACACGTGAAGCTGCTCAGGCGCTACGCACGCAAGCTGGTGCTTTCCTTCGACGCCGACTCGGCTGGGCAGGCCGCCGCCGAGCGCTTCTACCAATGGGAGAAGGACCACGAGATCGAGGTCACGGTGGCCGACCTGCCACCTGGCGTCGATCCCGCCGACCTTGCCTCCACCGATCCCGAGCGATTGGCGCGGTCGGTTGAGGAAGCGGTGCCCTTCCTCAAGTTCCGCGTCGACCGCGTGCTCAAAGCAGCCGACCTCGCCACGGTGGAGGGTCGGGCTCGCGCTGCGGAGGCGGCCATCGAGGTGATCCGCGAGCATCCAAGCGAGCTCGTACGCGACCAGTACGTGATGGAGGTGGCTGGCCGCACCCGTGTGTCCCACGAGCAGCTCCGCGAGATGTTGCGCCGCCCCGCCCCCGCCCCGCGTGAGCGCGCTGGCGAGCGACGGGGCCCGGAGTCGCCCCTCGAGTCGCGCGCCGCTCCGCCCCGGGCCCGCGACGAGCGCGACGGCCCCGAGTTGGAGATCCTCCGCCAGGTGATCCACCACTGGGACTCCGTGAAGGAATGGCTCCTCTATGAGGAGCTCTTCACGAGCGACCTCCACGCAGCGACGTTCCGAGTGCTGATGGCGCACCCAACGGTCCAGGGTGCCCTCGATGCTGCTGATCCCGGTGTCGCTGATCTGTTGGGGCGGCTGGCCACCGAAGATGTGCAGGCCGAGCCGTTCGATGCCGTCGTGCGGTTCCTGACGGAGCGAGCGCGTCACGAGGTGGCGGAGCTCACGAGTCGGGTCACGGCGTCCCCCGATGAAACACAGCTTCTCGCCGATCAGCTCTGGCTCACACGGGTGATTGACCGATTGCGCGACGCGAACGCCTCGGCAGCCGCAGCCAGCGAGTTGGTAGCCTTCTTCGGCGCTCAAGGTCCGGAAGACGTACCTCAGGACGGGGGAGGGTGATGACCGACGCAACGCCGACGCTCGACCCTTGGAACGACCCGCAGGTCCACGTTCAGGCGGTGGTCGACAAGGGCCGACTCACCGGTCATCTCACGATGGATCAGGTGGTCTTCGTGTTGCGCATGGTCGAGCTCACTCCGGAGCTGATCGAGGAGGTGCGCGCTCGCCTCACCTCGGAGGGGATTGTGCTGGATGAGTCGCTCCCCGACGACGACGACCTCGATGCCCTTGACGACGCGCCGTTCCCCGCGCTCGCCGCGGTCATTCCTGCCTCCATCGAGGCCGAGCTGCATGAGGCGCAGGATGCCAAGGACGCCACCCATGCCCTCGGCGACTTTGAGCAGGACGGTCCGGAGATCGGCGGCGTCCGCCCGGCCCGTTCTGCGGCGGCTCGACGACGCGCCCTGCGCGTGGCCTCCGCCCCAGACCGCGGTGTAAGCGGATCATCGGATCCGGTGCGGATGTACCTCCGCGAGATTGGTCGGGTCCCGCTCCTGAAGGGCGCCGAGGAAGTGGAGTACTCGCGGCGCATCGAATCCGGAGGCTTGGCAGCGGCTCGTCTCGCCGACCTCGCGGCGTCAGGGGAGCTCGCGTCGCTCGTCTTCGAGCAACGACGCGAGCTTCAGCGCACCGTGCGGCGCGGCGAGGACGCCCGCGAGGTGCTCATCGAGGCGAACTTGCGTCTCGTGGTGTCGATCGCCAAGCGCTATGTCGGCCGCGGGATGCACTTCCTCGACCTCATCCAGGAGGGGAACCTCGGCTTGATGCGTGCCGTCGAGAAGTTCGACTACACGAGGGGCTTCAAGTTCTCTACCTACGCCACGTGGTGGATCCGGCAGGCGATCACCCGGGCAATCGCTGACCAGGCACGTACCATCCGCATCCCCGTGCACATGGTCGAGTCGATCAACAAGGTGCTCCGGGTGCAGCGCCAAATGCTGCAAGATCTCGAACGAGAGCCCACCGTCGAGGAGTTGGCAGAGGCCGTGGGGCTCACAGAGGAACGGGTGCGCGAGATCCAGCGAATCAACCTCGACCCGCTGTCGTTGGATTCGCCCGTGGGGGAGGAGGACGACTCCAACCTCTCCGACTTCATCGAGGATCAAGCC
>JANOQG010000307.1:0-2944 GCA_031422255.1 Actinomycetes bacterium | reverse complement strand
CCAGAACGGGTTGGTGGTCAGCGGGTGGCGGCGAGCGCCTTGGCGAAGGTGGCGAGGGCTTGGTCGATCTCGGCTTCGGTGACCACGAGTGGGGGCATCCATCGCACGACGTTGCCGTAGGTGCCCGCGTTCATGAGGATGAGGTGACCGTCTCGTAGGCAGTGGCCGATGACCTGGCTCACGCGTGCCGCGTCGGCAAGCTCGCTGGCGACCATGAGCCCGGGGCCCCGCACGTCGACGATGCCGCCATCTTCCTCGGCCAGTGCCCGCAGCCCCGCTCGAAGCTGCTCGCCACGGGCGACGACGTTGGCGAGGAAGCCGGGCGCGGTGAGCACGTCGATGGTTGCGATGGCGGCTGCGCAGCCGATGGGGTTTCCGCCGTAGGTGCCGCCATGACTGCCGGTGGGCCAACGCGCCATGAGCTCGGCAGAGGCGCCGACCGCGGAGATCGGGAACCCGGAGGCCAGCCCCTTGGCCATCACCACGATGTCGGGCCTGATGTCGTGTTGGTCGACGCAGAACATCGTGCCGGTGCGTCCGAAGCCGCTCTGCACCTCATCGGCGATGAACAGGATCCCGTGCTCCTGGCAGATCGCGACGAGGCCCTCGAGGAACGCCGCGGGCGCCGGCACGTAGCCACCCTCGCCGAGCACGGGCTCGAGCAGCATCGCGGCCGTCTCGGCGGGGGCGCTCTGGCTGAGGAGCAGCAGACGCACCGCGTCGAGACATGCCTCGACTTCGTCGTCGGCCTTTGGGAACGGCGCGACGTACACGCCGCTCGGCAGCGGAGCGTGGCCGGCCCGATAGACGGTCTTTGACGTGGTCATGGCCATGGCGAGATGGGTGCGACCGTGGAAGCTGCCTTGGAACACGATCACGTTCGGGCGGCCCGTGGCCTGCTTCGCCAGCTTCACGGCGCTCTCAGTGGCCTCGGCTCCTGAGTTGGCGAAGAAGAAGGTGTCGACCGGGGGCGGAGCGATGGCGGCGAGGCGTCCGGCCAGCTCAGCGAGCCGGGTGTGGCGGTACACGTTCACCTGGGCGTGGATGAACCGTGCCGCCTGGGTCTGGATGGCCTCGACAACATGTGGGTGGCAGTGGCCGGTGCTGGTGACCGCGATGCCGCTCGAGAAGTCGAGGTACTCCTCGCCATCGGTCGTGGTGACGATGCACCCCGAACCGGATGCCACCTCGAGGCCGGTGACCTGGAACCAGACATCGGAAACGTGCTCTGTCACGGGGGTCCTCCGCTCTGTGCGATACCGGCGCCAACCTACTGGTGGCCCGCCGCTACCGTCTGGCCCCATGCTCGACATTCGCCGCTTTCGCTCTGATCCCGACGCCTTGCGCACGGGGCTCTCGCGGCGAGGTGGCGACGCTGCGGCGAACGTTGACCGCATCATCGAGCTCGACGTGCGCCAACGGGCCCTCGGCACCGAACGCGACGACCTCCGCGCTCGTGTGAAGGTGCTGTCCAAGGATGTTGGTCGGCTCCAGGGGCAAGGCGACGCCGCCGGAGCCGAGTCGCTCATGGCGGAGAGCCGAGCCCTCGGTGAGCGGGCGAAGGTGCTCGATGTTGCGACCGACGCGGTCGCCCTCGAGATGCACGACCTCCTGTTGCGCACGCCGAACCTGCCGGCAGAGGATTGCCCCGACGGCCGGGGCGAGGCCGACAACGTCGTCCTTCGTATCGAGGGGTTCGATCCTGAGGCGTACGACGCTCACCAGCGCGTGCCGCATTGGGACATCGGAACCGAGCTGGGGATCATCGACGGCGAGCGGGCGGCCAAGATCTCGGGCTCGATGTTCACGATGTATCGCGGGTGGGGGGCTCGGTTGCTGCGGGGCATGGTGCAGCTGAGCCTTGACCGCTGTGCGGACAAGTACGAGGAGATCAGACCACCAACCCTCGTGCGCACTGACACGATGATCTCGACCGGGCACCTCCCCAAGTTCGACGAGGAGGCGTACTACATCGAGCGTGACGACCTCTGGGCCATCCCCACGGCCGAGGTGCCCCTCACCTCGCTGCACAGCCAGGAGGTGCTGACCGCAGCTGAGCTGCCGCTGCGCTACTGCGCCTACACGTCCTGCTTCCGTCGGGAGGCGGGGGCGGCAGGCCGGGACACTCGCGGCCTGCTCCGCTCTCACGAGTTCGACAAGGTCGAGCTGTTTGCGCTCGTTGCGGACGCCGAGCAGGCTGTCACCAGCCAGAACGACATCCTCGCTCGGAGTGAGGCCCTCCTTGGTGAGCTCGGATTGGCGTATCGGATCCTTGATCTCTGCACGGGCGACCTCGGCGGCTCAGCGGCACGGACCTGGGACATCGAGGCGTATGCGCCGGGGTGCGACCTGTGGTTGGAGGTGAGCTCCGTGTCGTGGTTCGCCGACTACCAGGCGCGCCGCGCCAACATCCGCCACCGCATCGCTGGCGGCAAGGGCACTGACGTGTGCCACACGGTGAATGGTTCGGCAATGGGATGGCCGCGCACGGTGGCGGCCTACCTCGAGACGCACCGTCAGCCCGATGGCTCGATCGCGGTAGTACCCGCCCTCCAGCCGTACCTCGCTGGCGTGACCAGCTTCGCCCGGCGCTGACGGCCCTCGCTAGCCTGCGGCGTAGCGGTGGCTCACAACCGCCTAGGGGCGTGATGCACAAGTACTGGTCGTGGCTCGGGCTGAACCTAGGGAAGCACGCGGGCATCGTCTCGATCGTTGGGCTGATGATCACCGTGGTGCTCGGATTCGGCATCACCAGGCTCGAGTTCGCCACCGGCCAGGACAGCTATCTCAACCGTGATGAAGCCGTCTACAAGGACAGCGTCGCCTACCAAGACCTCTTCGGAGGTCAAGCGATGCTCTCGCTCGTGAGCATGCGGGAGGGAGACATCTCGTCCCTGTTCACACCTGAGAACGTCGAGACGTGGTTGGGCGTCAAGGCCGACCT
>JANOQG010000306.1:0-2432 GCA_031422255.1 Actinomycetes bacterium | reverse complement strand
ATCGCGCGCACACGCTCGGCCAGGTCGCTGCCGATCATCTGCCCGGCCTGCGCGAAGGAGATGTTCTCGTCGTGCACGTCGCTCTTCGTGGACGGGGTGAACACCGGCTCGGGGAGCTGATCGCTCTCCTGGAGTCCCGCCGGCAGTGCCTGGCCGTGCATGGTGCCGCTGGCCTGGTACTCCTTCCAGGCCGAACCCGAGAGATACCCCCGCACGATGCACTCGATCGAGAGCATCTCGGCCTTGCGACACAGCATGATGCGTCCCGCCAGATCGGGCTCGGCCGCCACCACCTCCGGTTCGAGATCGTTCACGTCGGTGGACACCAGATGACTACCGGCGATGTCGGCGAGCACCTCGAACCAAAAGGCCGAGATCGCTGTGAGCACTCGGCCCTTGTGCAGGATGGGTTCGTCGAGCACCACGTCGAAGGCCGAGAGGCGATCGGACGTGACCATCAGGAGCTGGTCCTCGCCGACGGCGTAGATGTCTCGGACCTTGCCGGAGTACAGGTGGGGTAGGGGAAGCGTCACCCGCCCACCGTAGCGACCTAGAGGATCGGCTCGGGGCGGTAGGACGCGGCGCTCGGGTGGCGTGCGACGACGACGTCGACCTGTGCCGCAAACGTGGCCACCTGAGCCATTGCCGTTCCCACGAAGCTGAGGGGCTCCCCGACGAGGGCATCGAGGGCCGCCCGATCGAGCGGCAAGCGATCATCCGCCGCGAGTCGGTCGAGCAGGTCGTTCTCCACCGCTCCCTGCTCGCGCATCGCGAGCGCAACGCTCACGGCGTGCTCCTTGATCACCTCGTGAGCGATCTCGCGGCCCACTCCGGCGCGCACAGCGCCCATCAGCACCTTGGTGGTGGTGAGGAACGGCAGGTAGCGCTCGAGCTCCCTGGCCACCACGACGGGGTAGACGCCGAAGTCATCGAGGACGGCGAGAAACGTCTGGAACAGACCGTCGGCGGCGAGGAACGCATCGGGCAACGCCACTCGCCGCACGACCGAGCAGGACACGTCGCCTTCGTTCCACTGATCGCCCGCTAGCTCGCCGACCATCGACAAGTGACCGCGCAGGACGACGAGCAACCCGTTGATGCGTTCACACGATCGGCTGTTCATCTTGTGCGGCATGGCGGACGAGCCGACCTGCCCAGGCTGGAATCCCTCCGTGGCCAGCTCGAGACCTGCCATGAGGCGAATCGTGGTGGCCAGGCTGGCTGGACCAGCGCCGGACTGAACAAGGGCCGCGACGACGTCCAGATCGAGGGACCGCGGGTACACCTGTCCGACGTTCGTGAGCGTGGCATCGAAGCCGAGGTGGCGAGCGACCGCTGCCTCGAGGGCCGCCACGTTCTCCGCGGTGCCCAACAGATCGAGCATGTCCTGCTGTGTGCCCACTGGGCCCTTGATGCCGCGCAGCGGATAGCGGACGAGCAGCTCCTCGACGCGGCGGAGGGCCTGCAGCAGCTCCTCGCCGGCGTTGGCGAACCGCTTGCCCAGCGTGGTCGCTTGGGCCGCGACGTTGTGGCTCCGACCGGTCACAACGAGGGCGGCGTGCTCAGCGGCGCGCTCGCCGAGACGGGCCAGCGCGGTGACCATGCGATCGCGGATGAGCTCGAGCCCAGCTCGCACCTGGAGCTGTTCGACGTTCTCGGTGAGATCCCGGGAGGTCATCCCCGCATGGATCAGCTCGTGCCCGGCCAGCGCCGAGAACTCCTCGATGCGCGCCTTCACATCGTGGCGGGTGACGCGCTCGCGCTCCTCGATGCTCTCGAGATCGACCTTGTCGATCACCGCGACGTAGTCATCGATGGCTGTCGCTGACAAGGGAACCCCGAGGTCGGCCTGGGCCCGCATGACGGCCACCCAAAGCTGCCGTTCGAGCACCACCTTGTGCTCGGGAGACCAGACCTCGACCATGGGTGCGCTGGCGTAACGGGCGGCCAGCACGTTGGGGAGGTGCGCTCCAGGCATCCCCGACATCCTCCCACGCAGGGCTCAGCCGCCCCCACCTGAGATCGGCCATGGGCCATCTGGCCCTTCCTCGGGTCGGGCGCTCAAGATGCCGTACCCCCACGTCGTTACAGGTGGTCAGGCGATGCCAACTGAGGCGTGAGGAGGGCGACCAATGGAGAGCTGCGCGAAGCACCCACACATGTTGGGCGCCGGGATCTGTCGTCGCTGCGGCGGCACGTGGTGTCGCGAGTGCCTCATCTACTCCTTCGGTCCGAAGAAGCCGCCCTACTGCATGGGCTGCGCCATGGTCGTTGGTGGCGTACGTACGACTGGTGCTCGGCCGGCCATGGCCAAGCGCGACGTCCGCGCCCGCGCCAAGGCGGCGCGCATGGAAGCCAAGGCCAGCCAGCGGGCAGCTCGTCAAGACACCGGCGAGAGCACACTCGAACCCGCTGTCACGGCGGACACCGAC
>JANOQG010000305.1:0-2304 GCA_031422255.1 Actinomycetes bacterium | reverse complement strand
ATCGTCTGCGCGAACTGCCATCGAATGCTGCACCGGCGACCCTTCCCAGGCCTCGACGCCAGGCCACCACGACCGAGGCTGCTTCTGATGCCTCGGCATTGGCGGATGGCTATCGCAGGGTCACTTTCGGTCTTTGGGGGCAGGAGGCTGCTCCCGGGGGTGCCTCAGCCACCCATCTCGAAGAGGTCGCCGAGGAAGGACTTGCGCTTGCGCTTGGACGGGTTGCTCCTGTCGGCGTAGGAACGATCGTCGTCGTCGTGCTGATCGTTGCGGTCACGCCTGCTGCTCCGGGGGGAGGCGGGGGTATCGAAGCTCTCGGCCCGATCGATGATCTTGTCCAGCTCGCCGCGATCCAGCCACACACCCCGGCACGTCGGACAGTGGTCGATCTCGATGCCGTTGCGTTCGGCGAGCACGAGGGTCGTGCCGTCCACGGGGCAGTTCATCGGTAGCTCCTTTCGCGCACGCCGACGGGCGCCGACCGGAGACGGTTCAGCACCACTGCTCGTGCAGCTTCGGTCGTGGCGACGAGGCACGCAGTGCCCGCTACGGCTGCGGTGAGGACTATGAGCATGGCGCTACAGCCGATCGACGGTTCGGTGAGGGTGTGGGCTGGGGAGATCCCCGCGCGATCGTTGTCCAGAAGCTCATGTGCCGACCATGGGCTTCGGGCGCTCGGCAGACAAGGCCGAGATCATGCGCTAAACGGACCCTGCTCCTTGCGAGATATCGGAGTGGCCCTGCGGTGCCTCCACGGTGACACAGCGCTAGGCCCGGGCACGTCGCAACTCCCTCCGGTTCTCCGACACCCTCCCCTGCTAGGCGTCGTTGAGCATCTGTCTGGCTCGTACGGCAAGCTCGAGGACGAAGCGTCCTTCGGGGTCGTCGGCGGCGTGGCCGGTGAGCTGGGCGATCCGTTCGAGCCGGTAGACGACGGCGCGGGGGCTGAGGTGGAGGCGGCGTGCGGTCGCTGATGCGTTGCCGGACTCGGCGAAGTACGCGTCGAGCGTGGCGATCAACGGCTCGGGGCCGCCACGGGCGCCATCGAGCGGGCCGAGCACGGTCCGGACCATCTCGGTGACGGTGATCGGGTCGAGGGTGAGCACCCGGTATGGCAGGAGCGACTCGAACCGGACGATCGGGTCGGCGAGGCCGAGGCGGCGGGCCAGCTCCAAGGCTTCGCGGGCCTCGGTGTAGGAGCGAACCAGGCCGCCGGGGCCGGCGTAGGGGCGGCCCACGCCGAGCTGCCAGGGTCCTTCGTCGCTTTCGTGCAGGGTGCGAGCCAGGTCGGCGGCGGGGTCGGTCGCGGTGGCCGGGAGAATGCAGACGAGGGCGCCGTCCTTGGTGGCCACCACGACGTCGCGCCCGCCGAAGGACACCAGCACGTGGGTCTCGACTCGGGCGTGTACCGGGCCGGCGTCGACGAGGGCGCGATGGGTGCGGGCCACGGTCACCAGATGGGTGCCGGCCAGGTTGAAGCCGAAGCGGGCGGCCCACTCCCCCACCAGGTCCGGGTCGCCGCCGCCGCTGAGGAGGTCGTCGACGAACTCGCGTCGCATGGTCTCCTCGCGACGCACGCTCTGGCGCTGCGCCCGCTCATGCCCCTCGGCCAGGGCCTCGGCGGCGTCATCCGCCGTCCGGAACAGCGCGCCAGCGACCGCTGCCACCAGGGACGCGTCGGCGCGGTCGGCTCGACCGGTGATGTCGTCCCACAGCCGCCACAGGGCGCTCAGGTACAGGTCGAGCAGCGCGGAGAGGGCGATCCCCTCGTCGGCTGCGGTCGCTCCCATCTGGCGGCAGGTGTCCAGGTCGGGCCGACCCAGCCGGCGTCCGAGAACCGCGGCCTCGAGCACTGCCTCCAGGTACCCGTCGAGCAAGGCACGGTCGACGCCCGCCTCGCGAGAGGCCTTGGCCGCGATCCGTGCGATGGCACCGTCGCGCGATGGTGCCACCAGCGACTCGATCTTGGAGCGGGTAGGTCGTGCGGCACCCGACGTCATCTCGAACCGAGTCTAGGTCGAAGACGGCGCGCGGCACTCCGACGTTCGGAAACGTCGAGGGCCGCTTCTGGTCCGGGAGCGCGCATCGTCTTCTGGGTCCCCGCAGCCCAGGATCAACTGCATGCACGCAACCCCCGGACCTCGCGCTCGACTCGAGGCCTCCGTCCTCCCCGCCCCGCGCCAAACGGCGGTCGTGTCCTGCCATCGACTAGCCCTCGACAGGCATCGCCAACTGCCCGCAGGGCCGAGAAGTCGATTCCGCCCACCGCCCCGCACCGCCGGTCCATCCACCACAGAGCCGATC
>JANOQG010000304.1:0-7435 GCA_031422255.1 Actinomycetes bacterium | reverse complement strand
GCCGCCAAGGCGAACAGACGGATATCGAGATCGGGAGCGTCCAGATCACGCAGCGCGAGCAGGCTCGCGACGGTGGACTCCTCGCTGCCTCCGACCGAGCCCGGCACCAGCCACAGCAGGTTGATCCCGATGCTGGCGGTCATGCCGTGCCGACCGCCGCCGCGTAGGCACCCACCATCGCTTCGGCGGAGCGTGCCCAGGTGAAGGTCGCTGCCCGCGCGAGGGCCTCCCGCCGCAGGCGAGCCGCGAGATCCGCGTCGGCGAGGGCTCGCTCCAGTGCCGCGGCGATGTCATCCACATCGAGAGGGTCGATGAGGAGCGCGGCCGACCCGGCCACCTCCGCCGTAGCTGTCGACGCTGAGGTGACCACCACCGCCCCCTGAGCCATGGCTTCGAGGACAGGCAGTCCGAACCCCTCTCGAAGCGAGGGATAGGCCACAACAGCGGCCGCAGCGTAGAGCGCCTGCAGGTCGGCGCTGGGCACGAACCCGAGGCGACGGATGCTCGGGTCCGACAGGCCGTCACCCCAACCGTCTGGCCCGACGAGCACGAGCTCGGCGTCGGTATCCCCGAGGCGGCGGTAGGCCTCCACCAGGCGGGCCAGGTTCTTGCGCGGCTCTACCGTGCCCGCGAACAGCACGAACGGCCGACCAACGTCATAGGTCGATCGCACACGTGCCACCTCCGCGGCGCCGACCGGCTGAGCCTCCGTGCCCCACGGCGTTACCCGTATGCGATCGGCGTTGATCCCTGCGGCCACACAGTCCGCACGCGTCGCCTCGGATGGGCACACCACCACAGCCGCTTCGTCCCGCACGATGGCGAGGAAGCGTGTGAACACGCTGACGCCGCGGGCCGTGAAGTGATCGGGCTCGTAGAGGAAGTGGAGGTCGTGAATGGTGGCCACCATCGGTGCCCTCGATGCCGAAGCCACGTGCGCGGTGGCATGCACGAGGTCGACGGCTCCCGTGGCCCGCTCGACGATTGGATGCCGGAGCCGTTGCCAGGAGTCGTAGAGCGCCCTCCTGGGCAGGGGTAGCGCACGCACGTCGATGGTCGGCTTCCAGGCGCCCTGCGGAGGCTGCCTGTGCCACGCGCTCACACCGACCTGCTCGAGGCCACCCCGCTGCTGGAGCGCGGCAACCGTGTCAAGTGTGGCGCGAGCGCTCCCCCCGGGCACTCGGTGCCAGCACTGCTCAAGAGTGACGGCGACTCTCATGGGCACTCGCGGAGTCTCGCATGACAGCCGGTAGTGTCCCGAGCCATGCCCCCCGTCCCGCCCGAGGAGCGTCGTCGATCATGAGGGTCCTGGTCACGGGTAGCGCTGGGCTGATCGGCTCGGAGGCCGTGGAGTTCTTCGACGGTCTGGGATTCGACGTGCATGGCGTGGACAACAACATGCGTGCTGACTTCTTCGGACCCGGCGGCGACACCACGTGGAATCGGCAACGCCTCGAAGCGACCTGCAAGCGCTACACGCACCACGACGTCGATATCCGCGACCGCGATCGCGTCGACGACCTGCTCCGCCAGGGGTCCTACGAACTCGTGATCCACGCTGCAGCGCAACCCAGCCATGATCTGGCAGCCACCCGCCCATTCGACGACTTCGACGTCAACGCTGGCGGCACGCTGAACCTCCTCGAGAGCGCGCGCCGCCACACGCCTGACGCGGTCTTCATCACCGTCTCCACCAACAAGGTCTACGGCGACAACCCGAACAAGCTGCCGCTGGTCGAGCTGGAGACCCGATGGGACTACGCCGATCCCGCTCAGGCGCAGGGCATCGACGAAACAATGTCGATCGATGGATGCCTCCACTCTGTGTTCGGCGCGTCGAAGTTGGCAGCCGATGTGATGACGCAGGAGTACGGCAAGTACTTCGGGCTGCGCACCGGAACCTTCCGCGGCGGCTGCCTCACCGGTCCCCATCACTCCGGGGTCGCGCTTCACGGGTTCCTGAGCTACCTCGTGCACGTGGCGCTGCGCGAGGCCGAATACACGATCTTCGGCTACAAGGGGAAGCAAGTCCGCGACCAGATCCACTCCGCTGACGTCATCAGCGCGTTCTGGGCTTTCGCCCAGGACCCCCGTCCTGGCGAGGTCTACAACCTCGGCGGCGGCAAGCAGAACGCCGCCAGCCTCCTCGAGTGCGTCGACATGATCGCCGCATCGGCGGGAGGCAAGCGGCCCGAACTCACCTACGACGACACCAATCGAATCGGTGACCACATCTGCTACTACACGAACATGGGTCGCTTTCAAGAGCACTACCCGTCGTGGGCGCCACGCCATGATCTGCCCGCGATCGTCGACGAGATGGTGGCGGCCGTCGCCGCCCAACGCTCCTGACCACGCTCCTCCTGTGCGCCTGACCCTCCTCAACCAGTTCTACGCCCCTGACATCAGCCCGACTGCGCAGCTGGCCGCGTCGCTGGCCGAGCACCGCGCCGAGCAGGGCGACGACGTCACGATCGTCACGGGTCGCGCTGGCTATCTCGAGGGTCGGCTGGCCGCCAGCGTCGTCGCTGTGCCCCGCCTGCGGATCCGAAGGATCTGGACACCTGCCCTGGGTAAGTCGTCCCTCGCTCGGCGATTGCTCGGCTACGCGTCCTTCTCCCTTGGGAGCACCATCCGCTTGGCCTGCATGCCGCGCCAGGACGTGATCATCGCGATGACCACGCCACCACTCGTCGTGGTGGCGGCGGTGCTGCACAAGCTTCTGCACCCGCGGACGCGCGTCGTGCTGTGGAGCATGGACTGCTACCCCGACGCGGCAGAGCGGTTCGGAGAGCTTCGGCCCGGGGGCCGATTCAGTCGAATGCTCCGCCGCGTGAACCGTTGGGTGTTCCGCCACCTCGACATGGCGATCGCGCTCGATGGTGCCATGCAAGAGCTCCTCGCGACCCAATACGCCCATGGTCCCGACCGTCCCCCGTTCGCGATCATCCCGAACTGGGAGCGCGCCGCGTCTTTTCCTACCCCTACGGCGTCCGACCCGGTGTGGCCCGGCTACGCACCACTGCACACAGAGGGGCGCACCGTGGTCGTCTATCTGGGCAACACAGGGGTGGGGCACCAGTTCGACTCAGTGCTCGATGCCGCCGCCGAGCTAGGCGACGAGGCGTTGTTCCTGTTCGTGGGCGGTGGCGCTCGGTGGGACGACCTCGAGGCCGCCGTGAGCGCCCGGAGCCTCACCAACGTTGTGCTGCACGGGTATGTGCCGAAGGAGGACACGCCGATGGTGATGGCCGGCGCCCACGCCGCTCTCATCACACTCGACGACCGCTCCGTGGGCGTGATGAGCCCCTCGAAGCTGCACGCCAACTTGGCCGCGGGCCTGCCGGTTCTGTACGTCGGACCTATCGGGAGCAACGTGGACGAAGCCATCACGATGCACGAGTGCGGCATCAGTCTCCGCCACGGCGACACGAGCGGTCTCGTGGCTGCGGTGCGACACCTGCGGAACGACCCGCAAGGCCCGACACGAGCTCGAGCGGCATTCGAGCGGTCCTACTCCGACACCGTGGCGCTTCCGGCCTTCGACGTCGTGCTGAGCGAGATCTCGGGTCAGAGCCCGAGCTTCACGCGGAAGTAGTCGGCGGTCCGCCGCAGACCCTCCGCAAGATCGACGGTCGGCTCCCAGCCGAGCAGCGACCGGGCCAGGGTGATGTCGGGTTGGCGTTGGGTGGGGTCGTCCACAGGCAGCGGTTCGTACACGATCTCGCTGGATGATCCGGTGATCTCGATGACGAGGCTCGCCAGGTCGGCGATCGTGTGCTCCGTGTAGGGGTTCCCGATGTTGACCGGGGTGTTGATCCCGCTGTCGAGAAGGGCGAGAAACCCGCGCACCTCGTCGTCCACGTAGGTGAACGAACGCGTCTGGCTGCCGCTACCGAAGATCGTGATGGGCTTGCCCTCGAGTGCCTGCGTGAGGAAGTTCGAGATCGCCCGACCATCATCGGGGCGCATCCACGGACCGTAGGAATTGAAGATGCGCACGATCCGGACATCGATGTCGTGGTGGCGGTGGTAGGCCATGGTCATGGCCTCGGCGTAGCGCTTGGCTTCGTCGTAGACCCCTCTGGGGCCGATGGGGTTCACGTTGCCCCAGTAGGTCTCGGGCTGCGGGTGCACGAGCGGATCGCCGTAGACCTCGCTCGTCGAGGCGAGGAAGAACGTCGCCCCCTTGGCTTTTGCCAGACCCAGGCCGTTGTGCGTTCCCAGCCCACCTACCTTCAGGATCTGGATCGGTATGCGCTCGAAGTCCGCAGGCGAGGCCGGGCTCGCGAAGTGCATGACCGCGTCGACGCTGCCCGGCACCCACATGTACGTGCTGACATCATGTTCCACGAAGGTGAAGCCCTTGATCGTGAAGAGCCGTTCGACGTTGTCCACCGAGCCGGTGATCAGGTTGTCGATGGCCACGACCTCGTCACCACGAGCGAGAAGTGCTTCACACAGATGAGATCCGAGGAAGCCCGCTCCGCCTGTGACGACGATCCGCGCCATCAGCTTCGTCCGATGCCCTGGTACTCGAACCCGCGGCGCGCCAGCGCCGCTCGATCAAGCAGGTTTCGCGCGTCAACGACCTGTCTGCCGACCATGACGTCGGCCACCTTGTCGACGTCGAGCCAGCGAAACTCGTCCCATTCGGTGAGCACGGCCAGCACCTCGGCCCCCTCGGCGGCGGCGTAGGGGTCGTCAACCACTTCGAGTCCCTCGAGGGGTCCAGGCCCGGAGGGGTCGTACCCGCGTACGAGGGCACCACGGGCGACCAGGTAGGCGATGATCGACAATGAGGGCGACTCCCGAAGGTCGTCGGTGCGCGCCTTGAAGGTGAGCCCCCACACGCCGATTCGCTTGCCGTCGACGGACCCTCCCGCCGCGCTGATGATCTTCTCAGCGACCCGCCGCAACTGCTCGTCATTGACCGCCACCACACCTCTGAGGAGGTGGAAGTCGTAGCCCGCC
The DNA here is from genome assembly GCA_031422255.1 of Actinomycetes bacterium. GTDB lineage: Bacteria > Actinomycetota > Acidimicrobiia > Acidimicrobiales > VFJN01 > VFJN01. Next base: position 2,461 of record JANOQG010000304.1, on the reverse strand, counting down.
TCGTCGGCGATGTGCACCATCGCCCGCGTGTCTTTCGGAAAGCACGAACCGCCCCAGCCCGGGCCGGGCTTCAGGAACTCGTGGCCGATGCGCGTGTCGTAGCCCATGCCGAGCGCAACATCCTTGATGTCCGCGCCGACGGCCTCACACACGGCCGCCACGGCGTTGATGAAGGAGATCTTCGTCGCGAGGAAGGCGTTGGCGGCGTACTTGATCGTCTCGGCCGACGCCGGGTCGGTGACGATCACAGGGGCGGTGATCCCGATGTAGAGCGACGACACCTTCACGGCCGCTGCTTGATCCTCCGCGCCGATCACGATGCGGTCGGGATTGAGGAAATCATGGATGGCCGAACCCTCGCGGAGGAACTCGGGGTTGGAGACGACCGCGACGTCATCCCGCCCGAGCGCTCGTTCGACCACTCGCGTGGAGCCAACTGGCACGGTGGACTTGTTCACGACGACGGCCTGGGACGGCAGCAGGGGCCCGATCTCCGAGGCGGCAGACTCGATGTACGACAGGTCGGCGGACCCATCGGCCCCCTGCGGGGTGGGTACGCAGAGGTACGCGAACTCGCAGTCGGCCACCGCCGCGGCGGCACCCACGACAAAGCGCAGGCGTCCGTCCTGAAGGCCCTCGTGGACGAGGTTGTCCAGGCCCGCTTCGAGGATCGGGATCTCGCCTCGTTGCAGCCGCTCGACCTTGTCTTCGTCGATGTCGGCACAGATCACGTCGTGCCCGATGTGGGCGAAGCACGCACCGGTGGTGAGGCCCACATACCCGGTGCCGATGACAGCGATCCTGCTCATGACGTTGCTCCCAGCTCCCGCAAGAGTCGATCCAGGGACTCACGGTAGTGCGGGAGCATTGGCAGGCCCGCTAGGCGCAGCACCGCGTTGTCGAGCACGGAGTTGGCCGGGCGCGGCGCAGGTCGAGGGGGATCGAGGTCGGCGGTACGTATCGGTCGCACGATCTCTGGGTCGTGGCCCGCTTGCTCGAGAATCTCCCGCACGAAGCCGTACCAGCTCACATCGCCTTGATTCGTGACGTGGAACGTGCCCGGAAGGCGGTCGACCGCGAGACGGCGAATCGCCGCGGCGAGGTCGGCGGTGAACGTGGGGCTCCCCCGCTGGTCATCGACGAAGGCCAGCTCCGGTCGGTTGGCGAGGCCGAGCACCGTCTTCACCATGTTGTTGCCGTGGGCACCGCAAACCCATGCCGTACGGACGATTGCGTGCGCGGGATCGACCTCCTGCTCGCCACCAAGCTTTGATCGGCCATAGGCGGACTGGGGATTCGTTGGATCCCACTCGACGTACGGTTCGAGCTTCGTGCCGTCGAAGACGTAGTCGGTGCTCACCTGGATCACGTGAGCACCCACCGAACGAGCGGCGTCGGTAATCCAACGGACGCCGAGCGCATTGATCCGCCAGGCCTTGTCGGGGTCGGACTCACACGCATCCACGGCGGTCCACGCGCCCGCGTTCACGACCACGTCGGGGCGCGTGCTGGAGATGGCTTGCGCCACGGAGTCGCGGTCGCCCAGATCGAGCTGCCCCGACGTGCACGCAATCACATGGTCGTCGAGCTCCGTGCAGTGACGCACAAGATCCGTACCGAGCTGACCGGCAGCGCCGGTGATCAGGATCCGCATCGCCAGCCGTCAGCTCCCTGACTTCAGGGGCTGCCACCACCACTCGTTGTCGCGGTACCACCCCACCGTCTCGTCGAGTGCTTCGTCGAGCGTGCGTTGCTTGGCCCAACCGAGCGCGGTGATCTTGCTGATGTCCACCGAGTAGCGCCGATCGTGACCGAGCCGATCCTCGACGTAGTCGATCGAGGTGTCGTCCTTGCCGAGGAGCGCAAGGAGCTTGTCGACGAGCACCCGGTTCGGCGTCTCGTTGCCTGCCCCAATGTTGTAGATCTCGCCGGGGGCACCCTGATGAAGGACGAGCTGGATCCCGGAGCAGTGATCGTCCACGAACAGCCAATCCCGCTCGTTGAGGCCGTCGCCGTACAGAGGAATCGACTTGCCCTGGAGCAGGTTCGTGGTGAAGAGCGGGATCGCCTTCTCGGGGTACTGGTACGGCCCGAAGTTGTTGGTGCATCGGGTGACGGTGACTGGTACGCCGTGTGTGTGGTGGTAGCTCAACGCGATCAGGTCGGACCCCGCCTTCGACGCGGAGTAGGGCGATCGAGGTTCGAGCGGATCGTCCTCCTTCGACGAACCGACGTCGACGGATCCGTACACCTCGTCGGTTCCGATGTGCACCACGCGCCTGATGTCGAGACGGCGGGCCGTGTCCATCACGATGTTCGTGCCGAAGCAGTTTGTGTTGACGAAGTCGTCCGATCCCACGATGGAGCGGTCGACATGGCTCTCAGCAGCGAAGTGCACGACGGCATCGCAGCCGGCCATCGCCCCTTCAAGGGTCCCGGGATCGCAGATGTCCCCCTTGAC
>JANOQG010000303.1:0-1676 GCA_031422255.1 Actinomycetes bacterium | reverse complement strand
GAGCGAGGCCTCAACCCGGGCGTAGGCCCCCGGGGTGACGGACCAGAGGTGATCAACCTGGAGTCCACTGGCCACCGCCATCAAGCGGAGCTCCCGTGGTGTGAAGCAGGTGGTCCACAGGTCCACCTCAGCTGCGATGCCCGCTTCGTCGCGGACCTCCGTGCGCTCGTGGTTGACGCCGGCAGACGCGTCGAAGTGGTCGGTCTCCTCCAGGTATCGCAGTTGGAAGTAGGCCGAAAAGGCCGACACAGCCAGCCGGCCGCCGGGTCGAAGCGCTCGGGCCATGCCGTCCAGCACCGCCCCATCGCCGTCAAGCGGAGCGCCCGGCCCGCCGGCGAGGCCAAAGGCGCCCTGGCACAACGAGATGGCAACGTCGAACTCCTCGTCGAAGGCCAGTGCCCGTGCGTCGCAGCGCTGGAAGGTGGCCCCCGGAATCGCTGCCTCCGAAGCGAGATCGACGAAGCGCTGGCTGATGTCTACCCCCACGACCGCCATGCCCCTTGCCGCGAGCGCAAGGGCATGGCGACCCGGACCACACCCGACGTCGAGCACCCGCATCCCGGGCCGCATGCCGAGCGCGTCGACAAGGAAGGCGACCTCCTGCTCTGTGCCCTTGGTGAAGGAGTAGCGAAGATATGCGCCGCCGAGGTGCTCGGCCACCGGCTCAAACCAGTGGTGCGCCTCGGTCACCCGAAGCCGGCGCCCCGGTTCCCGACGCACTCCCACTGCGGCGGGAAGAACTGCCACTGCTTGTTCCCGCTGCCGCAGTCGTCGGCGGTGCTAGCGGCCATCATCACCGAGAACAGGGCGAACACGACGACGACGAGCAAGACCCAGAAGATCGGGCCACTCCCCCGCCGATCCAACCTCTTTCCACCTGCCATGTCGTGCTCCCCTCCGGCCGCTCAGCCCTTCGCCGACGCCCAACTGGCTCCCACTGACAGGTTCACCTCCAGCGGAACCGTGAGGTCCGCTGCTCCTGCCATGACGGCAACCACAAGAACTCCCACACTGTCTACCGCGTTGGGCGGGACCTCAAGGAGCACTTCATCGTGCACTTGCAGGATCAGCCGGCTGCCAACCGCGTCGATCGCCAGCCGCTGATCCAGTCGGACGAGCGCAACCTTGAAGATGTCCGCAGCCAACCCCTGAATGCCAGCGTTCATGGCCTGCCGCTCCCCCGCCTGGCGGATCCGGAAGTTCGATGAGGCCAACTCCGGAATCTGGCGGCGACGACCGAACAGCGTCTCGGTGTAGCCGCGCTCCCGTGCCTCGGCCACCGTGCGCTCCATGTACGCCCGCACCGCCGGGAAGGCCGTGAAATAGGCATCCAGGATGACCGCCGCCTCATCCGTGGGAATGTTGAGCCGTTGTGCGAGGCCGTACGCCTCCATGCCGTAGGCGAGCCCGTAGGAGACCATCTTCGCCTTGGACCGCATCTCGATCGTGACCGCGGTCGCGTCGACGGCGAAGATGCGCGCGGCCGTCTCCGTATGGATGTCGCGGCCGGACTCGAAGCTCTCGATCAGACCCGGGTCCTCAGCCAAGTGGGCGATGCACCGCAATTCGATCTGGTTGTAGTCGGCGACCAGAAGCTCATAGCCCTCGGCGGGCACAAAGGCCTTCCGGAACCCTCGCCCCAGCTCGGACCGCACGGGGATGTTGTGCAGGTTGGG
>JANOQG010000302.1:0-8529 GCA_031422255.1 Actinomycetes bacterium | reverse complement strand
TTCCGGGCCAGAACTCGTGGGTTGCCCTGTCATGTGGCGGGCCAGATCGGGGCGGGGGCTTGGCCGATGTCGTAATGGCCGGGGAGGCCGCCGCCGAGTGAACGGTGCATGCGCGCTGTCATGCCCTCCGAGAGGGTGCCGTCGCTCATCATCTCGAGGAAGAGGGCGGCAGCGTTCCCGTAGTCGAACCAGTCGCGCTGGAACCGCCATTCGAAGTTCCCTGCGTAGCCGAACCAGGAACCGCCGATCCCCGCCACCTCATAGGTGGTGCCGTCCGCCCGCTTGGCAAGTGCCAGCTGCTTCCAGAAGCCGACAACCTGCCCCTTCTTCTCGTCGATGAGGATCTCCTGGTACGGGTACTCCCAACCATCCAGTCCGCCCATCTCGAGGCCGAGCGCGACCTCGCGGATCTCGTCACGTCCCACCGCCATGAACTCGTTCTTCGCTCCATAGTTCCAGCCGTAGGTGGCGTCTTCGGCGAAGAGAAGCGACATGGCTGTCCAATCCCCGGCCGCCTCTGCGTCCTTGTTGGCCTGGAGCCAGCGCTCCACCATCTCTTCCATCTCCTCCCGGGGGAAGGCGGGCATCAGGAATCCTCCACGATCGTCAGGGCATGGGTAGGGCAGTACTTCACCGCGGCTTCTACGGCCCGTCGCTCAGATTCGGGCGGCTGCTCCTGGAGCAGCGTGAGCGCACCGGCCTTCGACACGCTGAACACGGCTGGAGCCTCGCTCTCGCACACGCCGTGTCCCTGACAAAGGTCGCGATCCACCACGATCCTCACGCTCCACCCCCGTTCTGTGAACGGATACGTCCGCATAGCGGACGTATCCGTTCACAGATCCTGGTCATCGGGGTGACATCCGGGCGACGCAGGGTTGGGCGAGCTGCACGACCATCTTGGAGTGGTCGTTGCGATAGGTGTCGTGCGGCTGGGTGAGATCGAACTCGTAGCGCTGCAGCAGCACGGAGAAGATCGCCTTGAGCTGCATCATCGCGAAGGCCGCACCGACGCAACGATGGCGGCCGGCCCCAAACGGGATCCAGCTCCACGGGTTGCCCACATCGTCGTCGCGGCCATCGAGATAGCGAGCCGGGTCGAAGGCTTCCGGATCGACGAAGGCCTGTGGGTCGCGGTTCGACACGGACGGGGACGCCGCCACCATCGTCCCTACCGGGATCTGGTACCCGCCGACGTCAACCGGCGACTTGGCCACGCGCAACAGGATGATGAGCGGCGGATGCAGCCGCAAGGCCTCTTTGATGGCGGCTTCGAGCTTCGGCATCTCGCGGAGTGCCTGGTAGCTGATCTCCGGGTCGTCAGCGGTGAGGGAGTCGAGCTCGGCGACCACCTCCGCGAGGTAGTCGGGCCTTTGGAGCAGCTCGATGAGCGTCCAGGCTGCGGTTCCCGAGGTGGTGTGGTGCCCCGCGAACATCATCGAGATGAACATCCCCGTGATGATGTCGGCGCTGAAGTGGTCGGACCCGTCCTCCGCCTTGATCGACATCAGGACGTCGAGGAGGTCGCGATCGTCCCGCTCGGGCGGAGGTGCGGCGGCCCTCGTCGCCATGATCGCCTCGACGAGCTGCACCAAGCCGACGCGCGCTGCGTCCCTCGTGCGGAAGCTCGGGATGTCGGCATACGGATCGACGTAGGCGAGGGCATCGGTGCCCTGTTCGAGGTCGTGGTACAGCGAAGCGAAACGGCCGTCGAGCTGCTCCCGGAAGTGCTGGCCGATCAGGCAGGCCGAGCTCGTGTAGATCGTGAGCTCGGCGAACCAGTCGAGGAGATCGATGTCGCCACCCTCCGGTGCCTGAGCGAGCATCCGTTCCACCTCCGCTGCGATCGTCGCCGCGTGGCCACGCATGAACTTGTCGCGCAGGGCTTGGTTGTGGAGCGCCTTGCGCCGCTCCTCGGGCGAGGCATCGAACACCACGCCCTCGCCGAAGATCGGGGTCATGAAGGGGTAGGCCTCGGCCTGGTCGAGGTCTTCCTCCGGAGCGCGGAAGAAGATCTCGTTGGCCTCGGGACCGGTGAGGAGGACGACGTCGCGATCGGCCAGCCGGAACGTGCCGACGTCGCCGCACTCAGCACGCGTGCGCTCCATGAGGCCGATCGGATCGACGCGCAGCTCCTCGAGGTGGCCTGTACCAGCGGCGCCGCCCTCCCCCGAGACACGAGGCAACGGACGCGTGGCTGCGTTGAACGCCGTCACTCGGGAGCTCCGGCAGGAGCTTCGGGCTCGACCTCGATGAGGGTGAGGTGGGTGCCCCGCGGAGTCGAGATCGCGGCCACCACAACACGGGCGACATCGGCTGGACGAAGACCACCGTGGTGGCGAATCACACCCCATCGCTCCCAGTCCGCGATCACTTCGTTGACGATCCCCTCACTCCAGCTCGTGCCCTGCTCGGTGGTGGACGGGCCGGGTCGCACGATGCTCGCGCGCACGCCGGTGCCCTCGAGCTCCATCTGCATCGCCCGAGCGAGCCCCTCGAGAGCGTTCTTGGACGTGACGTAAGCGGCCATGTAGGTGCGCGGCACGCGGACGACGTCGGACGTGACGAAGACGATGTCGCCGCGCTGACGCTCGACCATCGCTGGCCCCAGCCGTCGCACGAGCCGATGCGCTCCCAAGAGGTTCACCTGCAACTGCCGAACGAAGTCAGCCGGATCGACATCCAGCGCTGTGGCAGGGAACACCTCGCCGGCGTTCGAGACGACGATCTCGATCGGCCCGAGCTGCGCCTCCGCAGCAGCAGCGAACGCGTCGATCGACGCATCGTCGGTTAGGTCGAGCGGAAGGGCCAGCGCTTCACCGCCTGCCCCCACGATCGCCGCTGCCGTCTCCTCCAACCGCGCCAGACGACGCGCGCCGAGCACCACCGGATGTCCATTTTCAGCAAGCGCCAACGCGGTTGCCCGACCGATGCCCGACGAGGCCCCCGTGACCACAGCGGCGCGTCGCTCAGGATGAGGCGGGAACCTCGGCATCAGCGCTGACCCCCGGGGCCCGCAAGCGGAAGACGAGCTGCGGCAGAGGTAGCGACCTTCCCGCTCCGCAGCGAGCTCGCCTCGTTCGTGCTCATCGAGGAACCACCGTCGTGGGCAGGGTGACGAAGCCGCGGACGTTGACGCTGTGCATTCGCCGGATGCCGCTCGGGTCGATGTCGTAGTCAGCCACGTGGGCGACGAGCTCCTCGAGGCAGACACGAGCCTCGAGACGCGCGAGCGACGCTCCGAGGCAGAAGTGGCGACCGAATCCGAAGCTGGTGATCTGCTGGAGCTCGCGCTCCGAACGGTCGATGTCGTAGTGGTCGGGGTTCTGGAACACGCGCTCGTCCCGGTTGGCTGACCCGACCAGCAAGACCACGCGCTGGCCTGCGGGAATGGTCCTGCCGTGGAGCGTCACCTCCGTGGTGGTCAGGCGTGCGAGCAGCTGCGTTGAGGTGTCGTAGCGCAGCGTCTCCTCGATCCAGTTCGGCACGCGCTCGACGTCACCAAGCACCTTGGCCCGCTCCACCGGGTTAGCCCACGCCCAGTACCAGGCGTTGGCCAGCAGCTTGGTTGTGGTCTCGTTGCCGGCGACGACCATGAGGAAGAGGAACCCCATGATCTCGTCGTCGGTTAGCCGGTCGCCGTCGACTTCGGTGGCCAGCAAGGCAGAGGTGAGGTCGTCTGTGGGCTGCGCGCGGCGCTGGTCGAGCATCGCTGCGTAGTAGGCGATGAGCGTGAAGGCCGCCTCAACCCCAGCGGGGGGCACGTCATCCATGCCCTCCTCGCGGTGTACGAGCAGGTCCGACAGACGCCGCACCTCATCTCGGTCCGCTTCTGGCACGCCGATGAGCTCGCTGATCACGTCCATCGGGAGCTTGCCCGCCAGGTCGCCGACGAAATCAAAGGTGCCCTTGGCCAGTGCCGCTGCGAGGTGCTTGCGAGTGAGCTCTCGGATGCGCGGTTCCAGCTCAGCGACGCGCCGCGGCGTGAAGCCGCGTGAAACGAGCCCTCGCATGCGCCCGTGCATCGGGGGGTCGAGGGCCAGGAACGACATCGTGCGATGGGCCTCGGGACCCCACACCGCCGAGTCGAGTGACACCCCGTGAGAGGAGGAGAAGCGGACGTTGTCCCGGAAGCCGTCGACGACGTCGGCGTGACGGGACAGCGCCCAGAAGCCGCCCGCTTCGTTCCGGTAGACGGGTGCTTCGTCGCGCAGACGCCGATACGTGGGGTAGGGGTCCTCGTGGATCTCGTACTGGTACGGGTTGTAGACGAGCGCACTCACGTCGCCCCTCCTAGCAGCAGGTCGACAACCTCATCCATGCGGTCGGCAAGCTCGGCGTAGGTGAAGTACCCCATGCCTGCCTGGAGCAGCGCTCCGGCCAACGCGAGGTTCAGTGCCCGCAACACAGCGGCGTCGGAAGGAGGGCCGAGCGCGGCGACGAGGTGATCGTTGAAGGCAGAGCCGATGCGGCCTCGGAGACGCTGCACATCGGGGTCGATCGCGAGCACGGCGGTGGTGGACGCTGCCGCCAGCTCGGGCTCCTCCGCGATCAGGAGCGCGAGATCTCGCAGCGCTGCGGAGACCCGCTCCGCCACTGACCCCACGCCGGTGGGCGGCTCGAGGAGCTGCAGGCGCCGCCAGAACACCTCGGCTACGAGGTGATCCTTGGAGGCGAAGTAGGTATAGGCGCTGGCAGTTGAGACGTCGGCCCGGTGCGCCGCGTTGCGCACCGTCAGCCCGTCGTACCCGTGCTCGCGGAGCTCAGCGATGGTGGCGTCGACCAGCGCGTCGACGCGATCCGCCCGCTTCTCTGCACGCCCACGCCGTGGTGGCGTAGAGATCGACGTGCTGGACATGTGTCCAGACACTAGTCTGAGCAAATGCCCGACCGCAACCAGGACGAAGACCTCCACGACCGCCCCGACTACGGCGGCCCGTTCGACCCGGACTTCCGCTACGAGGACCTCTCCAAGGAGGCGCTGGTCCGACTCGTACGCGAGTACGCCATGATCGTCCACCTCCTCGATCGCTCGATGTGTGCGGCAATCGGCATCAAGTACGGGCAGGAGGTGGTGGAGGAGCTGGCCATCGAGGAGTGGCGCGGCGCATCCCCGATCTACAACGAGCGACTCCGGGCGGCGCTCGGCATCGAGGGGAACGGCGTGGAGGCGATCTTCAAGTCGCTCCAGCTCGATCCTGGCTTCCCGCACCACTACCTCGACGTGCGCTACGAGCTGGTCGACGACACGCACGGCTTCTTCGAGCTCCGCTCATGTGGGGCGCTCATGGACGTGGAGCCCTGGGGCGAGCGGGCCATCACGGGCATGTGTCACACCATCGAAGACGCCACCTTCGATCCCACCGCGCAAGCGGTGAATCCCAAGGCACACATCACGCACGTGCACCGGCCACCTCGCATGCCGGCGGACCGCGTGCCGCACTGTCGCTGGGAGATCACCATCGACGACGACAACGTCACGCTCGAGGAGCCGCCGATCACCACGATGACGCGGGGTACCACTGCGGCCACGTTCCAGTTCCCACCGATGCGCGACGGCACGCCCCACCTGCCGCCGTCGTCGACCAACGTGCAGATCGGCTAGCCGCCGGCGCGCTTGGCCGCTTTGGCGATCAGCACCTCTACAGCGCTGTTCATCTTGGCCCCACTCGGCCAGCCCGCGTAGTGCGTGAGAAAGATGACGATCTCGCGCAGCTCGTCCTCGGAGAGCTCTGCGTTACCAAGTGCCGCCTCGAGCTGGAGACCGAGGACGTCGTCCATCCCGCGCCCAACGAGCAGGCCGATCAGCAACAGCCGCCGGTCGCGGTGGGACAACCCCTCGCGCTCCCAGATCTCGGCGAACAGGTGCTCCACCGTGTAGCCGAAGAAGTCTCCGGGGCCGTCGCCAACCTCCGGCCAGCCGTACACCGACGCCATCACCTCGAGACCTCGTTGGCGCCTGTCGGGATCGCTGTCCATCAGTCCTCCGATCGCCGAGCATTGGCCCCCATGCGCACGATCGCGACCCTACGCTTCCCGCGTGATCGCTGAACGCTTGCAGGAGCTGGGAATCGTGTTGCCGCGGGTGTTTCCGCCGGCCGGGAACTACCTCGGCTGCGTAGTCGATGGCACCACCATCTCTGTGGGCGGCCACGGCCCCACCGACGGCAGCACCGTGGTCACAGGCAAGGTCGGCACTGACCTGACGCTTGCAGAGGCAACCCGAGCCGCCCGCCTCACCGGCCTCTCGATCCTCGCCACGCTCGAGGCGGAGCTCGGCAATCTCGATCGCATCGAGCGGATCGTCAAGGTGTTCGGCATGGTGAACTGCGCCCCGGGGTTCAACCAGACCCCCGCCGTGATCGACGGCTGCTCCGACCTCCTCGTCGAGGTGTTCGGCGAGGCCGGGCGACACACCCGCAGCGCCGTGGGGCTCGCCGAGCTGCCCTTCGACATAGCTGTCGAGATCGAGCTCATCGCGAAGCTCCGAACGAGCTGACCCCGATGGACCGAGGCGAGCGGATCGCTTGAGACCTGAGTCCCCGGATGCCTCGGCACGACGGCCGAGTCACCCGAGAAACCCACGTGGTGGAGGTGACGCGGCTCGAACGCGCGACCTGTTGCTTGCAAAGCAACTGCTCTAGCCAGCTGAGCTACACCCCCGGGGCTGCTGATGGTAGCGGGCGCCATCGAGACCGCCGCAACGTGCAGCGAAGCCCGCCCCCGCCGCCGTGTGTGTGGGTGGTCTCCGCCGGTGAAGTCGGCGACCCGCGGGCTACGCGCGCTCACCGTTCCCGTCCTTGCCTTTGGAGTCTGGCGCTTCGCCCACCTTGTCGTCGTCGCGATGGTTGACGCAATCGCGGAGCACCCGCGCCGGCACCGGCCGTGGCGCAGCGGCCAGGATGTGGACATGGCTGATCCTGCTGCGCGCCTCGTCACCGTCGTACTTGAGGTCGGAGACCTCGACCGGTCCGCGACGTTGTACCGAGACGGCTTCGGCCTCGATCTCCACTCGTCTGATCACGAGGGCGGTGACCACGGTGCGGACGACCGTTGGATCAGCGGACGCCACGCCGCCATCAGCTGGACGGAGGGCGCTTTCATGCACTTCGCGCTCTACGAGACCAAGGGAGAGCGGACCTCCGGTGCCCACGTCAGCTTCCGTGTCGACGACCTTGCTCGTCGACACGAGGCGGCGGTCGCGGCCGGCGCTCAGGTGCTTCACGAGCCCCGAGCGGAGCCGTGGGGACGGAGCGCTCGATATCGGGATCACGATGGCAACGTCGTCGAGCTCACTGAGCCCGACTGAGTGCGCGTCGCGTCGCCGGCGTGACGGGCCTCTAGCCGACCGCTAGGTCCTTGAGGAGTCCGGGGAACGTTGCATCGAGGAAGCTCCGTTCGAGGGAGGCGGTGGCCACCGCTGCGTCCACCTCGAACACCTCGTTGAGCTGCGCCACGGTGAGGTGGTTGATGAGCCCCCACACCAGCAAGGGATCGGTGTCTGACGGCAGGCAGCCGTTCTCGCCCAGCTCGACGAGCGGTACCTCAGCCGGGTCGAGCCCCAGCTTCGCCACGAAACTGCTGAGCCCGCCCTCCTCCCGGATCGGGACGCAGGGGTCGACGAACACTGCGTGGCCGCTCCCGGCGATCACTGCCAGACGCTTCGGAGACCCCAACCAGTCGTAGATCGACTGCACCCGCGCGAGTGGAATGACGGTGTCGCCCTCGGCCGCGATGATCAGCGATGGCACGCCAGGCGGAGATGTGGCATCGAGCAGGGCGGCGCCTCTGAGGTTGGCCACGTCGGCTCCTGGTTCCAGGGGCGCTCCCGGCGCCTGTCCGATCCAGAGGTCGACGCGCGGGTCGTAGGCGGCAGTGCCGGACGCGCTCCCGCCCGCACTGTGGCCCTCGGCAGCCACCCGCTCGGCGTCGACTGCACCCGCGAGCGGCGATGCATCGTCGTGTCCCGCATTGGCCAAGAGGTCGATGGCATCGATCAGCTGATCGCTGTCGAGGTACTCATCCGGTCGCTCGGCGTCGCCAGCATCACCGCTGATGAAGTTGTCGAGAATGGCTCGGAGTCCACGCTCGGGATGGTCAACCGCGGCCACCACGTACCCCCACGAGGCCACTGCCGCGTTGTGCTGGTTGCCAAACCGGGCGTTTCCGGAGTACCCGTGGCTGTGGAGCAGCGTGGGGAACGGCCCCTCGCTGCTCGCCGGCAGCCCCACCCAGGTGTTGTCGGGCGCGACCTCGCCGGAGAGCGACCCAGGGAGAATGGCGCTGATCTCCGGGGCGAGCACGTCGGTTCCTGAGTAGGAGTACGCCTCCGCATCCTCAGGAACCGCGTCGGAGTCGACGGGGTAGAACACGACGACGACGTGGTCATCGTCGAGGTGGAGATCGACTTGTCCTACCGCGTAGGGCCCCCGGCCGGAGAAGTCGGCGGGTGCCGCTGGCGCTTCGGTGGTCGAGGGAGCGCTGCCGCTCCCACCCCCGTCGTCGCTCGAGCAGGCGGCGCCGACCAGG
>JANOQG010000301.1:0-1711 GCA_031422255.1 Actinomycetes bacterium | reverse complement strand
AAGCCGATGAGGCCGCGAGCCGGCACCAGGTACTCCATCCGCACCCAGCCCGTGCCGTGGTTGATGATCTGCTCCATCCGGCCCTTGCGAAGGGCAAGGAGCTGCGTGACGACCCCGAGGAAGTCCTCGGGCACGTCGATGGTGAGGCGGTCGACCGGCTCGTGGACCTTGCCGTCGACCTCCTTGGTGAGCACCTGGGGCTTGCCCACGGTGAGCTCGAAGCCCTCCCGCCGCATCATCTCGACGAGCACGGCGAGCTGCAGCTCACCGCGGCCTTGCACCTCCCAGGTGTCGGGCCGCTCGGTGGGAAGCACCCGGATGCTGACGTTGCCGACGAGCTCTCGATCGAGTCGCGCCTTCACCAGACGAGCCGTGAGGAGCTTGCCCTCCTTACCCGCGAGCGGTGAGGTGTTGATGCCGATCGTCATCGACAGGCTCGGCTCGTCGATGTGGATCACCGGGAGCGGTCGCGGGTCGTCGATGTCAGTGAGCGTCTCGCCAATCGTGATCTCAGGGATGCCTGCGATGGCAATGATCTCGCCAGGTCCGACCTCATCGGCAGCCACCCGCTCGAGCTCCTCGGTGATGAACAGCTCGGTGATCTTCGCCCGCTCCGTGGTGCCGTCGGCGCGGCACCACGCCACGGTGTCTCCCTTGCGAAGGCGCCCGTTCATGATGCGACACAACGCCACCCGGCCGAGGTACGGCGACGAGTCGAGGTTGGTGACGAGGGCCTGGAACGGCGCCTCAGGGTCGAACTCCGGCGCGGGGATGCGCTCGAGCAGCAGATCGAGAAGGGGCTTCAGCGTGGCGCCGTCCGGAAGACCTGCGCCGTCGGCGGGTCGTTCCATCGAGGCCTTTCCCTCGCGCGAGACGCAATAGACGATCGGGAAGTCGAGCTGGTCCAGCTCGGCCTCGAGGTCGAGGAACAGCTCTTCGACCTCGTGCACCACCTCGGCGATGCGGGCGTCGGCGCGGTCGACCTTGTTCACAACCAGGACCACCGGCAGCTTGGCCTCGAGGGCCTTGCGAAGCACGAACCGGGTCTGGGGCAAGGGCCCTTCGGAAGCATCGACGAGGAGCAGGACGCCGTCGACCATCGAGAGCCCTCGCTCCACCTCGCCACCGAAATCAGCGTGACCTGGGGTGTCGATGATGTTGATCTTCACGTCGCCGTAGGCCACCGAAGTGTTCTTGGCGAGGATGGTGATGCCCTTCTCCCGCTCGAGGTCCATCGAGTCCATGACCCGTTCGTTGACGTCCTGGTTGGAGCGGAACGCGCCGGACTGCCAGAGCATCTTGTCGACGAGGGTGGTCTTGCCATGATCGACGTGAGCCACGATGGCCACGTTGCGGAGGTCGGCGCGAGTCGCCATGAGGAGGGTCCTTCGGTATGCAGGGGGTCCGCCAGACTACGGGGCGCCTGCGAGAGGAGCCCCATCCGAGAAGGGCGAAGCGGATCGGGCATGCTTCTCGAATGACGACCAACTGGGCCACCGCCGTGGCGGCCGTGCAAGGCGGCGAGGACCCAGCCGGCGCCGCCGCTCATCTCGTAGCCCTGATGACCGAGGACGAACGACGAGGTTGCCTCGACGGCGATCTGCCCTTCTGGACAGGGCTCGCCGACATGGGCACCGGCGGATACCACCGACGCCCGTTTCGGGCCGTCCAGGTGCCACGCCTTGGCATTCCGGGTCTGGCCTTCAGCGAC
>JANOQG010000300.1:0-18656 GCA_031422255.1 Actinomycetes bacterium | reverse complement strand
GGGTCCTGGGCCACGGTCACAGGTCCAGTGCGTCGGCGAGCTGGGCGAGCGAGAGACCCGGTCGGGCCCCGGTGTGGCCGAGCACGGCGGAGGCCGCCGCTGAGGCCATTCGCCCGCTGCTCTCCAAGGATCGTCCACTCGTGATGCCATGCAGGAACCCGGCCGCGTACAGGTCTCCGGCCGCAGTCGTGTCCACCACCTTGTCCACGGGATGGGCCGCGACCTCGATCACCTCACCGCGGTTGACCACGAGGGAACCCTTCGGACCACGGGTGATGGCTGCGATCTCTACGTCGGCTTTGACGTGCTCGATGGCCTCCTCCACGGTGTGGACGTCATAGAGCGCCATTGCCTCGCCCTCATTGGCGAACAGGACGTCGACCTGATCGGTCACGAGCGTCCGCCACGCTTGCTTGTGACGCTCCACGCAGAACGTGTCGGACAGGGTGAGGCTCACCCGCCGGCCTGCGTCGTGCGCGATGCGGCTGGCCTTCCAGTAGGCCTCCTGAGCCTCGGGTCGATCGAACAGGTAGCCCTCGAGGTAGACGATCTGCGCAGACGCGATGAGATCGCCGTCAACGTCCTCCGGTCCGAAGAACTCGGAGGACCCGAGGTAGGTGTTCATCGTGCGCTCGGCGTCGGGGGTGACGACGATGAGGCAGCGTCCCGTCGGCGGACCATCCGTGGCCGGCGGGCACCGAAAGCTCGCGCCGGTGGACTGGAGGTCGTGGGCGAACACGGCGCCGAGCTGATCGTTGAACACCCGGCCGATGTAGGCCGCCTTGCCGCCGAAGCTGGCGATTCCCGCGATCGTGTTGGCCGCTGATCCACCCGACACCTCGATGCCCTGGCCCATCGCCGAGTACAGCGTTTCTGCCCGATCCTTGTCGATGAGGGTCATGGCCCCCTTCACGAGACCGTTGGCCTCGATGAACCCATCCTCCTCGTGGGTGAGCACGTCCACGAGGGCGTTCCCGATCCCCACAACATCGAACTGGTCAGCAGCGTCAGTCACGACGTCCGAGGCTACTGCCCCCCCAAGTTGGCCTCACACCCCAGTCCAAGGGCGAGGGCGCGACGAGGCTGGCCGCAGCGTTCGTTGCGCTCCACACCCAGGTCAAGGTCCCCCGCGGCACCGTCCTCAATCTGCGGCAGCGAGCGCCCGGATCGGGCGCCCCGGGCCGCATGGTGCGTCGACCGGTCACCCCTGGGCACACCTGCGGCAGATCAAGCCCGCAGCGGTCGTTCTCTGCCGCAACTTGGCGCGGCGCTTCGTCGCGGAAGAGCCCGCGTGCTCACAGGCGAGATGGCGAGCCGATTCCGGCCGGCCGATCCCCCGGGCGGGGGCCGCCCCCTTGAGGTAGGGCGGCCACCGCATCGGGGTTGGTCGGAACCTGGCCGTCTCGTCAGGCGTTCACCGTTCGATCACCAGTGGATCGATGAGGGTGGTGGCCCCTTCGACCGGGGTTGCCGGTCCGGGACCTGCCTGGATGACGGGACGATCAGGTTCGTCTCCGTCCGTTTTGGCCTGCTCACCTGAGGCAACAGCCGTGACCACGATCTGCACCGGGGCTGCGGCGGATGCGGGACGGAGGGACGCCACAGGCCCCACCGCATCGGCGACGACACCGTTGACCGCAGCGCGACCGACAGCAGGTGCTGCGGAAGCGCCGGGTGACCCGATGTCGGCTGATGCGGTGAGGCTCATGACGAAGGTCCCGACCCCGATGGCGAGAAGGCCACCACGTAGAACGTGGTGGATGTGCATTGGGTAGCTCCCGTCCAGCTTGGAGCCCACTCTCGTGGGCAACTCGTCGAACGGGCCGGTCGCGCCACTGGCTCCCCATGTGGTCTAGGCGCCCGCTTGTCTCCGTGCCCAGACATGCTCGCCTGAGTCGGTGGGGTCCACATGGATCAAAGCCTCCCGTGCCACACGGCTGACGCCGCACAGCAGGGGATAGATCGGACGCCCCGGAGGTCCACTTGAGCACCATCTCGCCGGTAGCCTCTCGCCGTGTCCAACCCGTTCCGATTGCCACGTACCGTCCTCCCCCACCGGTACGACCTCACGCTGACCCCCGATCTGGATGCCGCCACCTTCGCCGGCTCGGTCGACATCGCTGTGGAGGTGGGCGAGCCCACGGCCTCCATCGTCATGAACGCCATCGAGCTCGAGGTGGACGAAGCCTGGGTGATGGTGGCGGGCACCCGGCACGAGGTGGGCATCGCCCTCGACGAGGACTCCGAACGCTGCACGCTCACGCTCGACGAGGCGATACCGGCTGGCGACGCCACCGTTTCCCTGCGGTTCCGCGGCCTGCTGAACGACATGCTCCGCGGCTTCTACCGCTCCACGTTCACCGACGACGACGGCAACGAGCGCGTGATCGCCACGACGCAGTTCGAAGCCACCGACGCTCGCCGGGCCTTCCCCTGCTGGGACGAGCCGGACATCAAGGCTCGCTTCACGGTCACCCTCTTCATCGACGACGACCTCCACGCCGTGTCGAACGCGGCGGTTGTGGCCGACGAAGTTGTCGACGGCCGTCGCCGTGTGCGCTTCAACGAGACGATGTCGATGTCCACCTACTTGGTGGCGTTCATCGTCGGACCCCTCGAGGTCACCGAGCCTGTCGACGTCGCTGGCACGCCGCTGCGCTTGCTGTGTCCACCCGGCCGGCTCCACCTCACCCCGTTCGGGCTCGAGGTGGCGGAATTCTCGCTGCGCTACCTGGCGGACTACTTCGATCTCCCTTACCCGGGCGACTCGATGGACCTCATCGCAATCCCCGACTTCGCCTTCGGCGCGATGGAGAACCTCGGCTGCGTCACCTTCCGCGAGACGCTCCTGCTTGCCGACCCTGAGCACGCCACCCAGGGTGAGCTCCAGAACGTCGTCGACGTCATCGCCCACGAGCTCGCCCACATGTGGTTCGGCGACCTCGTCACGATGAAGTGGTGGAACGGCATCTGGCTCAACGAAGCCTTCGCAACCTTCATGGAGCTCAAGGTCACGGATGCCTTCCGCCCCGAGTGGGAGCGCTGGGTGGGCTTCGGGCTTGCCCGGTCCACCGCATTCGACACCGACGCCCTCCACGCCACCCGACCGATCGAGTACCCGGTGGTGTCGCCGGCCGAGGCCGAAGGCATGTTCGATGTCCTCACCTATGAGAAGGGCGCCGCAGTCGTGCGGATGCTCGAGCAATACCTCGGGGAGGACGAGTTCCGTGCGGGCATTCGCAAGTACATGGCCAACCACCAGTACGGCAACACCGAGACCACTGACCTTTGGGATGCCATCGAGGAAGCCTCGGGCGAACCGGTACGTCGGATCATGGACTCGTGGATCTTCCAGGGTGGCCATCCGATCGTCGGCGTCACCGCAAGGCACGACGGCCGGATGCTCCACGTCACCCAGGACCGCTTCACCTACCTCGCCGACGACGACGTTGACGACTCACAGTGGTGTGTGCCGCTGATCATCCGCTACGGCCTCGCCGACGGCACCACGCACAGCGTGCGCGCACTGCTCGAGGACGAGTCGCTCGACATCCCGCTCGCGGCACCCGCGAGCTGGGTGCTCGTGAACGCGGAGGGCCATGGCTTCTACCGAGTCCGCTACTCGAGCGAGCTCCGGAGCGCGCTCGTGGCCGAGGCACAGGTCGCCCTGTCCGATGTGGAGCGCTACGGCCTCGTCGACGACACCTGGGCCTCGGTGCTCGCGGGCTCGACCCCTGCGGAGGAGTTCCTAGCCCTAGCCGACGACTTCTCCGGCGAGGACGACGTCGCTGTGTGGCGCCGCCTGCTTGCGGGCCTCGATCAGATCGACCGGTTCCTGGAAGGCGAGCCGCGCGCGAGGCACCAGGCCCGCGTTCGAACGCTCGTGGACCCTGCTCTTGAGCGAAGCGGATGGGAGGCGCGGGAATCCGACGGCGACCGCGATCACGAGCTGCGGGCATTGCTCATCGGAGCGATGGCCAACCTCGGGGCCGATCCTGTGGCCCGCGGGCGGGTGCGGGAGCTGTTCGATCGCTACGTCGCCGACCCGCAGAGCGTGGAGGCCAACGTCGCCGCTGCGGTGGTGCGGGTCACGGCAGCCTTTGCGGGCCAGACGGAGATCGACACGATCATCGACCGCTTCCGCAACGGGTCGACCCCCCAGGAGGAGCAGCGCTTCCTCTATGCGCTCGCCGACGTGCGCGACCCCGCGCAGATGGAGCGAGTCCTGGATCTGGCGATGACCCCCGAGGTCCGCACCCAGAACGCTCCGTTCCTCATCGGTTCGTGCATCGCCAACCGCGACAACGGCCCTCTCGCCTGGAAGCTCGTGCATGAGCGCTGGGACGAGATGAACAAGCGCTTCCCGTCCAACAGCATCGTGCGGATGCTCTCGGGCATACGAGCGGTCACCGACCCGACCCTGGCCGCTGACATCGAGGCCTTTGTGGCCGAGCATCCCGTGCCGCAGGCCAAGCAGACGGTGAAGCAGCAC
Organism: Actinomycetes bacterium; assembly: GCA_031422255.1. Lineage (GTDB taxonomy): Bacteria > Actinomycetota > Acidimicrobiia > Acidimicrobiales > VFJN01 > VFJN01. Next base: position 14,164 of record JANOQG010000300.1, on the reverse strand, counting down.
ATCGAGCGCATGCGGGTTTCTGTCGGCCTCCGCGAGCGCACGTCCATCACCTCGTAATCAGACGATGCTGATCACCAGGCCGAACTGAGCCAGGTGATAGGTGACCATGATGGCAACGCGCGCGTAGCGCGTCTCCTTGACGAACCGGTTCCAGGCGATCAGCGCGTCGCTGATGTAGAAGAGGGTCGCTCCGATCACACCCGCGGCAGCGCCGACCCCGATGGCGCTGGCCACCATCGCTGAGATGACGAACATGTAGGCGACCACCGGCCCGGCGAGCTTCGCGTCGGGCCCCGCTCGCACTCCTCGGAGAAGAATCGTTCCGATCACGGCGAGCGCCACCATCACAACGACGATGCCGACGAAGAACTGTGGCGCTTCGACCCCATCGACGTGCATGCCCACGATGTAGGCGATGTGGCCGACCAAGAACGCGGCCAGCCCGAAGACGAACAGGTCCTTCGGGATCATCAGAAGCACGTCGCCGGCCAGACAGAACGCGAGTGCTACGACGAACCAAGTGCGGACCGCCGGATCGTTGACGTCGAGTGCCAGGGTGGCGGCGATCAGCAGCACCATCGTGAGGGGCTTGGCGACGTACTCAAGGACCTTGCGCTCCAGGTGCACGGCGATCCAGTTCGCCGACGCTGCCACGAAGGCCAGCGCGAGGAGTAGGAACGCGGCGCCGGTCATGCCGCTGTCTCGGCCGCCGCGGCAAGGGCGTCATCCCACGATGCGCCCGCCTCGACGAGTGAGCGCCACCGCATGACCTTGGCCGGCTGGCTCATGCCAAGCACCCCGACGATGCGTCCCGCCCGACCGTAGAAGGCCACGAACTTGCGCTCCTCCACGCTGCCCGACACCACCTTGACCGTATCGTCGGCCGCTGCCCGACCGGCGAGCTGGATCTTCCGATCGTATTGGTCGCTCCAGAACCACGGCACGGGCGAGTAGTGCTCAGGCGCCCCGAGCAAGGTGCGCGCGGCATGCCCGCCCATCTCGATGGCGTTGTCCCAGTGCTCAACGCGCATCACCTCTCCGAAGCGTTCGTTGGGCCAGCGGGCGACATCTCCGGCGGCCACCACTCCAGGCGCTGCACGACACGCGGCATCGCAAACGACGCCGTTGTCGAGGGTCAGGCCCGACCCCTCCAGCCACCCGGTGTTGGGGCTGACTCCGATCCCAACCACGACGAGGTCCACGTCCAGGACGCTGCCGTCGGTGAGGCGGATCCGCTCCACTCGCTCGGAGCCTTCGATGCGCACGACACCCACCCCGAGGTGCACGTCAACACCGTGGTCTCGATGGAGGTCGGCGACGACCGCACCCATCTCCGGGCCGAGCCCGCGTTCGAGCGGCACGGGCAACGCCTCGACCAGGCTGACGTCGATGCCCAGGCTCCGCGTGCTTGCGGCCACTTCTGCGCCGATGAACCCTGCGCCCACGACCGCGACCCGCTGTGGGCTCGCCGCAAGGGCAGTCCGGATGGCGACGCTGTCGTCCAGACTCCGCAGCGTGTGCACGCCGTCCAGGTGGTCCGTGCCAGGCAGCCGGCGGGGCGCCGCGCCGGTGGCGATCACAAGACCGTCATAGGAGAGTCGCTCGCCGCCCCCGAGCAGCACGGTGCGGTCCTCGAGGTCGAGACCCGTCGCGGTCGCGCCCAGTCGCCAGTCGAGGTCGAGGTCCTCCACGGAGCCGGAAGCCACGTGCAACGTGGTGCTCTCCGGCGGCTTGGCTCCGGTGAGCACCTGCTTCGAGAGCGGCGGTCGATCATAGGGTCGGTGTGGCTCGTCCCCCACGATGGTGATGGTGCCCGCGTGCCCGCGTGTGCGCAGCTCCTCAGCCGCACGGAACCCTGCCAGCGATGCCCCGACGATGACGACGCGATCGAGGCTCATCGACGCCTCGGCTAGTCCTGAACGGTGATGGCTTGCTTGGGGCAGCGGCGGACGGCCTCTTCCACAGCGGCACGCTGCGTCTCGGGCGGCTCATCCTGCAGGACGTAGAGGAAGTCGTCTTCGCGCACCTCGAACACCTCCGGGGCGGCCGCCATGCAAAGGGCGTTGCTCTCGCAGAGGTCGTAGTCGACGACGACTCGCATGATGTCTTCTCCTCGGGTGACAACGGACTGGGATCCCGGTCGCGGAACCTACTCTGCGGGGGCCATGTCCCTGACGTCCGACAGCCTGAGCATCTCGGAGGCCCGTCGCATCGCCCTGCACGCCCAGGGGTTCAACGACCCAAGGCCCACCGGGCGCATCGACCGCCGCCACTTCCGGCGGGTGCTCGACCGCGTCGGGTTGGTGCAGATCGACTCGGTGAACGTGCTCACACGGTCTCACGAGATGCCGTTCCTGGCTCGTCTGGGGGCCTATCCCCGACAGGCATTGGCGGACTGGCTCTGGGGCAGCGGCGAAGTGTTCGAGTACTGGGGGCATGAGGCCTCACTCCTGCCGGTGGCCCTCCACCCGCTCATGCGATGGCGTATGGCCGACGACCACGCCTGGACGGGAGTGCAGTCGTTCCGGAGAACCCACCCTGGGTTGGGCGAGGCGGTGCTCGAAGCGGTGCTCCAGAACGGACCCGTGACGATGGGCGAGCTCGAGCACCTCGGCGACGCAATCAAGCGCACAAAGGCCGCACCGGGGTCGATGTGGAACTGGACGCCCGCCAAGAAGGCCGTCGAGTGGTTCTTCTGGAACGGCGAGGTATCGGCGGTCCGCAATCCGCAGACGTTCGAGCGCCACTACGTGCGACCCGACCACACCGTCCCCCCCGCGGTTCTGTCCGAGCCGGCCCCGACAGAGGACGACGCCATGAAGGACCTGCTCCTGCGAGCAGCCCGCAGCCACGGCGTCGGTACCGCGAAGTGCCTCGCCGACTACCACCGGCTCCCCATCGTGAAGGCACGCCGTCTCGTGACGGAGCTGGCCACCGACGGCGCCCTCCGGCCGGTGAGCGTGGAGGGCTGGCGGCACCCCGCATTTCTCCACCCCGACGCCGAGCTCCCCCGCTGGGTACGCGCGTCCGCGCTGTTGTCGCCGTTCGACTCGCTCGTCTGGGAGCGTGACCGAATCGAACGGCTCTTCGACTTCCGCTACCGGATCGAGATCTACGTACCCGCTGCGAAACGGGTCCACGGGTACTACGTGCTCCCGTTCCTGCACGACGGAAAGCTCGTGGCCCGCGTGGATCTCAAGGCCGACCGCCAGGCCAAGACGCTCCTCGTCCGAGGCAGCTATGCCGAGCCGGCCTTCGACCCCGACCGATCGCTCCCGGTGCTGGCCCAGCGACTCCACGAGCTTGCCGGGTTCCTCGGCCTCGACGACGTCCGTGTCGAGCCCAAGGGCGACCTCGCCAACAGCCTCGCTACCGCCGTCTAACCGTTAGATGCGGGTGAGGACGTCGCAGCCATCGGCCGTCACAGCGAGGGTGTGCTCGAACTGTGCGGTGCGGCGCCGGTCGACGGTGACCGCCGTCCAGCCGTCTTCCCAGAGGTCATGAGCAAACGCGCCGACGGTGATCATCGGCTCGATCGTGAAGGTCATGCCCTCTTCGATCAGCAGCGTGAGGCGAGGCTCGAAGTAGTGGGGCACGTGGAGGTCGGTGTGGAACTGCTCGCCGATCCCATGGCCCACGAAGCTGCGTACGACCCCGAATCCGTTGGCCTCGGCGTGCTCCTGGATGGCGGCACCGATGACGTTGAAGGGGCGCCCTGGACGGACCTCGGCGATGGCTCGCTCGAGGCACTCGCGCGTGACGTCGACGAGCCGACGGCTTTCGTCGTCCACCTCACCCACGAGGAAGGTGGCGTTGGTGTCACCGTGCACACCATCGAGAAAGATGGTGACGTCGAGGTTGACGATGTCGCCGTGCACCAGGGGGCGGTCGTCGGGGATGCCGTGGCAGATGACTTCGTTCACCGATGTGCAGAGCGACTTTGGAAAGCCGTTGTAGTTGAGCGGGCTGGGGTAGCCGCCACGGTCAATGCATGCCTGGTGGCAGATCGCGTCGAGCGCATCGGTGGTGATGCCAGGTCGCACGGCGGCCCCCGTCTCCGCCAGCACCTCAGCGGCGGCACGGCCCGCCACTCGCATGCGCCGAATGACGTCGTCGCTCTGAACGGGGTTCTCGGCCCGCCGAACCGGACGCCCGGACTCCGCGTAGGGCGGCCGACCGATCTGCGGGGGAACGGCCCTCACGGGGCTCACGCGTCCGGGCCGGATGTTCGTGTTCTGAGCCCTGTGGCACCGCTTGAACTTCTTGCCGCTGCCACACCAGCACGGGTCGTTGGCCTTGAGCACGCCATGGCCGCGTGTGGAGAGGTCCGTCACAGTCACTGAGGCTATCGGTGCCACCATGGGCAGGTGCCGCCGCTCGATCCTCTGCCTCCCGTTTCCGTCGATGGGATCGAGCTCGTGCAGGTGTCGATGCGGCTGTCCGTGCCGATTCGAACCGCGGCCGGGGTGCGGAGCGATCGGGAGGTGCTGCTCGTCCACGTGCGGGCTGAGGAAGCTGAGGGCTGGGCAGAATGCGTGGCGGAACCCGAGCCCACCTACTCCTCAGAGTTCACCGATGCGGCCGTCACCGTTCTGGTCGATCATCTCCTTCCCCGCGCGGCCGCCGGACCGTTGGGCGATGCCGTCGCCCTGGGCCCCCACCTCGATGCCGTGCGGGGTCATCCGATGGCACGGGCCTCCCTCGAGCTGGCCATCCTCGATGCGCAGCTCCGGGCGGCTGGGCGACCCCTGGGTGGCTGGTTGGGTGCGACCGCCGAGCGCGTCCCGGCGGGGGCCGCGCTCGGACTGCACGATCACATCGAGGATCTCCTCGCCGAGGCGGATGTTGCCCTCGCCCTAGGCGCCAGCCGTCTCCGGGTGAAGATCGCTCCGGGCCGGGCCCTCGCACCACTCACTGCGCTGCGCGCGCACGTCGGACCCGACCTGCTGCTCCAGGCCGATGCCAACGGCTCCTTCACGCTCGAGGACCCTGAGCTGGAGCGCCTGGATGAGGTGGGGCTCGCTTGCCTCGAGCAGCCTCTCGGTCCCGCTGATCTCCTGGGTCACGCCACCCTCGCGCAGCGGCTCGCCACGCCGATCTGTCTCGACGAGCCACTCACCTCACTCGGGGCGATCGAGGCGGCCATCGCGCTCGGCGCCTGCGAGGTCGTCTGCCTCAAGCCGGCCCGCGTCGGTGGGTGGATCCAAGCTCGAGCAGTGCACGACCGCTGCGTTGAGCTCGGCGTGCCCGTGTGGGTTGGGGGGATGCTGGAGACCGGCGTGGGCCGGGCGGCCAACCTCGCCGTCGCCGGACTGCCCGGAATGACCCTCCCACCCGATCTCGATCCGCGCGGCCGCTTCGAGCCGGACCTCGCCGATCCCCGGCGACCCGAGGATGGCATGGTCACCGTGCCCACCGGGCCGGGCACGGGAGCGGTCCCCGACCAATCCCTGCTCACGGGTGCGACGATCGTGGGAGCGTGGTCACCGTGAGCGCCACGACCGAAGTCACGCTGTCGGATGTCGAAGCGGCGGCCGAGCGGATCGCCGGGGCCGTTCTGCGCGCGCCGTCCGCTCGCTCCGAGACCTTGTCCGAGGTGACGGGCGCCGACGTCACGCTCAAGTTCGAGAACCTGCAGTTCACCGCGGCCTTCAAGGAGCGGGGCGCACTCAACAAGCTGCTCATGCTGTCGGAACGGGAACGCGCCAACGGCGTCGTGGCCATGTCGGCGGGAAACCACGCACAAGCCGTCGCCCGCCATGCCACGCGGCTCGGCATCGATGCCACCATCGTCATGCCTGCCCACACGCCGTTCGTCAAGGTCCAGCGAACGGAGGTGTTGGGCGCGCACGTCGTACTCCACGGAGCGGGGCTGGCGGAGGCAACCACAGAAGCCCGCCGGATCGTGGCAGAGGAGGGGCGCACCTTTGTGCACCCCTACGACGACCCGGCGGTGATCGCCGGCCAAGGCACGGTGGCCCTCGAGCTGCTGCGAGACCATCCGGAGCTCGACACCCTCGTGGTCCCCACTGGCGGCGGAGGGCTGCTCGCAGGAATGGCCGTGGTGGCGAGCGCACTCCGACCGGATCTCCACGTCCACGGCGTGCAGAGCGAGCGCTGGCCGTCGATGCTCGAGGCCATCACCGGCACCCCGATGACCGTCGGCGGCCCCACGATTGCCGAGGGCATCGCGGTACCCGTGCCCGGCACAATCACGCAGCGGATCATCAAGGACGCGGTGGAGGGGATCTTCCTCGTGAGCGACGAGGCCGTGGAGGAGGCGATGAACCTCCTGCTCGACATCGAGAAGGTCGTTGTCGAAGGGGCAGGTGCCGCTGGCATCGCGGCCTTGCTCGAGCATTCCGAGGCGCTGGCCGGCCGACGCGTGGGCGTGGTGCTCAGTGGCGGCAACGTCGATGCTCGGTTGCTCGCGTCGGTGGTGACGCGCGGCCTCGTACGATCCGGGCGCCTCACCCGTCTCGAGATCGAGGTGCCGGACACGCCCGGAAGCCTCGGGCTCGTCACCACCACGGCCGGGGAGGCGGGCGCCAACATCGTGGAGATCTCCCACCAACGGATGTTCCTCGACGTCCCCGCGCGTTCCGTCGAGATCGAGGTCATCGTCGAGACCCTCGATCGAGATCACGTAGCGCGGGTGATCAAGGCGCTCGCCGACGTCGGGCTCACGGCCACCGTGGGCAAGGTCACCTTCGGGAGCCTGTTGAGCTGATCGCCGCGCCGTGTGCCGGGCCTGCTGCGGATCACGCACGTTGAACACGAGGTCGAACCGCACGCTCCGGTGGCGGGCAGTGGGGTCTGGGGCGAACCCGTCCGGAGCGATGGTCCCGCCGTGAAGGTACCGATGGGACACGACGCTCCGGTCGCGAGCGTGTAACGGCAAGGGGCCTGGCGACAAGCGAAGGGTGGCGGATCGACCATCGCCGACAACCGGCGAGGGTTCAGAGGCGGCAGCCCATCCCCGTGGGCTGCCGCCGCCGCGCTCAGCCGCTCTACGCTGCGCTCCATGGTCGACCACCCCCTCGAGATCTCGTGGTTCGCTCCATCGTGCTGGGGTGACACGGCGCGGCTCGGCGTCACCGACCCAACCCGCTCGGCGACGTTTGCGTACAACCGCAAGGTGGTGGAGCTCGTCGACCGGTTGGGCTTCCAGAACGTGCTGATCCCCAGCTCGTTCGTGCCGGGCATGGACCCGTGGACGCTCGCGAGCGCTCTGGCGCCTGGCACCACCGGGACCCGCCTGCTCCCTGCTGTTCGGGTGGGCGAGTTCGATCCACCGATGTTCGCCCGTGCCGCCAAGACGCTCCAGCAGGTGATGGGCGGCCGGCTCACGGTGAACATCATCTCGAGCGAGCTGGCTGGCGAGACCCTCGGGAGCCTCGAGCGCTACCAGCGAACTGCTGAGGCCATGGCCTTGCTCAAGGCGTTCTGGTCCGAGGAGCACGTGCACCATGAGGGCGACTGGTGGAACTACGACCTCCCCACGACAGCTACCCGCACGCGAACCCCGCCGCCCTTGTACTTCGGAGGTACGTCGGAGCCAGCCCGAGAGGCCGCCGCCCAGCACGCCGACGTCTACCTGATGTGGATCGAGACGGTGGCGTCGACTGCCGAGCTCGTGGCCGATCTGCGCGAGCGAGCAGCGCTCCATGGACGCACCCTCCGCTTCGGGCTGCGCACCCACGTCATCGTCCGCGACACGGAGGACGCAGCGCGATCGGCCGCGGCTGATCTGGTCAGCGAGCTCGATCCCGACATCGGTCGGCGGCTCAAGGAGTCGTCCCACGATCACGCGTCTGAGGGCGTTCGACGCCAGGACGCGCTGCGAGGGTCGGCGAGCGACGATGGGTTCGTGGAGGAGTCGCTCTGGACGGGAATCGGAGTGGCGCGCAGCGGGGTGGGCGCCGCCATCACGGGCAACCCGGATCAGGTGGAGGCCAAGCTCCGCGCCTACGCCGACCTCGGCATCGAGTCGTTCATCCTCTCCGGCTATCCCCTCGACGATGAAGCCGAGCGCGTCGCCAAGCTCCTCCTCCCCCGCTTCAACCTGGGTCCCATCAGCCTCACCGCGGGCTAGGGCGCCCCGACCGCTACTGGGTGGACAGATCCTTGCGGACCTCTGCGCCGGTAGCGCGCTTCGGTTTGCCCTCGACTTCGATGGCCACCTGGCGGAGCACATCGGCCGTGATCTCGGCCCGGCCCTCGAGCGCGGGAGCGATGGGTCCGCTCGGTTGGTAGCCGACGGCGAACGCGGTAGTGCCATACGTGAGCGGGGTGCGACGCGGGATCACGCCCTCCCCCACGGGCACGTCTCCGTACCAGAGGGTGATGTCGGTGGTGCCGATCTCACCCTTGGCTGCCACCACGCGGATCTCCACTGCGCCGCCAGGTAGCTCCACGCTGGCTGACACCGTGGTGATGGTGGTGCCGACGAAGTTGTAGACGAAGTGCAAGCGGCGGTCCTTGAGGTACGCGGCGTAGCCCCCGGAATGCGACCCGTGGGCGGCGATCACGCCCGAGACGTCGCCGGCCGCGGGTACCGCGAGCTCAGCGGCGATCACGAACCCGCGGCTCTTGAGGTTGGGTGCCATGAACTCGGGGATCGGGCCGATGCCTGGCCGGTACGCAAAGCGGCGCCGACGGTGACGCGCGTCCCGGTGGCGGAGGGGATCGTTGTTCAGAGGGAGCACCTGGTACTTCGCGGCCTCTTCCCACCAGAGATCCTTCATCTTCTGGAGCTGCTCGGGCTCGGCGGCGGCGAGATCGAACACCTCCGAGAAGTCCTCGGCGACGTGGTACAGCTCCCAGACGTCGTCGTCGAAGGGGTGGCTCACGTCGCTGCCGTCGTAGGCGATGAACGGCGTCGGGTGGAACACGACCGCCTTCCAGCCATCGTGGTAGAGCGCGCGCGAGCCGAACATCTCGTAGTACTGCGTGACGTGATCCGACGGTGCCGAGCCGTCACCGACGAGCGCCGACGCGAAGCTCACTCCCTCGATCAGCGACTGCTCGATGCCGTTGATGGCGGCGGGCGGTTCGATGCCAATGACGTCGAGCAACGTGGGTAGGAGGTCGATGGCGTGGACGTACTGGTGCCGATTGCCGCCGTCACCAAAGCGCTTGGGCCAGTGAACGATGAGCGGATCGGCGACCCCGCCCTCGTGGGTATCGCGCTTGAATCGCTTGAGCGGCGTGTTCCCGGCCCACGCCCAACCCCAGGGGTAGTGGTTGTTGGCCCGAGGCGAGCCGAGGTCGTCGATGCGAGCGAGGTTCTCCTCGAGGCTCTCCGGCACGAAGTTGAAGAAGTAGGCCTCGTTGAACGATCCCTGGGCCCCACCCTCGGCGCTGGCCCCGTTGTCGCTCATCACCACGATGATCGTGTTGTCGAGCTCGCCGATCTCGTCGATCGCATCGATCACGCGTTGCACCTGGGCATCGGTGTGCGTGAGGAAGGCGGCGTACACCTCCATCATCCGTGTGTAGAGCCGCTGCTCATCAGCGCTCAACGAATCCCACGCCGGCACCCAGGACGGCCGCTCGGAGAGCTGCGTACCCGCCGGCAGCAATCCCGATGCCATCTGACGCTGGAAGACCTCGTTGCGCCAGGTATCCCAGCCCTGGTCGAAGTGTCCCCGGTAGCGCTCGATGTAGTCGGCCGGGGCTTGGTGGGGAGCGTGGCAGGCCCCCGGCGTGAACCAGAGGAAGAAGGGCTTCTCGGGAGCGGTGGCCCGCAGATCGCTCAGGAAGAGGGCGGCCTTGTCAGCGAGGTCTTCGGTGAGGTGATACCCCTCCTCAGGGGTCTTCGGCGGCTCGACGTAGTGGTTGTCGTACACGAGCTCAGGGTGGTACTGGTCGGTCTCGCCGCCCATGAACCCGTAGAAGCGTTCGAACCCGCGGCCGAGGGGCCACTTGTCGCGGGGGCTGCCCATCGTCATCTCGGTGGCGGGTGTGAGGTGCCACTTGCCGACCGCGAAGGTGGCGTAGCCGTTGCGCAGGAGGATCTCCGAGAGGAACCCGTTCTCCTTCGGGATCGTGGCGTTGTATCCCGGGAAGCCCGCCGCGAACTCCACGACGCGTGCCATGCCGTTCGAGTGGTGGTTGCGGCCGGTGAGCAGGCATGCCCGCGTCGGCGAACAGAGCGCAGTGGTGTGGAAGTTCGAGAACCGGTGGCCGGCCTCCGCCAACCCGTCGAAGCAGGGCGTCGCGATGTCGGAGCCGTAGCACCCGAACTGCGCATACCCGACATCATCGAGGAGCACGACGACGACGTTCGGCGCGCCCTCAGGCGCGGTCTGCAGCGGTGGCCACCACGACTCGGAGTCGTCGTACGTGCGGCCGATGACGCCTTCGAACTCGGGACGGGTGTCGCTCATCGCGACATTGTGGCATCCACTATGCCAGTTTGCCGCCACAACCGGTACACCCTGATCTCGCGATCGGTTCGCTGTTCATAGGTGCGCATCTGCGGGATGGTGGCCGCGATCGCATCCCAGCGACTTGCCTTGTCCTCCGGCGACAGCACGGATGCCATTGCTGGGTACTCGTCGCCTCTCACGAGCACGCGCACCTCAGGGTGGGCATCCAGGTTGTAGCGCCACGCTGGGTGCTTCTCCTGCCCCATCGCGCTCGCCACCACGAGCAGATCCTCACCGTCCTGGTGATACGCAAGCTGCACCGTTCGGGGCTGGCCGCTCCTGGCCCCAGTTGTGGTGAGCGCCAACATCGGGAGGGTTGGCGTACCGGTGGATGTGAAGCGGCCCTTGGTCCAGCGGAAGATGACGGGGTCGATCTTGGAGGCGACGTGCTTGACCAGAAACGACCCAACCCGCGTCGCTGAGAAGCGGTTGACGACGCGGGCGTACGTGCTCATCGCGCGGGAGGCTGCGCTTCCGTGATCTCCATGGGCACCGTCTAGCGCATCCCCGGCACCACTGCGTCCGTGACGCGACGCAGATCGGGCCAGCGGTGACGCCCACCGACAGCCCGTAGCCGTCCCGCTGACGAGCTTCCGAACGCTCGATCGGTGCAGCGCGCACCAGCCAGGGGACCGCGAAGGACACCCGGACCGCAGGCGGGGTCAGGTCGTGAGATCGCGCACTGCGTCGGCCACCGCGTCGAGGTCGAGGCGGGGCTCGTCGAACCGCCGCACCACTCGGTAGGTGCGGTCGCGACCGGTGTCGTCCAGGAACCAGCTTGCGAGGCGGCTTGCTACCACCCGAGCAAGCGGATCGGGGAGCCCGCGCAGCGCGCCCAGTTCCATGCCGCCGTCCACCAGGACGCGGGCCAGGTCGTAGAGGTCGGAGGCCCTCTTCTCCGGGCGGGACGAGGCTCGCAACGGCACCGTCGTGACCTTCATCGCCACAATGCCCTCCGCCGACGCCACGAAGCGCCCGTCGGCGCGCGCCAGCACCCGGCCCGTCTCGTCATCCACCGCTGTGATGTCAAGGGTCGTCGCCGAGTCGTGTGCCCAGCAGTGGGCAACGACGTTCAGCTCCAGGTCCGTCATCGGGTGCGCGCCGGCCACCAGCTCAGCGATGAGCTCATCAGTGGTCATGGCCGCGACGTCGATCACGTCGAGCTCGAGATCGCCCGCGAATCGGTACTGCCCACCGCCCGACGAGATGACCGCCAGCCGAGCGATTGCCGCATGGAGTCGATCGAGGTGACGCGCGACGGCGTCGACGTCGACGGTGGTGCGGTGCGGTGTGCCGACGCGGCACATGACTGCCAGACCACCGATCAGGCGCAGCTCCGGCGGAAGCGAGGCGAGCATCGAGACCTCTCGGTGCGTGCTCCCGCCTCGTCGCCCCGACAGGACGACGGTCACCCGGCACCACCGGGCACGATGCCCCACCCGTCGACGATCTCCTTGCCGCGTGCGGGATCACGGGCGAGACGCAGTGCGCACACCATCGGGTGGGCGACTCGCCACGGGTGCGTACCGTCCGGCGGATGGGCCAGGTTCTCCGGTAGCCAGCTCACGGGAGCCCGACGCACCCAGCAGCGGGTGGGCCGGGCTCGATCGACGAGACGGGCCGCGCGCCGAAGCGCCCCGGCTGTGGGGACGTAGCAGCGAGCAGGCAGGTCCCCCACCGCCGTGATCCGGGCTCCGCCCAGGGTGGCGGCCCGCTCGTCCACGCGCACGAGGATGTCGTCCCCCACAACAGCCGCGAGCTCGTCCAGCTCGACGGGGATCGGCTGCCAACCGTCGTCGGGCCAGTGGGAGGCTGCCTCCCAGAACAGCTCGGGGAGAAGCGGCTGCTTGGTGATCGGGCCAACCAGCCCGACCTCCGCGAAGCGGGCGATGATCTCGTGGGTCGCCCCCACGCTGCGGCCGATCCGGGGGGCGACGCGGCGCGCCGTGACCTGCTCACCCGGCTCGATGAGCGCCGCGAGGGCGATCTCGAGGCCGACGGTGGTCCACGGGTTCTCGATGCGGCGGCGCTCGCGGCCGGGGGCCTGGAGCACGGGCGACTCGACCCGCACGCCCGGCGTCCAGACGCGCACGTGGCCGCGCCGGTCGAGCCAGCCCCAGCCCGCCCGGCGAAGCTCGTCGCGCCCCGGCTCGCTGATGCGATCGGCCACCACCACTGCGGGCAGGTGGCCGGTGGCGGACTCAGCGAGCTGACGCAGGTCGGCCGGGGTCGGATGGGAGCGAGCGACGAGGTTGAGTGCCGCGCGGGCGCCGTCGACCGTCAGGATGCCGTCCACCTCGCGCACATCGAGGCCGAGGGAGGCCAATGCATCGCCGACCTCTCGGCTCAGATCGACGTATTCCTGCGTTTGCGCCGTCACGAACACCGATCAGAGGGTACCGTCGACCGTGGAATGAGACAAGTAGACCCGTTTGCGCCGTCCCGAACGCCGAACGTGGGGCTTCGCGTGTGCGGCCGGACGCTCGACCGCGGAGAGGTCGGTCAGGTTGGATTGGGCGAGGGCCTCGGCCTCGTCAGTCTCACGGACGTCGTGGTCCCGGGCCGCACCTCCCCCCGGTTCCGCCAGCTCGATCAGCGCTACTACTCGCCCCGCTGCCGCATACTCAGCACAGCGGCGGCTACCGCCGCCGAGCTCGCGCCGCGCGTCCTAGTGCCGGCGGCCAACTCGGTCGGAGGGGTCTGGACGCTCGTACCGAACCTCGTCGAAGCTGTCGACCGCGAACGCATACAAGAGGCGCAGCGGCTCTGTGCCGGTGTTGGTGACGAAGTGCCACTCGTTGGCGGGGATGAACACTGCCATGCCTGGTTCGACGGGGTAGGCGGCGTCGCCGATGTGGACCACGCCTGTCCCGGCCAGGAAGTAGTACACCTCCGGTGGCTGGTGGCGGTGGAGCGCGCCATCGGTGGAAGCACCAGGGTGGATCTCCGCCGTCCCAACGGTGAGGGATTCAGTTGGGGTGCGATCAGCACTGATCAGCGTGCGCCACGAAACGATGTCGCCCCAGCTCTCCTCGGGGCAGTCCTGCTCTCGGACGAGGTGGGGTTCCGGATCGGCCATCGTCTCTCACGCGTCGGCGGTGTAAGAGTGGAGCGTATTCCGATTCGCTTGGGTGGCTCGCCCCCAAGCCGGTGTTCAGGCCACGCATGGCTCGCGGCGTCAGGTCACGCCCCGCTAGAGGCGATTGCCCGACGAGGACGTTGATCGTGTCGGTGCGATGTACGCGCAGGGACGGTCGCTCGCTGGCTTGGGCAACCAGTTCGGAGTTGATGCCGGAACGGTCCGACGCGAGTTGCTTGCGGCTGGCCGCTCCACGACAGCGCGTACGGGAGAACGCTGATCGGAGCGAACGGTGTGCGCGCTTCGGCGCACGTCGACGGGTGCGGGAGGTCGTGGCGACCCTCCCGCACCCGTTACGTGATCACAGCGCCTGGTTCAACCGTGGCCGTCAGTCCTCGTCAGGCTCATCGGCGGAGTCAGCTTCGTCGACCTCATCGGCGGAGTCAGCTTCGTCGACCTCATCGGCCTCATCGGCCTCGTCGGCCTCATCAGCTTCGTCGACCCCGTCGACCTCATCGGCCTCGTCAGCTTCGTCGACCTCGTCGGCGTCATCAGCTTCGTCGGCGTCATCAGCTTCGTCGTCCCCATCAGCCTCATCAGCGTCGTCCGGCTCGGTGGCGTCGCAGTCGCTGTCGGCGCTGTCGGCGCTGTC
>JANOQG010000299.1:0-5444 GCA_031422255.1 Actinomycetes bacterium | reverse complement strand
CCGCGCCGCCAAGATGGTCATCCTCAACGTCGACCATCCCGACGTGGAGGAGTTCGTGTGGGTCAAGGCCCGCGAGGAGAAGAAGATCCGGGTCCTCGAGGAGGCCGGCTTCGACATGAGCCTCGACGGCAAGGACATGGCCTCGGTCCAGTACCAGAACGCCAACAACTCCGTGCGGGTGACCGACGAGTTCATGCAGGCCGTGGTGGACGACTCCGATTGGCACCTCCGTGCCGTCACCGACGGCGCCATCGTGCGCACCGTCAAGGCCCGCGACCTGATGCGTCAGATCTCCTTGGCCGCATGGGAGTGCGCCGATCCCGGCATGCAGTTCGACACCACCATCAACCACTGGCACACGGCGGCCAACACCGGCCGGATCAACGGCTCGAACCCCTGCAGCGAATACATGCACCTGGACAACTCAGCGTGCAACCTGGCCAGCCTCAACTTGCTGAAGTTCCTTGACCTCTCGAACGATGTCGGCGCCGGCACCACCGACACGTTCGATGTAGAGGGCTTCAAGCACGCCGTGGAGATCATGTTCACGGGCCAGGAGATCCTCGTGGGTCGGGCCGACTACCCCACGAAGAGCATCGGCGACACCTCACGTGCCTTCCGGCAGCTCGGCATCGGCTACGCGAACCTCGGCGCCATGCTGATGGCGTTGGGCCTTCCCTACGACAGCGATGAAGGCCGCGCCTACGCCGCCGCGATCACCTCGCTGATGACCGGCCACTCGTACGCCACCTCGGCCCGTACCGCCTCGCGCATGGGGGCCTTCGCCGGCTTCGCTGAGAACGAGGAGCACATGCTCCGGGTGTTGCGCCAGCACCAGGAGGCCGCCGCCGGGATCGACGAGGAGCTCGTCCCCTCGCACCTGCTCAGCGCCGCGCAGGAGTGCTGGGACGACGCCAACGAGCTGGCCGCCGTCGCCGGTGTGCGCAACGCTCAGGCGTCGGTCCTCGCCCCCACCGGCACCATCGGCCTCATGATGGATTGCGACACCACCGGCATCGAGCCCGACCTCGGCCTGTGCAAGGTCAAGAAGCTCGTCGGCGGCGGCACGATGCAGATCGTCAATCAGACGGTGCCCCGCGCGCTCGCCCGCCTCGGCTACACGCCCGAGCAGAACGAGGAGATCATCGCCTACATCGACGAGAACAAGTCGATCCTCGGCGCCCCCCACCTCGCCGCCGAGCACGTCGCGGTGTTCGCCTGCTCCATGGGCGACAACACGATCCACCACTCCGGCCACGTCCGGATGATGGCGGCCGTCCAACCGTTCATCTCCGGCGCCATCTCCAAGACGGTGAACCTCCCCGAGGACGCCACCGTCGAGGAGGTCGAGCAGCTCCACATCGACGCCTGGAAGCTCGGCGTGAAGGCCATCGCCATCTACCGCGACAACTGCAAGGTGGCCCAGCCGCTCTCCACGGCCAAGAAGGAGAGCGCCGTCGAGCCCCTCGTCGAAGCCCTCGCCGCCTCCGGAGTCGAGCCGCATGTGGTCGAGAAGATCGTCGAGCGCGTGGTGGAGCGCGTCATCAAGGTGCCCACACGGCAGAAGCTGCCGCGCAACCGCACCTCGCACACCTTCGAGTTCCGCGTGGCTGACTGCAAGGGCTTCGTCACGGTGGGCGAGTATGCCGATGGCCGCCCAGGCGAGATCTTCCTGCGCATCTCCAAGCAGGGCTCCACCCTCGCCGGCATCATGGATGCCTTCGCCGTTTCGGTGAGCTACGGCCTCCAGTACGGCGTGCCGCTGCGGGTCTACGTGGAGACGCTCACCAACACCCGCTTCGAGCCCGCTGGCATGACCGACGACCCCGACCTGCGGATCGCCAGCTCCATCCTCGACTACATCTTCCGCCGCCTCGCGGTCGACTACCTGTCGATCGAGGAGCGCACCGAGCTGAACATCCTCACCACGGGAGAGCGCACGCAGCCCACCCTCCCCGGTGTCGAGGAGACGATCACCGAGACCCGTCAGGGCACCGAGATCCCGGCCGACCCGCCCAGCTTCGACGCCTCATCGCCACTGCTCTCCGCCACCGATGCCCCGAGGGAGCTCAGCCTCCTCGAGCGGGCCGGCGTCACCGGGGAGGGCGTGCAGCCAGCCAAGCCCAATCCCAACGTGCCCGTCAGGGCCTCGCACTCAGATGCCCCTTACTGCATGCAGTGCGGCGTCCAGATGCAGCGAGCTGGTTCCTGTCACGCCTGCCCGAGCTGCGGCAGCACCAGCGGCTGCAGCTAGTCCCACCTCCTGGCGCTCGAGCAGCGCTTCCCTCGCGACTCGAAGGCAGGGCGGCCGTATCCCCACGCTCCGCGGGGGCGATCACACCCTTGGGTCACAACGCCGCCGGCGACAACCTTGACCTGTGTGCGACGGCGCACTCCGCGGGGGGCGACATGCCAGCGGACTGCGATCGGAGCCACGTTCGGTCGGCGGCATCCTGTCAACAGAAGAGGGAGCTGTTCATGAGATTGATCACACGCAAGCGCCTGGCGGGGGTCTTCCTGACCGGGATGTTCACTGCCGGTCTGGTTTCGCCCGCTTTCGCGACGGGGGAAACGCCGCCGCCGCCCACGAAGTGCAACTCGGGCCGTGGCAACAGCAGCGAGTCGACGCCGGCGACCGACTGCGATCCCGGCAATTCCGGAGGTCACAACAACGGCGGTGACTGATCACCGTCGCTGCTGACTGAGAACCCGACATCTGGCGTTGTGGGTGCTGCCTGGGGCGGCACCTGCAACGCCAGATCTTCGGTGTTGCGGACGACTCAGCCGATCCGCACCGTTCCCGCGTTGCCGTCCACGTGCAGGATCGTTCCGTCGGCCACGCCAGTGATGCCCGGGACGCTCAGCACCGCCGGAATGCCAAGTTCGCGCGAGACGATGGCTGCATGGCTCTGCATCGCGCCTGTGTCGCACACGACGGCCACGGCGCTGAGGAAGAGGGGTGTCCACGACGGATCGGTGATGGCGCACACCAGCACCTCGCCAGATTCGAGCCCACGCGGATCGCTGGGATCGTGGATCACGCGAGCGGGCCCGGAGGCGATCCCGCCGTTGACCGCGATTCCCGTCAGCGCCACACCGCTCGCGGGCGCATCCCGCCGGGAGTCGATTCGAAGCGGCCAGGTCGATGGATCCGGGATGCGCCCCTCGAACCATGGCGGCGGCACACGGTCGTTGAGGTAGCGAGCCTGGTCGGCGCGTTCTGCGATGACCGCCGCGTAGTCGGCGGGGGAGTCGACGTAGTCGGCGAGCTCCTCGATCGTCACGCAGAACCCGTGACGAGCGTCCGTGGGCCCGCCTCGTTCGGCAGCGCGACGCACGAGCTCGTGGAGCACCCGGCGCGCCCCGAGGTTCTCGAGCACCAAGATGTCTTTGGCGCGCTCGCGACCGATCGATCCCTGCCTCGAGACCATCGCGGTGTGACGCACCATCGGACGCATCGCCCTCGGCACCGCACGGCATGCCTCGGTCAGCGCCACCTCGGCGTCGTCTCCGAGCCCGAGCGCGCCGGGATCCCGACCTTCGGGAGCATGCCGGAGGCGGTCGATGCTGGCGTAGACGGGCGTCGGATCCATCACCCAGGCGGGCGTCGCCAGCTCGTACTCGTCGTTGCCACGGTGGCCGTGGTCGGCCAGGAACGCATCGACGGCTGGCCGCAACGTGGTGTCGGCCGTGCGTTCGGCGATGCCGTCGAGCCCGGCATCGAAGGCCGTCGTCAGCGCCGGATCTCCAGCGACCAGGCGTCCGAGGTGCCACAGGCGTTGGGCGAGCTGGGCCGAGTCGATGTCTCCCGTGCCACCCACCACGCGGTTGGCCAGCCCAGCAGGCACTCCGGTGCGGTCGAGCAGCCGATCGAGAAGCGCGCGTGGAGCCGTGGCGATCCCGCTGAACTGCAGCAGGCGCTTCATGCTGGCGCCGATCCGCGGGGGATACGTGTGGATCCATTCGAGCAGAGCAGGAGTGGAGGCCCGGTCGAGGTCGGGCATGGTCGCCAGCCACCCGACGGCGTCGCGGCGGGCGGCCTCGAGCACCGTGAGGTCGGGCCGTCGCAGCAGCTTGAACGAGCTCCGCGCGAGGAGGAGCGTGGCCAGCAGGTTGCGGTCGCCCTTGGCTCGCCGGTAGGGCGGGAACTCGTCGACCGCACCCGCGACCTGCTCGTCGGCCGTCGTCGCCACCATCCCAGGCATCCGAACGCCGAAGATGCGCATCACGGATCCGTTGCTGTAGAGGTGCCCGCCGAACACGCCGGTGCCCACCGAGGTTCCCGTCCGCTCATGCGGCCGCAGCACGCCCATCTCGACGAACAGCTCGACCTGGGCCTGGCGCACGGACTCGCCGATCAGCGTGCCCGTGAGTGGGGTGATCACGTGGGGGAAGACCTCGCCCACATTGCCCCGGGTGTACAGAGCGAAGCGATCGTTCGGCTCGGTGTCGACTACCCAGCTGTGTGCCACGTCTCACAGTGTCGCGTGCGATTCCCCGTTCGGTTCTCTGAACGCGACGAGGCCCCGGCAGAGGGCACGGATCGTGTCTGATCCGCCTCTGCCGAGGCCCAGCCTCTGCTGTCGTCTTCGGTGAGGAATCGAGGCCGTTCGCGAGTCCCGCGGAGGCAGCCGACGTAGCGTGCTGCATGCAGTGGGCGGGTCCGCCAGGTACGTCGACACCGACGACGGCGCGTCATCGATCGGGCGGTGAGCGCTCCATTGTCTCGGGACCGATGTGCATCCGCAGGACCCCCTTTCGGTGCCTGGTTCAGCGAAGCCCTGTGCGAGTGATTGGTTCCGTCCGCACCGGGGTGCCTGGTTCGAGCGTCGCGCTTAGCCGACCATCGGTCAAGGAGAACTCGCCGGTCGGTGGTCGGCGATCTCCGTTCGGGACCGGCGAGGTGGCACGATGCACGGCGTGGCCACCGATCTCACCGTCGTCGCCATCCCCTTCTACTTCGGGTCGATGGAGGTGGAGCGCCGCGCGCTGAAACGACGGGCGCAGGCGATCGGCCCGAGCCCCGCCGACTACACCCGAGACGACACGCGGGCGAGCCTCACGATGGGTGTCGCATCGTTGGTCATCCCGCTGGCTTCGCACGTGCTCGTGAAGCGGGTCGTTCCCGGAACGGGCAAGTACGGCCGGGTGCTGGTCGGCACGGCGGTGGGTGCAGCGGTCGTCACCACCGTCGCGGACCGGCTGGCGAGCGGCGATGTCGATGACAGCGACCGTGCACCCTCTGAGCGTCGGCGGGCGGTGCGGCGATGGGCGAGGAAGGTGCGGCGCGTGAGCGGTCCGGTGGCCATTGGCACCGGTGCACTAGCCACAACCACGTGGATCAGCAGCCGCACGAGCGCCGTACGGATGTGGGAGAAGGGTGAGGCACGCGACCTCGGCAGCGGTGTGGCCGCGTGGCTGGCGGCGTTGGTCGGCTGGGACTT
>JANOQG010000298.1:0-6335 GCA_031422255.1 Actinomycetes bacterium | reverse complement strand
CGACCGCGATCGCCTTGATGGGGCGACCCTCGGCGATGAAGGTCAGCAGCTCCTGGTCGGAGTCGCTCAGGTCGTCATCGGACTGCACGGGTCGCACCAGCGCGTCGACGATCACCGGATCGAGGAGGGTGCCGCCGGTGGCCACCGCCCGGATGGCGTCGATGAGCTGGTCGCCCTCGGCCAGGCGGTCCTTGAGGAGGTAGGAGTAGCCGGCGGCACCGTCCGCGAGGAGCGAGACCGCGTACTCAGGGTCGTCGAACTGGGACAGGATCACGATCCCGGTGCCGGGCATCCGCTGGCGGATCTCCTTGGCGGCGTCGATGCCCTCCCGCTGGAAGGTGGGTGGCATGCGGATGTCGCTCACCACCACCTGCGGCTGGTACTCGAGGGCGGCGGTGATCAGCTCCGGGTAGTCGGACGCCTCGCCCACCACCTCGACATCGGGCTCTCGGGCCAGCAACGCTCGTACCCCGGCGCGCACGATCAGGTTGTCGTCCGCCAGGACCACAGTGATCACGCCGTCGGCCATCGCCCCATCCAGTCAGATCTGGCTTCTCCTGACCAGGGGGCAGCCATGCGAGGTGGGGGGGTGCCAGCCACACCCCTCGGAGGCTGGTCAGCGCCCTTGGATCCGGGGCGCGGGTGCAAGATGCTGAGGTCATCCGGGACAAGGAGTGAGCGATGAAGATCGAGTCGAGGGTGGTGGCGGTGTCGTGGATCCCGTCGGAGGCGGTGAGCGGGGCGATGAAGGCGCCGTTCGGACTGGGGCTGGCTCACTACGACCAGCCGCTACCAGAGGTGCTGGGCGACCTGGAGGACTGGCGGGCGCGGGACCTGTTCCGCGTGGCCAACGACCTGCAGGCCTGGATCGAGGTGGACGCTGCCGGCGCCATCACGGGTCACGGCTACTCGGGGAGTGGCGTCATCGGGTCCACCACCATGGCCCTTGCGGGGGCATCGGCCACCTTCCAAGCCGTGGCCTACCCCGACCTGGTGGCCGAGCCCGAGGTGGGTGATGGATGGGTGCGGTTCCAGCAGACCGCCGGCGGCCGCACCGGCGTCCCCGCACCGCGGCGGGTGGCCAAGCCGCCCTTCGTGCAGTACCACGCCCCCACGGCATGGTCGACGCTGTCGCTCACGATCCACGCCGACGGCCGGTCTGATTGGGAGCTCGTGGGCGCCAGCCCCTTCCCCCGGCACTGGATCTACGGCCCCGACGGTGCTCTGGCCGCCAAGTCGGGTCTGGTCGACTTCAAGGACTGGTACCGCCACGCCTTCGGTGACTTCAGCCCGTGGGGCGGCGAGGATTCGTCGGCCCTCGTGACGGCGGTCGAGTCCGCCATGGAGCGCCAGCTGTCCCGGGTGATCATGGGGGAGGGCAAGCCCAAGATCCGCAAGCTGAAGGCGGGCGCCACGCTCACCGAGCAGGGCCAGGAGGCCGACTCCATCTACCTGCTGCTCGACGGCGTCATCGAGGTCCGTGTCGATGGCAAGGAGATCGCCAACCTCGGCCCCGGAGCGCTCATCGGCGAGCGGGCCGTCCTCGAAGGCGGGCGCCGCACGGCCACGCTCGTCGCCGTCACGCCCTGCAAGGTGGCCGAGGCCCGCAAGGTGGAGCTCGACCTCGACGCGCTGGCCGAGATCAGCCAAGGCCACCGCCGTGAGGAGGCCGCCAGCCCGTGAGGGTGCACGTGCTCGGGGTGCGAGGGTCCACGCCCGCCCCCGGGCACCCCTTCGCGCGCCACGGCGGCAACACGTCCTGCGTGGCGCTGGCCCACGGCGACGAGCTACCGAGCCTCGTGCTCGACGCCGGCACCGGGATCCGTGATCTGGGCGCGCTCCTGGGGGAGGCGCCGTTCCGGGGCGTGGTGCTGCTGGGCCACCTCCATTGGGACCACACCCAAGGCCTGCCCTTCTCCCGTGCGATCGACCACGACAGCGCCGAGGTGCAGCTCTGCCTGCCAGATCAGGAGGACGGCGACTCCGCCATCGATGTCCTGCGCCGGGCCATGTCACCGCCGCACTTCCCGATCGGACCCGAGGGACTGCGCGGCTCGTGGACCTTCGAGGGGCTCGCGCCCGGGCTTCACCACCTCGGCGGCTTCGAGGTGCTGGCGCTGGAGATCCCCCACAAGGGCGGCCGCACGTTCGGCTATCGGATCAGCGACGATCGCTCGGCCATCGCCTACCTGTCCGATCACGGTCCGTCAGCACTGGGGCCGGGGCCTGACGGGTGGGGTCCCTACCACGAGGCCGCCATGGCGTTGGCGGCCGACGTCGACGTGCTGATCCACGACGCCCAGCACACCGCGGCGGAGCTGCCCTCGCGGGCGCTGTTCGGCCACTCTGCGGCGGACTACGCGGTGCGACTGGGCGAGCTGGCCGGCACCCGGTCGGTCCTGCTGTTCCACCATGATCCCACCCGAACCGACGACGAGGTGGACGCCATCGTGGAGTCGTTCGCCGGCGCGCCGATCAGCGTGCGGGCGGCCGTCGAGGGCGAGGTCATCCAGTTGTGACGGTCCTGCCCAGGGTCGCAGGCTTGGGGCACGGCGGTGGTGTCGAGCCGGCGGACGAGACCGATGTCGGGATCGACGCACACCAGGCGTCGAAGGCGCGGTAGCTCGCGCTGGGGCTGCGCCGAGCGGCGCCGTCCTGCCGTGCGGTACTGGAGGCTCCGGGCGGGATGGTCCGGTGGGTCGAGCAGCACGGTTAGCGTTCCCACCCCATGGCTGACCGAACCTTTGTGCTCGTTGATGCCGGGATGGCTGCCGGGTTCCGCTTGCCCAAGCCCTCGCTCGGGCAGCTCCACCAGGCGCTTGTGCACCTGCATGCCCAGCACCCCGATGCCCAAGTGGCCGTTCTCGGCGATCCGGCGCTGAAGTGGGACGTTGCCACCGCTGAAGGCCCGCTCTTCGAGGGAGACGTCATCGCCGGCGCCATCGTGTGCGCTCCGGCCGGGGCGCTCGACGGGACTGCAGGATTCCTGAGTCGCGCCGCCACCAAGGCGTTGGAGCAGGGGTACACCGTGGTGGCATTCACTGACCGTGCCATCCCTGGTGTGGCACTCGGTCGTCTGCGGAACGAGGGCGGCCGTTGGCTGTGGGACCTCGACTCCACCCGCACGCTCGACGCCGATCAGGTCGGACCCCCACTGGCGTCCTCCCGTCGACGCCGTCATGCTCGCTGACGAGCGCGAGGATGCAGGCGTGCGCCACTTCCTTGCCGTGATGGCCATCGCCATGCTGTCGTTCGTGCAGCTGACGCTCGCAGGCCGCGTGCCAGCGATGGCCCAGGACACACCAACCTCGACCACCGCCACCACGATCGTCGTTCAACCAGTCCCTGACATCGTGCCCCGGCCCAACTCCGGATCGAGCCCGACCGAGGCCGGTGATCGCGGGGGAGCGCTCCAACTCGGGATCCTGGCGCTGGTCGTTGCCGTGATCGGGGGAGCGGTGGCCAACCTCGTGCGTCACTCGCGACGCAGTCGCTCGACGACGAACCGCTAGGGCCGCATCGGCTTAGGACCTGAGCGGATAGGTGGCGTCGGGGTTGGCGTTGGTCTCGAAGCCGGAGTCGCCCTCGACCGAGAGCGCTCCGTCCGCGGCCTCCTTGGCACAGCCAGCCGAGAGCAACGCTGCGGCGAGCAGCAGCGACACGAACGTGTGGGAGGAAGTGCGCACAGGGGCCTCGCGGAGCGAGCGACGTCGGTCGAAAGATAGTCGGTGGGTAGGTTGCACCAATGGACGCGCTTCCCGAGGGCTACCCCAGCGCGTACGAGAGCGACGCCGTCCTGACCGACGGGGCCACGGCCTTCGTACGACCAATCCGGCCCGATGATGGCGAACGCATCCTCGCGTTCCACGCACGGCAGTCGTCGCAGAGCATCTACTACCGCTACTTCAGCCCGCGGCCGCACCTCTCAACGCGCGATGTCGACCACCTCACCCACATCGATTACGTGGATCGCATGGCGCTCGTTGCCCTTCGCGGTGACGAGCTCATCGGAGTGGCCCGGTACGACCGTTGGCGCACCCGCTCTGAGGCTGAGGTCGCCTTCTTCGTCGACGACGCAAACCACCGTCGGGGGCTCGCCACGATCCTCCTCGAACATCTGGCGGTGCGAGCGCGGGAGGTGGGGCTCAGCGGGTTCACGGCCTCTGTGCTCCCAGAGAACCGCAAGATGATCGGCGTGTTCACGCAGGTGGGCTTCGAGGCGGTCACGCGGTTCGCTGACGGCGTGGTCGAGGTTCGCCTGGCGATCCAGCCCACGCCTGAAGCGGAGGCAGCCATCGAGGAGCGAGCCCGCTCCGCTGCATCCGAGGCGGTTCGCCGACTCCTATGTCCGCGGAGCGTGGCGGTGATCGGAGCGGGCAGAGACCCGCTCACCGTCGGCCACGATGTGCTCCAGAACCTGCTCAGTGCTGGCTTCCAAGGACCTGTGTGGCCGGTCAACCCCAACGCCCACCACGTGGCGGGGATCAAGGCTGTCAGCAGCATCCTGGACATCCCCGAGGACGTCGACCTCGCGATCATCGCTGTGCCCGCGGACAAGGTGGCATCGGTGGTCGAGGACTGTGGGCGCAAGCAGGTGTACGGCGTCGTCATCCTCACGTCTGGGTTCGCCGAGACAGGCCCGGAGGGTGCGGCCATCGAGGCACAGGTGCTGCGAATCGCGCGCACCTGGGGAATCCGCGTGGTCGGGCCGAACTGCCTCGGCATCATCAACACGGATCCAGCGGTGCGCCTGCACGCGACCTTCGCCCAGGTTGCCCCCCGGCAGGGCACGGTGTCGCTCCTCTCGGAGTCGGGCATGGTGGGCGCCGCCATCGTGGGCCGGGCGCGGGAGGCGGGCATCGGCATCTCGTCCTTCGTGGCCATGGGCAACCGCTCCGACGTCTCGGGAAACGACCTGCTGCAGTACTGGGCCACCGACGCCTCTACCGACGTCGTTTGCATGTACATCGAGTCGTTGGGCAACCCGCGGCGCTTCAGTCGCCTTGCCCGCCAGCTCACGCGCACGAAGCCGGTGGTCGCGGTCAAGGCCGGCCGCAGCGGGGTTGCCGCGGTCGTGCTCAGCCAGACAGGCGTGATCGGGGTCCCGTCAGTGCCCGCGATGCTCGACACCGCACTGTTGCTCGTGAACCAGCCCCTCCCACAGGGTCGGCGGGTGGCCGTGCTCGGCAACGCCGGTGGGTCGTTGGCGATCGCGGTGGACGCCGTGCTCGACGGCGATCTTTCCGTCGCAACCCTCACCCCCCACGAGAGGGAGGCGCTTGCCGCCCTCTCCGGGCGAGCCCACGGAGCAGAGGCCGTGATCGACCTCGGGCTACGAGCGAACGGGAGCGACGTGCAGCAGGCGGTGGAGATCCTCACCGCGGCCCCTGGCGTCGACGCGGTGCTGATGGTCTACGCACCCTCCCTCGGGGGTACCGCCGACGAGGTTCGCACCGCCCTGGATGCGGCCAGTAAGGCCACCCCAGATGTTCCAGTCGTGGCGTGCTTCTACGGTCCGCACACCGTGGGGGGATCGGTGCCTCTCTACCGCGCGGTCGATGCTGCAGCGCTGGCGTTGGGTCGCGTCGCCCGGTACGCAGAGTGGCTGGCCGAGCCCGACGGCACCTTGCCGTCGCTGGGCGCCGCCGCAGCCGTTGTCGTCACCGAACGGGCGCGCGGCCTCCTCGCGGACGGACCAATCGTGCTGGAGCACCTCGACAGCCTCGACATCCTGACCACTGCGGGGCTCGACCTGCTCGCCGGGCGGGTGGTCGAGTCGCTGGACGACGCGGCGGTCGCCGCCGAGGACCTCGGCTACCCGGTGGTGCTGAAGGCGGCCGGCCGTGACCAGGCCGCCAAGACCTCAGCAGAGGGCTTCGCCATCGACCTCGAGGACGCCGACGCCGTACGCAACGCTTGGGCGCGCATGGAGGCCTCCTTAGGTGCAGCGCTCACGCCTGTGCTCGTGCAACCGATGGTGGGGCCGGGACTCGACGTGGCGGTGCGAGTAACCCCCAGCGCCGACGTGGGCCCAGTGCTGTCGATCAGCCCGGGTGGGGCGGCCGCAGCTCGGGACGACGTCACCGATGTACACGTGCTCCCGCTCACGGATCTGGACGCGGTTCGCTTCGTGGCAGGCTCCCGGCTGGATGCCCTTCTCACCCCCGAGGCTCGTACGTCGCTGGAGGCTCTGCTGCTGCAGGTCGGCGTACTGGTCGAGGCCCTCCCCGAGCTGGTGGGGCTCGACCTCAACCCCGTCATCCTCCGAGACGGTCGAGCGATGGTGACGCAGGCAACCGTTGAGCTGGCCCCCGTGGAGGTCGATCCGCTCCCGC
>JANOQG010000297.1:0-7617 GCA_031422255.1 Actinomycetes bacterium | reverse complement strand
CGGTCCCGAGGCGCCGCTGGATGAGAACCCGGCTCTGCTGCTCGCGGGAGCGATTGCGGCTGGGGTTCGGGTGGGCCGAGACAAGGTCACCGTCGTGCTCGACCCCGCCGTGGAGACGCTCGGGCTCTGGATCGAGCAGCTCCTCGCGGAGTCGCTCGGAAAGCAAGGCACCGGCGTCGTGCCGATCGTCGGCGAGCCCCTCGGCGCTCCTGAGGTGTACGGCTCTGATCGCCTGTTCCTGTCCCATGATCCGCTGACGGACCTCGAGCTGGCCGGCCACCCTGTCGTCTCGGTTCGTTCGGGTCCCACCGAATACGCGATTGGTCACCTGGTCGTCACCATGGAGCTGGCCACCGCGCTGGTCGGGGCAGCCATCGGCGTGCAGCCCTTCGACCAGCCCGACGTAGCCGCCGCCAAGGCGGCCACCAACGAGGTGCTGGCGGCGGGCGGCGTGGACGTCGTGGCGCAGCCATTGGCCGACCTGCTCGCGATGCTTCAGCCTGGCGATCACCTGGCGCTCCAGGTCTTCGCCGATCCCGGAGGCCACGAGGTGCAGCTGCTCGAGGCCGCCCGGGTGGCGCTGCGTGACCGCTTCCAGGTGGCGGTGAGCCTTGGGTTCGGCCCTCGATTCCTGCATTCCACAGGCCAGCTCCACAAGGGCGGCCCCGCGGCCATCGTGTGTGTCCAGGCGGTCGGCTCTGAGCGCGACGAGATACCGATTCCAGGGCAGGACTTCGGGTTCGGCCATCTGAAGCAGGCCCAGGCGGCCGGCGACCTCAGCACCCTCCTGGCTCGCAACATCCGAGCGGGACGGGTGCCCCTGCAGGACCTTCTGGATGGGGCGTCGTGAAGGTCGGAATGGTTGGGCTGGGGAAGATGGGCGGGGGCATGGCCGAGCGCCTCCGCCAGCACGGCCACACGGTGGTGGGGTTCGACGCCTTCAGCTCGGCCTCCGAGGTGGCGTCGCTCGAGGCGCTGGTGGCAGCGCTGCCCGCACCCCGAGCCGTGTGGGTGATGGTGCCGGCCGGGGACCCAACTGATGACACCGTCAACGCCCTGCGTGCGTTGCTGCAGGCGGGCGACGTGGTGATCGACGGGGGCAACTCCAACTGGCGTCACAGCACTCGCCGCGCGGCCGACCTCGCTGCGGTGGGGGTCGGCTTCATCGACTCGGGCACGAGTGGCGGAGTATGGGGTCTCGAGGAGGGCTATTGCCTCATGGTCGGTGGGGCACCGGAACACGTGGCCTTCGCCCAGCCGATCTTCGATGCCCTCGCGCCCGAGGGGGGCTTCGTGCACACCGGGGCCGCCGGCACGGGCCACTTCACAAAGATGGTCCACAACGGCATTGAGTACGGCTTGATGCAGGCCTATGCCGAGGGGTACGAGCTCCTCGAACGATCGGGTCTGGATATCGACGTCACCGGTGCTCTCAGCGCGTGGAGGCACGGGAGCGTCGTCCGGTCCTGGTTGCTTGAGCTGTTCGTGCGTGCGCTCGAGCAACGCCCTGGGCTCGATGGTCTGGCAGGTGTCGCCCAGGATTCGGGCGAAGGTCGCTGGACTGTGCACGAGGCGATCGAGCGCGGCGTGGCCACGCCCGTGATCAGCGCGGCGCTCTACGCGCGCTTCGTGAGCCAGGACGACGACCGCCTGTCCATG
This sequence comes from Actinomycetes bacterium, assembly GCA_031422255.1. GTDB lineage: Bacteria > Actinomycetota > Acidimicrobiia > Acidimicrobiales > VFJN01 > VFJN01. The sequence goes on along the minus strand of JANOQG010000297.1, from coordinate 5,958 downwards.
CGCGCCGTCGCAGCGCTCCGTGAGCAGTTCGGGGGACACGCGGTCATCCCTGAGGCACCACCCGATGCTGGGACGACGTGAGCCCGGCGCCGATCCGATCCGATGCGCTGGTGCTGTTCGGGGCCACTGGCGATCTGGCCAAGAAGAAGATCTTCCCGGCCGTCTATGAGATGACAAAGGCAGGCCAGGACCACGTGCCGGTGGTGGGCTTCGCCTCCTCGGAATGGGACGACGACCGACTCCGCCAGCATGCTCGCGAGGCGATCGAGGCCAAGGGGGACGTGGACCAAGCCGTCTGGGCCGACCTTGCGGCTCGCACCTCCTACGTGCAGGGCGACTACCGGGACGCAGAGTCATTCGCCGCCCTCGCGGCGCGCCTGAAGGAGCTCGGTTCGGAGCACCCGCTCTTCTACCTGGCCGTGCCTCCGGAGCTCTTCGATGACGTCGTGCTGGGACTCGAGAGGCACCGCCTGAACGAGGGTGCGCGGGTTGTCGTCGAGAAGCCGTTCGGACGCGATCGGGCTTCGGCCCGGGAGCTCAACACGATGCTTCACCGTGGGTTCCCCGAAAGCGACGTCTTCCGCATCGATCACTTTCTCGGCAAGGAATCAGTCGAGAACCTGCTCGTCTTCCGGTTCGCCAACTCGATGCTCGAGCCCGTGTGGAACCGGAGCTACATCTCGAACGTGCAGATCACCATGGCAGAGTCCTTCGGCATCGAGGATCGCGGGCGCTTCTACGAGTCGGCCGGGGCGCTCCGCGACGTCGTGCAGAACCACCTCCTCCAGGTGGTCGCACTTCTCGCGATGGAACCTCCAGTTGGAGCCGATGCCGATGCCCTCCGCGATGAGCGCAGCCGCCTGTTCCGACAGATCCGGACCGTGGAGCCGGGCTCGGTCGTGCGCGGCCAGTACCGCGGCTACACGGACGAGAGTGGCGTGGCCCCCGGCTCGGACGTCGAGACCTTCACGGCCCTGCACCTCGAGATCGACTCCTGGCGCTGGGCGGGGGTGCCGTGGCTCATCCGCACCGGCAAGCACTTGCCTGTCACCGGCACGGAGGCGGTGGTCGAGTTCAAGGCGCCGCCGCGGCTGCTCTTCACCCCCGCAGGCGCGCAGGCTCCCCATCCCAACCACCTGCGCTTCCGCCTCGGCAAGGACGACGGCGTCATGCTCCACCTCCAGACCAAGGCACCAGGCGATGAGCTGTCGAGCCGAGCCGTGGATCTCGAGGTGAGCTTTGACGCCGTGTTCGGCGCTCGACAGGAGGCCTATCAGCGGCTTCTCGAAGATGCGATGGCCGGCGACGCGCGACGGTTCGGGCGCGCCGACGCCCTCGACGAGCAGTGGCGCATCTTCGAAAAGGCGCTGGCGGACCCCCACCCCGTCAGCCTCTATCACCGCGGTACCTGGGGCCCGAGCGCGGCAGAGACGCTCGCAGCCGAGTTGGGTGGCTGGCATGAGCCCCTTTGACGCTGGGAGCATGGCAGCGTGCTGAACACTGTGGCCGCCATTCCCTACACGACCTTCCCAGACATCGCATTGGGGCCCGTGACGCTTCGAACCTTCGGGTTGGCGGTCGCGGCGGGGGTGCTCGTGGGCGCGTGGTTGGCCGCACGTTACGGAGAGGGCCACGGCATCCCCCGCGACCTCACCTACAGCCTCGCCATGCGCATGGTCGTCGCGGGGGTCATCGGGTCGCGGATCACCTGGGTCATTACCCACCTCGACCAGATCGACTCACCACTCGACGCTGCAGCGATCTGGCAGGGCGGGCTGCAGTTCTCCGGCGGCTTCGTCTTTGCGATCATCGCCGGCTATCCGATCTACCACCGGTGGAATCGGCTCACGCGCTGGAACAGCCTCGACGGGTGCGCCTATGGGTTGGCTCTGGGTCTCGCGATCGGCCGCATCGGTTGCTACGCGGTTGGTGAGCACTTCGGCGGCCTGACCTCGTTCCCACTCGCCGTGCGCTACGACGGGGGGAGCGTGCGCGAGTCGTCCCTGGGCAGCACGCCGCTCGAACCCGGGATGGTGTTTCACCAGACCTCTCTGTACGAGTTCCTCTACATGATCGTGCTGTTCGGGATCCTCTCCTGGCTTCTCTACTTCCGCAAAGACCGCAGTCGGCCCGGAACAGCCGTAGCAGTGTTCTGTGGCTTCTACGGCGTTGCCCGCTTCGCCAGCGATTCGCTGCGAGTCAACGACGAACGGGTACTCGGTCTCACTGGGGCTCAGATGCTCGCGGCGGCGATGGTGCCGGCGAGCATCTGGATCTGGTTTCGGGTGCGCAAGGTCCTGGCCCGCGACGTCGCCGATGGCATGCCGTCGGGCGTCGACGCAGACGATCTGGCCGATCCGCCTGTCGCCGTGAGCTGATCACCGCCACTCTCCGTGATGGACCTTGTGCGGAGGGTTGGGTCGGCCGTACCGTTCGCCTCATGAGCGGCAAGGGCGATGGGGTGCTCCGGCGTAGGGCCGCGGCCCTGCTGTCGCCCTTGTCGATCCCCGATTTTCGCCGGCTCTGGGTCGCCGACGTCATCTCACTCCTCGGCGACTGGGCGGGCCGACTCGCCCTCACCGTGCTCGTCTACCAGCGCACCGGGTCCTCGGCGTGGGCCGCCGGTGTCACCGCCGTGTCGCTGGCAGGGTTCGTGGGCATCGGGCAGGTGCTTGCCGCACTTGCCGACCGCTACAGCCGCATCAGCGTGATGATCGTGGCCGACGTCGCGCGGGCGGCCCTGTTCACCGCGATGCTCATCGCCATGCCGGTAGGGGGCCTACTCGTCCTCGCCTTCTTCGCGGGCCTCGCTTCGCCGCCGTTCGAAGCCGCGCGGGCGGCCGCCATGCCAGACCTCGTGCCCGAGGAGCGCTATCCCGATGCCTTGGCGCTTGCGGGCATCTCCGTGCAGTCCTCGCTTGTGTTCGGGAGCGCGCTCGGTGGGCTCCTCCTCACCGTGGTGGAGCCCCGCGGTGCCCTGGCCATCAACGCGTTGAGCTTCCTGGTCTCCGCCATCCTGCTCCTGGGCCTGCGTGACACGGAGGCCGCACGGCCCTCCGAGCAGCCTGAGAGCGTCGGCGGTTCGCTTCGCGAGGGCGGCGCGGCGCTCTTCGGTGATCGCATGGTGAGGCGGGCGTTGAGCATCGTCTGTGTCGCCGGCGCACTTGGCACCGTGGTGGAGGCGCTTGTCGTGCCGTACGCGGCGTCCATCGATCTGCGGGAGAACCTGCTGGGCGTACTCGCCGCTGCCGTACCCGTCGGAACGCTCCTCGGCACGGCGATCGTGGCCGTCGGTGTGCGCGCACACAGCACGCTGCTTCGCAACGCGGCCTGCTGCTGCATCGTTGCCGCGGGTTTGGCTGCGCCGCTGTTCTGGGTCGGGGCCGATGGCGCACTGGCCTTCGTCGCGTTCCTCGTCGCCGGTGGAATGTTCGCCGTGTCGATTCCCACCAACACGGTGATCGGCCTTCGCCTCCCGCGGGACCGCCGCGCCTCAGCCATGGGGATCGCGGTAGGTCTTCTCATGGGTTCGCAGGCGATCGGAGCCGCCGTGGGCGGGCTGGCGGCCACGGTCGTGGGAGAGGCCGAGGCGATCTCCGGAGCGCTGGCCCTCGCGGCCGCCTTCGGCGTCTGGGCTCTCGTCACCACACCGAGCGATGCCAAGCATCTGGTGCGCTCCCGTCCGCGGCCAGCCTCACTTCCGGTGATCGTCGACCTGGTGGCCCTCGAGGCACTCGCGGCCCGCGAGGCCAGCGAGGCACTTGAGGGGCTTACGGGCGAGCTGCCGGTTCCGGCCGCGTCGGTCCCGATCCATTGAGGTGAAGCATCCGGCGCGTGCGTTCGTATGCTCGCGCATGGATCTTCGCGCCTCGCTCGCACCCGTCCGTCTCGCGGCTCTCGCTGCTGTCCTCCTGCTCGGCGGTCTCGCCGGCTGCGGGGGAGACGACAACGGTGCCGCGTCGAGCGGTCAGGATTCCTCCACAACGTCCCCGCCCAACGATGGAGGCGACGACCCCACGGTGGTCGCCCAGGGCATCGCCTACGCCAACGACCTCACCGTGGCGGCGGGCAGTGCGTTCCGGTTCGACAACCAGGACAGCACCGTCCACACCCTCACCGCCGACGATGGCGCGTTCGACTCGGGTGAGGTGCCGGGGAGCAACCAGTCAGATCCGATCGTCGCCCCCGACGCCGCGGGTAGCTACACGTTCCACTGCGAGATCCACAGCGCGATGACAGGCACCCTCACCGTCTCCTGACCGAGACCGTGACGCCGTCGGTCTGCGGCGGCCACCACCGAGCCAATCTGCGGCACACAACGACCGAATCGGGCGCTCTCTGCCGCTGGTTCGCGCCGACCGGCGAGTGGGCCTGCACCCTGCGGCAAGACGGGCCCGGATCGGGCAGATTCTGCCGCAGGTTTCGTCGGTGTCGTGGACCCGGGTGTGGCGCTCGGCCCGGGCGCGTTACGCGGGGATGCGCTCGGGCACGATTCTGGCGATCCGGGCCACGGCCTTGTAGGCGAGCTCGGCGGGGCCGAGCTCCTCCGGGCGCAGCAGGTTGGCCATGATGCGCAGTACCCACTCCATCAGCGATTGCGACTGCACCCCGACGCGGGTGAGCTGCTGCATCAGCTCGGGTTGGCCGATCACGATGGCGAAGGCTCGCGCCACTCGGAAGTAGAGGCCGTACTCCTCCTCGAGCAGATCGGGGTACCGCGCCAGCGGCATGGCCGAGCCGGTCTCGAGTGCTTCATCGATCAGCCCGGCGGCCATGCGGCCGGTCTCGTAGGCGTAGTCGATTCCCTCACCGTTGAACGGGTTGATGGAGCCGGCCGCGTCGCCGATGGCGATCCAGGTTGGGCCGCTCTTGGGATGGATCGAACCAGCCATCGGCAGGCGGCCGCCGGTGGCCTCGCCGAGCATCGCGTCAGGGTCGATCCCCCAGTGCTCGGGGGCGGTGGCCGCCCACTCCTTCATGAGGTACGAGGTGTTGATGTCGCGCCAGCCGCGGAAGGTGGAGAGCAGCCCGATGCCGACGTTGATGGTGCCGTCGCCGCACGGGAAGATCCAGCCGTACCCCGGCATGGCGTCGCCGTTGCGATCGCGCACGTCGAGGGCGGACTCGATCCACGGCTCCGCGTGCATCGGGCTCTCGAAGTAGCCGCGGATGGCCATGCCCTGTGGGAGGCGCTTGTCGCGCTGGTTCCCGAGAGCCCGCCCGAAGCGGGACAGCGAGCCGTCGGCAATCACGACGTAGCGGGCGTGGATCTCCCGCTCCTCGCCGGTCTCCTTGTCCTTCACCACGGCGCCCGCCAGCAGCCCATCGCGCAGGATCGGCCGGAGCGCTTCGGTGCCCTGGAGCAGGACGGCGCCGCGCGCCACTGCCTCCTCCGCCACCAGCGTGTCGAGGTCGCGTCGGCGCACCACGTAGCCGTAGCTCGGGTGCACGGGGTGCTGGGGCCATGGCATCTCGAGGGTCTTGCCATGGGCGATGCAGCGCAGACCGTCGTAGCGGTGGTGGTTGGCGGCCACCTTCTCCTCGAGACCCATGGCCTGGATCTGGGTGACGGCGCGCGGGGTCAGGCCGTCGCCGCAGGTCTTCTCGCGTGGAAACGTCTTCTTCTCGATGACGACTACGTCGCGACCGGCTCGGGCCAGCCAGTGCCCGGCCGCCGCCCCCGCGGGGCCGCCACCGATGACCAGGACGTCGGACTCGGCGACCTCTCGACCGCCGCCGGCATCGACGAAGCCAACCTCGCGGCCGGCTGACGCCCCCGCGGTAGGCCGCTCGACTGTCTCATCGGCACACTCGACCGGCAGAATGCCAGGGTGACCATCGCCCATCGCCACGACGTCCTGGTCATCGGTGGCGGCCCCGCGGGGGCGGCGGCCGGGCACTGGCTGGCCCGAGCCGGTCGCGACGTAGTCGTCATCGAGAAGAAGACGTTTCCACGCG